>NZ_VFVA01000012.1:0-156674 GCF_006442155.1 Mesorhizobium sp. B2-4-14 | reverse complement strand
GGGAATGGGGTGGGCCTGAGAGGCGCCGGCCTTGGCGGATCAAATCCACCGCGAGGATGTTTAGCAATGCCTGCGCCGTTGATAATTCCGCGATCGCGCCAGTATCGCCGCGCGCCCCTCCTCTGGGTTGCGCGTTCGAGAACGCGAGAACACGACTTGACGGCCTGTGTCTGGCATCTGAAAAGGGCTGGCCTGCGGACGTGGCGGAATTGGTAGACGCAAGGGACTTAAAATCCCTCGATCTCTGATCGTACGGGTTCGATTCCCGTCGTCCGCACCACTTTGAAATTGCTTACTTATTTGAAATCTACCATTGCCGTAGGCTACCCTGAAAAAACGTGACGTGGGTAGCCGCCAAGGTAGCCGAGACAGTCAACTAGGAGGGAGAACACTTGCATGACGCCAGCAAAAGCTAAGGGCCATCGAGGATCGTGGTTCGCCAATGTCGACGGAGAGAGCCTCCCATGCGTCCACAAGTATTGGGTCAAAGGTCTCGTCCACCACGACCGCTTTCAGAGGCAAGGCTACGCTAACTCTTCGCAAATTTTGGAATTGGTCCAAGCAGTTCAACAAACCGAGCGGGTGATCCTCACCGACGACAAACCGATCGTTGATGCTGCTGGAAACCTAATTGGCTTCGAACGCAAGGGCTACATCGCGATCTACGCGGTGGATGATGTCACATACAGCCCGGAGGAAGGCCTAAAGTTCCGGTTGGTGCAGAGGATTCGAAGCCTGCAATAATTTTGCTTACGGGGTCGATTAAAAAGACACAGCCCGGCCATTAAGCGGTTGGGCCAAAAAGGGGATGGTAATGGCCGTCTATCAGGTTTGGGCCTCGAACAGCGAAGACGAGTGGACCTATTGCTTTTTGGAAACTGAGGACCGCGAGGAAGCAAAAAACAAAGCTCAAGAGATTTTTGAGTCGCGCCGCTTCCTGTTCTTGGCGATCGACAAGGATGGCAAGACCATCTGGTCGAACGATCCTGACACACCAGCGGAGTTCGACTGAGCAGTAAAAAGGCCCGGAAGCCGAAGCCGCCGGGCAATCAGCGGAGGTGCTGGGGAGCATCTTAATGAATCGTTGACCGCGCTGTCCTATTTTGGAACAGCGCGGTCAAACCCCAACCGGACTGCGCAGGCGGCTCCGGCAACCCAGCCCCCGCCGCACTGTCGGAGCCGCCACCATACATGGAATAATACCAGCAATGGTTGAATCAACTGTTACTAAGTGTCCTTTCCAGTTCGCTTTCCCGGTCGTTAGACTTTGATAAAACTGGGGATTTCAGATCCCCTGCCCGCCCTCGATAAAGCTGGGAAAATCGCACTCGGCATGGTCCATTTCGCGGTCGGTGCATACCTCCCGTTCATGGTCGCCACGCGCGCCGTCCGCCCAATGCGTTTGATTGTGGTGACGGTTCGGTGCGCCTAGCGTCGGCTCCTCGGTGCCGTCGTCCTCATCGTCGCTGTTGTCCAGTTCGCGATCGTCGTATGGGATGCCCCTGCCGTCGTCAAAGCCGCTCACAGTCTGCGGGCCGAGCGCACACCAGCCAAGCCACACCTTAACGTTTGTTCAATGCGCCCAATTTAGAATTGGAGCATGCGCTTCTCCATTGTGCTTTTTGGCTGGGCGGCAATTTTCGGCTGGGACTTCGCCGCCAATCAAGGCGAATTCACCATTCGCCTCGGTATGAGAGTTGCCCACCTGATCCAAACGTCGGGGCTTGTTTGAAACGACGTAGATAGATAGGGCTTCGACGCGTCCGCAAGGCTTCGCGATCGGCCTGGGCATCGCTATAGGCCACGCTGTAGCGGGTTGATCTCATAAGGGTCACTCGGCCGCACCGGCCCCGTGGTATTCCACTGGATGAACTCGACCTCCTTTCCCGTCACTTCCCGCACGGCCTTCAACAGCGCCTCATGAAGGTCTTGCATTGAGCGGTAATGATTGCACTGCGGCGATATAAATGGCTTCACGATGCTCAAGTGAAGCGCCTCGGCCGCCGCTAGGAAGCGCTCGATTTCCGCCTCGGAAAGCTGTTTGGATGGTTTGCTCCTGGCCATTTGGCGATCTCCGTTCTTGAAGGGGTCGCCGCTACGGAAGGATTACATTCCTAATTATATACATGACAAAAGCGACCAAATCACATAAGCCGGAAGGCGACAGGCCGGCACTAGGCGGAAACCCGCCAACAGATCAAGAAATCATAACCGCGTTTGCGAACGAAATACGCGAGGCGGTTGGGCTTGGCGTTGGTGCTAACGATTCTCAGTCGCGTTTCGAGCTGATTGCTGCGCAGCTGCTCGCTAACCCAATCTTGGCAGGAACGCGCTCACGATCCTGAACTGAAGTTCAAATATGGTTTTCGATAAATGCTCGAACATCTCGGCTGCCTTGTCGAGTTCGGCTTTGTCGAAAAGGAATTTTCCTAGCAAAGCCTTCCGCTCTTGTTCCGTTGTGTAGCTAGGACCGAAAATCTGCTCGACAGAGAAGGTGCGGAGCAGTTCAGTATGCTGGTATTCTTCGCCAATAAAGTGATGCGTTTCATTCCATCGCCCATGAATTATACGGTTCCTGACCGTCGCCTTCTTCCCGATTTTTTCGGTTGTGCGTTCTACGTCTTTCAGAAGATCGGGGTGTTTGCGAAGGTGAGACCGCGCAGCTGCTTCTATGACGCGCAACTGCGCTTGAATCCCGATGATTGACAGGAGGATCGAGCCAGACTTGTTAAGATCGGTGGGAGTGCTGACGGAATTGAACAGAAACATCATTTGCCATTCGACCTTCGACCAAGCGTCGACGGCAGCAGCAAATGCGATGTAGGTTTCGTCGCGCGTTGGGCGGAAAACTAGCTCTTTTGGGAATTCCGGCATATGGCTGAGACCGACAAAGACCTGGATGAAACGAGGCGCATCATGGAGCGCTTGGTGAAGACGCCGCCTGACCCCAACAAGGCCAGCGCAAAGCCCGGTAAGAAGCCGGTCAAAAAGGAAGAAAAGCCCGCTGATTGAGCGGGCTTTTTCCTAAGAAAGGAACGCCCCAATGGTAGAGTCGGTCATCCCTGACCTTGGTCGCCTTTTTTCGGAAATGCGGGAAGAAGATCGTCAATTAGCTTCTCAGCGTGACGCCGCCCATTGGGCGAAGATAAGAAATTATTTGCTTCTCTTTTCGCTCGTCCTCTGTCTAGCCGTTGCGTGTCTGGCAATTGCGATATGATGCCGGCAAGAGCCGCGATTTGCCCGGATATTTGATCTAAGGCTGTTTCGATCCGGCGTTCGCTGTCAGTAGGCATAATGTTTGGTCCCCCCTTTTAACTTTGACCAAACAACGCTTACGCTTTCTTTCTCATTCTGTGGAGTCGGCGCGCCTTCTGGCGCAAGGTCTTTGCTCTAGTGAGCGCTTCGATAGGTCAGTCGCTTGCCTTCGATGCCTTCCATGATGGCGTCAACGCGCATCTGGTCGGTGAAGCCAAGCTTGGCGTGGCGATTGTAGCGGAAATCGAACTCGGCAAGGTAGCGGTGCAAGTGCGCCTCGCCGCAATGCTGATAGACCCCAACCATGCCGCGCTTGAAGACTGAAAACACGTTCTCAATTGTGTTGGTGTGGACGATGCGGCCGGCTTCGTAGCGAACGTATTCGCCGCCAGTGTGCTTGACCGTGGCGTGGTCGGCAAACTCCTGTCCAGTGAAGGTGTAGAAGTTCGACTCGTCGGTCATGAGCGTCGATTTGCGGTCGGCGTTGCGGACCAGCACATCGCGCGCAGATGCTTCGTGGCGCGCTCGACATAGAAGGAACGCACGGAGCCGCCACGGCGTTCGTCCCCGTTTGTTAGATGCGCGTGGTGCCATTCTCTTGGCCACCAAAATGTCGTACCGGTGGCCGCTGATCGGTGCTTCGCCCGTGGTCTGGCCCACCGCCCATCTCAATGATTCCGACCAGCGCGCGAACAAACTCAACCATATCGTTTGCGGTGAGGGCTGCCTTGTCGGGACTCTGTCCAATGTGCTCGGCGGCCGCGCAACATGACAGGCGGATGAGATCGTAGTGCGAATCCCTTTCATCCTCCGGCAACGCCGCTAATCTCATGGCTCGGCGATGAATCAACCGCAGCAATTGTTCGAGAGCTGCTCCGACACTCATGCGTTTGCTCCGCATAGCGTTTCCGGCGCTCCAGGACGCGTTGGAACGTCGACGAGAACGTGTTCCCTCCCTGTGTCAAAGCTGCATCTCAGTCATTAATATATCGTTTATTGCTAATATTACAGGCTTGCAGGAGCCAGGTGCGCGCGCGTCGGACGACGCCCGCTGCTCCTCAGAAATCGTTCGTGTCAGCGTCATCTCGGTAGGGTTGGCATAAAAGGCCCGCCACGGTCGGGCGCGGACCGTCCGGGCAGCGATGAAATATCGCAATCGTTCTGAGCAATCCCAATGTTATCCCGCATTTGGCGGATCGAGCTTCGTCAGGCGCTGTTTGGCCTCGATCACGCCGCTGCGCGGACCTGATCCGGCTGCAAACCGCGATATAATCCCGACATCACAGTCCTCGTCCAACGTTTCTACCGCGCGTTGCAGAGCGAGTTCCGCTCGGTTGATGCACTGTCTGGCCCCAGATTTGCCAAGCCAGGAGCCTGGAGGGCACCAGAACACGATTCAAGCCGCGATCGGGTTCAGCTTCAGATGCTGGATCAGGATGATGGTCTTGGCATCGACGATGCGTCCGTCGGTTATGCCGGCGAGCGCTTCGTCGAGCGGCATTTCCAGAACTTCGATGTCCTCACCTTCTTCCGGGGCGCCGCCGCCGGCGGAGATGCGGTCGGCGGGCGAATAGCGGGCGACGAAGAACCAGAGCCGCTCGGTGACGCTGCCCGGGCTCATGTAAGGCGAAAACAGCCGCTCGACATCCTTCAGGCGGTAGCCGAGTTCTTCCTCGGCTTCCTTGCGGATGGCGGTCTCCGGATCGTTTTCATCCAGCAGTCCGGCACAGGCTTCGATCAGCGGTTCGCGATGGCCGGTCACGTAGGCGGGATAGCGGAACTGGCGCACCAGAAGCACGGTCGAACGCAAAGGGTCATATGGCAGGATCACCGCCCCATCGCCACGATCATAGGTCTGGCGGATTTGCGTTTCCCACTGGCCGTCACGCCGGCGATAGTCGAGCACGGTCTTCTTCAGGACCGCCCAATCGTCGGAAAGAACCTCTTCCGAGCGGATGCGAACGCGGTCTTCCATCGGACACCTCTGATCTGCTGGCGCAGGCAGCCCTAGCGGCGAACCGGCTGCGGCGCAATCGGGCCAGCGATTGGTCCAGCAGGCGTTTCACTCCCTCGTGTGTGGCACGGAGGAGATCCGTTGCCTAAATAGCAGGTTCCCTCCCCGGAGTTTCTTCCATGACGACATCGCTTTTCCAGCCCATCACGCTCGACGGGCTCAGCTTTCCCAACCGCATTGCCGTGGCGCCGATGTGCCAGTATTCCGCCGAGGACGGCTCGGCCAGCGACTGGCATCTTTACCACTGGATGAACCTGGCTATGTCCGGCGCCGGCATGGTCACTGTCGAGATGACCGATGTCGAACGGCGTGGGCGTATCACCCATGGCTGCCTCGGCCTCTATTCCGAAGACAATGAAGCCGCCACGCGGCGGGCGCTGGACGCGGCCAGACGCGTTGCCGCCCCGGGCACCAAGTTCGGCACGCAGCTTGCCCATGCCGGCCGCAAGGCCTCGAACCGCAAGCCTTGGGAAGGCGGCGGGCCGTTGCAGCCAAACGAAGATCCCTGGCAGACCGTTTCAGCCTCGGCCATAGCCTACGACACCGGCTGGAACGTGCCGCGTGCGCTGGAAGACGACGAGATCCTCCAGCTCATCGAGCGGTTCGCGGAGGCCGCAAGGCGGGCCGAACGCGCCGGCTTCGACTTCATCGAACTGCATGCCGCGCATGGCTACCTGATCTTCCAGTTCCTGTCGCCGCTCTCCAACCAGCGCACGGACCGCTGGGGCGGCTCGCTGGAAAACCGGATGCGTCTCGCGGTCGAGATCGCCAGGGCGGTGAAGAAAGCAGCACCAAGCCTGATGCTCGGCGCGCGGCTGTCGGTGAAGGACTGGGTCGATGGCGGCTTTGACGTCGATGACGCGATCGAGGTGGCCAAAGCGCTCAAGGCCGAGGGCGTCGCCTATCTCTGCTGCTCCAGCGGCGGCAACTCGCCGTTGCAGAAATTGCCTACCGGCCCCGGCTATCAGGTGCACCTGGCGGAAGCCGTGCGCAAGGGCGCCGGGATCCCGACCCGTGCGGTCGGCCTGATCGACGATCCGAAGCAGGCCGAGGCTGTCATCGCCGAGGGCCGCGCCGACATGGTGGCGCTGGCGCGCGCCTTCCTGGCCGACCCACGCTGGGGTTGGCGTGCGGCCGCCACGTTCAGCGAAAAGATCCATCCGGCGCCGCAGCTCGCCCGCTCGGTGACGACGATGGAACACTGGATGAAGGCGGCGGGCTGAGCGATCCCACCTCCCAATGCCGGCGCGGTCCTGCCCAGCGACATGCATCGAACAAACTTAAGTCGCGTTGCAAACTCGACGCGACTTTTGGGCGCAGTCTGAAGGCCATTTTTGAAACCAAATTGGCTGCTTTGCGTTGCGGCCATGATGGACAGCAAACCCTTTGAAACGCCCGTGGTGGTCGAGCTTGGCCATGTCGGCAAATATCGCCATATCCGCAGCACCCAGGAAGCGGCGGAGTGCCTGATGACGGTTTGGCCGCTCAATCGCGGCCCGCGTCACCGTGATGCTCTCGACACTTGCCTCAAAGTGCTGGAAGGTTATCGTTCGACAGCGGATGCACGACGGGCACTGATCGAGGCCGCCAGGGAATCGGAAGTGCTTGTGCCCGACGACAGGCTATCCGACGACCGGCTGCATTGAGCAGGCGGAGCTTTCAACCGGAGGTTTTTAATGGCGAAGCTGACTTACAAGATCGTCGAACATGACGGTGGCTGGGCCTACAAGGTCGGCTCGACCTTCTCGGAGACGTTTCCCACCCACCAGGACGCGTTGCGCGCCGCCGAAATCGCTTCGGCCGAGCAGCAAGTCGCGGGCGCCACGGACGGCATCCAGTATGAGGACGCCGAGGGCAAATGGCACGAGGAATTGGCCGATGGCCGCGACCGGCCACAGACCGAGGTTTCCGACTAAACTGCCAGCAGAAAAAAACTTGCCCGCACAAAGACAGGGTGCCGACCGCGGACGTCAGGAGAGACGACGTCCTGCGGTCAGCAGCCGCCCCGGCGGAATTATTTGCCGCAGTACTGATCGTTGACGTTCAGCCCGGCATTGGCATCGGGACCAGGGGTGCTGGACGCACAAGGCCCGACCGGACCAGGGTTGCCAAGGCTGTTCAGCCCACTGCCATCCGCATTGATGCTTCCGGTGGTGCTCTGGTCGACGCCTTGGGAATCCTCATTGCCGAACAGCCACCAGTTGTGATGGCTGGAATACGTGCCGTCCGACGGCTGGGCCATCGCCGATGTTGCGAGCCCGATTGTCAGAACCGACGCCGCGAGAAGTTTCGTATACATTGAATCACTCCGTATCTTGGCCGCCTTGGGTGCGACACGGGGTAAACCCGGCGATCAGCGGGATGGTTCATTGAAATTGTTGTGAGGCCGCGGTGATGGAATGCACGGGCTGCAATCCGCTCTATGAAATCAACGACCCGCTTCGGTTCGACGAACTGCGGCATGTGGCCGGCACCGTCGACACGTTCACATTGAATTGCGAATGCAGATGCCGCCGGCCGGTCGAAACACAGCGCCGGCCGCGTGGCATTGCAGCAGGCCGCGCGCCGCGCTATCTCAGGCGACATCGCCTTCCCAGACGACCCGTCTTGCCGGAGCCTTCATGCCCGAAATCGTTACCGCCGCCATGCTTGTCATCGGTGATGAGATTCTGTCCGGCCGCACCAAGGACAAGAACATCGGCCATCTCGCCGACATCATGACGGCGATCGGCATCGACCTGAAGGAGGTGCGCATCGTCCCCGACGAGGAAGACGAGATCGTCGCGGCTGTGAATGCCGTGCGCGCACGCTACACCTATGTATTCACCACCGGCGGCATCGGTCCCACCCATGACGACATCACCGCCGATTCGATCGCCAAGGCGTTCGGCGTGCCCTGCGAATACGATGCCAAGGCCTACGCGATGCTGGAGGCGAGCTATGCCGCGCGTGGCATCGAATATACAGAGGCGCGCAAACGCATGGCGCGGATGCCGCGCGGCGCCGACCATATCGACAACCCGGTGTCGGTGGCGCCCGGCTTCCGCATCGGCAATGTCCATGTAATGGCCGGTGTGCCCGCTATCTTCCAGGCCATGCTCGACAATGTCGTGCCGACGCTGAAGACCGGCACGAAGATGCTGTCGGCGGCGGTGCACTGCCCCTTCGGTGAAGGCCTTGTCGGCGGGCCGTTGGGCGAGATCCAGAAAGCGCATCCGGACACGATCATCGGCTCCTATCCGAAATATGGCGATGGCAAGTTCTGGACTGAACTGGTCGTTCGTGCCCGTAGCCAGGAGGCGCTCGACGCCGCGCGCGCCGATGTCGAGGCTATGGTGGCGGGATTCGCCGTCAAGGCGGGCTGATCGGCTCGAGGCCGGAACCAAGCACGGCGCGGCCACGTTTCTTTCCGACTGGTTCGGCGCTCGCAAGATTGAGGGATCATCATGCGCTTCAAGACGATGGTTGCCATTCTGCAGAACGAGCAGGATGCCGAGCGCGTGCTCGACTGTGCCATTCCGCTTGCCAGCCGCTTCGAGAGTCATCTGATCGGCATCCATGCCGAGGCGCTTCCTGTACCCTACACATCGGCAACCGGATTCCCGGACACCGAGTTCTTGCAGGTCTCGGCCGACATGAACCGCGAGCGGGCCAACAAACTCCAGGCCGTGTTTCTCAGGCGTATCGAGGATTCCGGCCTCTCCTTCGAGTGGCGCAGCCTGGAGAGCTTTTCCGGCGACAGCGCGCTGACGGGCATTTCAAGCGTGCGCGCCGCCGATCTCATCATAGCCGCCCAACGCGAGACCGGCGGCGACCCCAGTGCCGACGTCGATACGCTGGTCTATGACGCCGGCCGGCCGGTCCTGGTGGTGCCCCACGCCGGCCCGCTGGTCACCACCTTCAAACGCGTGCTGCTCGCCTGGAACGGCAGCAAGGAAGCCGCCCGCGCCGCCTTTGACGCGTTGCCCTTCATCATCGAGGCCGAGAAAACCGACATACTGGTCATCGATCCGCCCGATACGCTCGACGAAAGCCCGGAAGCCGCCGGTGCCGAAATCGCCTCCGCCCTTTCACGCCACGGCGCCACCGTCAGCGTCTCGGTGCTGAAATCGGGCGGCACGTCTGTCGATGACATGATCCAGAACAGGGTCGCCGAAAGCGGTGCCGATCTCCTGGTTCTTGGCGCCTACAGCCACTCCTGGCTGCGTCAGCTTCTGTTCGGCGGGGTGACGCGCACGGTCCTGCGCACCGCGCAGGTTGCGGCCTTCCTGTCGCGATAAGTCCACAACGATCACTGGTGGCCACCCTTGCCAAACCCAAGGGTTTCCAGTTAATTCCGCGCGCATTCCCCTGTTTTCTTGCACGCGGTCCTCGCGTGCTGCGGAGTGCGCGAGACATGTCCCTTCCCGAAAAAGCCTTCCCGGTCTCCTGGGACCAGTTCCATCGTGACGCCCGCGCGCTCGCCTGGCGGCTTGCCGGCACCAACAAGGGGCAATGGAAGGCGATCGTCTGCATCACGCGCGGCGGATTGGTTCCAGCGGCGATCATCTCGCGCGAGTTGGGCATCCGCATCATCGAGACGGTCTGTGTGGCCTCCTATCACGACTATACCAGCCAGGGGCAGTTGCAGGTGCTGAAGGAAGTCACGCCGGCGCTGCTTGCCGATGATGGCGCCGGGGTGCTGATCATCGACGACCTGACCGACACGGGCAAAACCGCCGGTATCGTACGGGCGATGATGCCCAAGGCCCATTTCGCCACCGTCTACGCCAAGCCCAAGGGCAGGCCCCTGGTCGATACTTTCGTCACTGAGGTCAGCCAGGACACCTGGATCTATTTTCCCTGGGATATGGGCTTCACCTATCAGAAGCCGATCGCTGACGATCACGCCGGCTGATTCGGAACGGGCGCTTTTTCCAGTTTAAGCCGTCACCAGCGACAATATTTGCCTGCGCGGCCAAGCCCGCGAAGGCAGAATGTCCTGTGAAATCAACCTTTGTTGAGGGAACCGGCCAGCCTGATCAAAGTTTTTACTTTTATTGGTCACGATTAGTCGTAGAATCCGTGAGGCGGCAAACGATTCTGGAGGCTGGGGCTAGCTTCTCCGATGTTGATAAGGCCAACGACGCACAACCATCTGGCTGAACGGGTCCAACGGCTCTTCGGTATGGCTCCATGCCGCCTGCAGGTTGCCGCCCTGCCCTGGCGCAATGTGGGGAACGGTGTCGAGATCATGCTGATCACCAGCCGTGACACCGGCCGCTGGGTGCTTCCCAAAGGCTGGCCTGAGGCCAGGGAGCCGCTCTGCGAGGCGGCCGCACGCGAGGCTGGCGAGGAAGCCGGATTGCGCGGTAGCGTCTCTCATCTCGAAGCCGGTCGCTACTTCTATGCCAAGGTGCTGGCCTCCGGCGAAGAAGTACCCTGCGAGGTGCTGGTGTTTCCGCTGCATGTCGACAAGATCGCCGACCGCTGGAAAGAAAAACACGCCCGCACCCGCAAATGGGTCAATTCCAGCGAAGCGGTGCGCATGGTCCATGAACCCGACCTGTGCCAGATCATCGCCTATTTCTGCGCCGACCCGCACAAATTTTCCTAGACCGCCGCCGGCCTGTGCCGCGTGCGCCACGGCGGATTCACACGCCTGTGATGTGCCGCATGAATGGTTTGCTAATTTTTCTTCGCTAGGAAGCGGCCAATCTGGCGTTTGATCGATGGCGAAACCTGTAGACCCACTTCAGCAAGACCCGGGCAAGCCCAAGCGCGAGCGCCGCCCTCGCGTGCTCAAGGGTGCAAGCATCATCACCGGGTCCCATTCGGAAGTCGCCGTTTTGCTGCGCAACCAGCATGCGGGCGGCGCCGAACTGAAAATACCGCTCGAGGCCCGGATTCCCGATCGCTTCCTTCTTTACGTGCCGCTCGACAGCGTCGGCTATCGCTGCGAGGTCCGCTGGCGCCGCAAAGACAGGATTGGCGTGCAGTTCACCGGCACCGAGCCGAAACCGAGGTTGCATTACGGCTGAACCACGATTTGCCCGGCGCCTCCCAACGTCGGCAATTCGCAAACCGGCGACCCAGACGACCATCGCGGCGGCGCATTTCTATCCCCGTTATCCACATGTGTGACACACAAGATGTTGGGGTCACAAAAGCTACGCAAACGAATCCTTGACGGCGCAAAACGAGTCGCCTTTTATAGGCCATGCGCTCCTGTTGAGAGCGCGACCGGAAAGTTCTGAGCCCGGTCTTTTTCCCGGATTATGTGTGTTTTTTTCCCGCATTTCCGCCTGTTACGAGGCCGGCGGAAGCGTTGGGATTGTGGGGCATGGGGCGACGAAAGGGAGAATTGTCGGACTGGAATAAATTGTCTGTTAATACTATATTTAGTGTTTGCAGGTAGGTTCGGCGCTAGATAGTGTGAATTTCCCTCGATCGAGGGAATCGAAAAATTCAGTTTCGAAGGACCCGCAAGGTCGGTTGGCAGCCTCGGCAAGCGCCTGGCAAGGCGTCTTGTTGCGCGCGCGGCAGCAGCTTGCGAAGAGGAGATGCCGGCATTGTTCGCGATGCCTGCAAACGGCGGACTGTGCTTTTCGCATTTGGGGCAGAAATCCCCTGACGAAAGCGCTATATATAGACAAAAGGGACAGGACCAATGCGCATCGAGCGTCGTTTCACCAAGCCGGGGCAATCTGCTTATGCGGAGATTGAATTCCGCAAGGCGCTTTCCGAGATCAAGAATCCGGATGGCTCGGTGGTGTTCCGCTTGGACAATATCGATGTGCCGGCGCAGTTCTCCCAGGTGGCGGCCGACATCCTGGCGCAGAAATATTTTCGCAAGGCTGGTGTCCCCGCGCGGCTGAAGAAGGTCGAGGAGAACGACGTCCCCTCCTTCCTGTGGCGCTCGGTCGCCGATGAGGCCGAACTTGCCAAGCTGCCGGAAGTCGAGCGCTATGGTTCCGAGATCGACGCCCGCCAGGTCTTCGACCGTCTGTCCGGCACCTGGACCTATTGGGGGTGGAAAGGCGGCTACTTCAAGTCGGAAGACGACGCGCGCGCTTTCCGCGACGAACTCGCCTACATGCTGGCCACCCAGCGCGTGGCGCCGAACTCGCCGCAATGGTTCAACACCGGCCTGCACTGGGCCTATGGCATCGACGGTCCGAGCCAGGGTCATTTCTATGTCGACCCCTTCACCGGCAAGCTGACCAAGTCGAAATCATCCTACGAGCATCCGCAGCCGCATGCCTGCTTCATCCAGGGCGTGCAGGACGATCTCGTCAACGAGGGCGGCATCATGGACCTTTGGGTGCGTGAGGCGCGCCTGTTCAAATATGGCTCCGGCACCGGCTCCAACTTCTCGCTGCTGCGCGGCGAAGGTGAAAAACTGTCGGGCGGCGGCCGTTCTTCCGGCCTGATGAGCTTCCTCAAGATCGGCGACCGCGCTGCGGGCGCCATCAAGTCGGGCGGCACGACGCGCCGCGCCGCAAAAATGGTCATCGTCGATGCCGATCACCCCGATATCGAGGAATTCATCGACTGGAAGGTCAATGAAGAGCAGAAGGTCGCCTCGCTGGTGACCGGCTCCAAAATTGTCAAGAAGCATCTCGAAGCCATCATGAAGGCCTGCGTCAACTGCGAAGGTCAGGATGACGATTGCTTCGACCCGTCGATCAACACCGCGCTGAAGCGCGAGATCAAAGCGGCCAAGAAGTCGGCCGTGCCGGAGAACTACATCTACCGCGTCATCCAGTTCGCCAAGCAGGGCTATACCTCGATGTCGTTCAAGACCTACGACACCGACTGGGATTCGGACGCCTACCTCACAGTTTCGGGCCAGAACTCCAATAATTCGGTGTCGCTGAAGGACAATTTCCTGCGCGCCGTCGAGCAGGATGGCGACTGGCAGCTGACCGCCCGCAAGGACGGCAAGGTGCTGAAGACGCTAAAGGCCAGGGATCTCTGGGAAAAGATCGGCTACGCCGCCTGGGCTTCGGCCGATCCCGGCCTGCATTTCAACACGACGATGAACGACTGGCACACCTGCGCTTCGGCTGGTGCGATCCGGGCCTCCAACCCGTGTTCTGAATACATGTTCCTTGACGATACGGCCTGCAATCTCGCTTCGATCAATCTGCTCCCTTACCGCAATGCCGACGGCACGATCGATATCGCCGCCTACGAGCATACGGTCAGGCTGTGGACCGTCGTTCTCGAAATCTCCGTCATGATGGCGCAGTTCCCGTCGAAGGAGATCGCCAAGCTCTCCTACGACTACCGCACGCTCGGCCTGGGCTATGCCAATATCGGCGGCCTCTTGATGACCTCGGGCATTCCTTACGATTCCGACGAGGGCCGCGCCATCTGCGCCGCGCTGACCGCGATCATGACCGGCGTCGCCTACGCCACCTCGGCGGAAATGGCCTCCGAGCTCGGCGCCTTCCCGGATTATGACCGCAACGCCCAGAACATGCTGCGCGTCATGCGCAACCATCGCCGCGCCGCCTATGGCGACAGGGACGGCTACGAGAAGCTGGCTGTCAATCCGGTGCCGCTGGTCGCCGCCGATCTCAAGCAGCAGGCGCTTGCCGAGCATGCGAAAGCCGCCTGGGACCGCGCCATCGAGCTTGGCGAGGAGCATGGCTACCGCAATGCGCAGGCGACCGTGATCGCGCCGACCGGCACGATCGGCCTGGTCATGGATTGCGACACCACTGGCATCGAGCCCGACTTCGCTCTTGTGAAGTTCAAGAAGCTCGCCGGCGGCGGCTATTTCAAGATCATCAACCGCGCCGTGCCGGAAGCGCTGCGCACGCTCGGCTATTCCGAGAGCCAGATCGCCGAGATCGAGGCCTATGCGGTCGGCCACGGCAACCTCAACCAGGCACCCGGTATCAATCCCGGCTCGCTCAAGGCCAAGGGCTTTACCGACGAGAAGATCAGCGCGCTCAACGCGGCGCTGAAGTCGGCGTTCGACATCAAGTTCGTCTTCAACCAGTGGACGCTCGGTGCCGACTGGGTGAAGGAGACCTTTGGCTTCACCGACGAGCAGCTCAACGACTTCTCGTTCGAGATGCTGCCGGCAATGGGCTTCTCCAGGAAAGACATCGAGGCAGCCAACATCCATGTCTGCGGTGCCATGACGCTGGAAGGCGCGCCCTTCCTCAAGGCCGAACACCTTGCCGTGTTCGACTGCGCCAGCCCCTGCGGCAAGATCGGCAAGCGCTCGCTGTCGATCAACAGCCACATCCAGATGATGGCCGCCGCACAGCCCTTCATCTCCGGCGCCATCTCCAAGACCATCAACATGCCCAACGATGCGACGGTGGAGGACGCCAAGAACGCCTACATGCTGTCGTGGAAGCTGGCGCTGAAGGCCAACGCGCTCTATCGCGACGGCTCGAAACTGTCGCAGCCGCTCAATGCCTCGCTGCTCGCCGATGGCGAGGATGACGAGGACGAAGCGGTCGAGCAGCTGATCGCGGCGCCGCAGGCGGCGCGGGCGGCGCAGATCACCGAGCGTATCGTCGAGCGCATCATCGAGCGCGTGTCGCGCGAGCAGGAGAAGCTGCCCGGTCGCCGCAAGGGTTATACCCAGAAGGCCAAGATCGGCGGCAACACCATCTTCCTGCGCACTGGCGAATATGATGACGGCCGCCTCGGCGAGATCTTCATCGACATGAACAAGGAAGGCGCGACGCTGCGTGGCCTTCTCAACAACTTCGCCATCGCGATTTCGCTCGGTCTGCAATACGGCGTGCCGCTCGACGAATATGTGCATGCCTTCACTTTCACCAAGTTCGAGCCGGCCGGCATGGTGATCGGCAACGACGCCATCAAGAGCGCGACGTCGATCCTCGACTACGTGTTCCGCGAACTTGCGATCTCCTATCTCGGCCGCAACGACCTCGCCCATGTCGACCAGTCGGACTTCTCCAACACCGCACTTGGCCGTGGCATCAGCGAAGGCAAGACCGACGCCGTTTCCAAGGGCCTGACGCGCGGTTCACCGGTGAAGCTGGTTTCCCGGGTAAGCGGCAGTGAGCCGAAGGGTTTTGCCGGCTCCGCCTCCGGCACCCCTGCCCGCTCGGCGCCGTCGGCCTTCTCCGGCTCCAACGTGCTGGCGTTGAAACCGGCCAGCGACGAGGCGATCGCCTACAAGCGCGACTATGAGGAGCGGGCCAAGGAATTGGCCGAGGACATGGCCTTCGAGGAAGCCGCCGACGCGGCCTCCGAGGCCTCCGGCGCCGCGGCCCTGTTCACCGACGCGGCCGCCAATGAAGCAGCCGAGGCGAAGAAACTCGCCGCCGACCGCCGCGCCAAGTCACTGCTTCAGGGCTACACCGGCAATTCCTGCTCCGAGTGCCAGAATTTCACCATGGTGCGGAACGGGACGTGTGAGAAGTGCGATACTTGTGGGGCGACCAGCGGGTGCAGCTGAAACCCTTTGCCTTATGGTCCTCCTCCTGACGCGTCACTGAATCTCGCTCAACGTCAAGGTAGATCGCTCATTCGACACACGATGTCTGCTCACCTCTGGCGGTAAGCCGAAAAACACAATCTCCGGGCGCTTTCCGCGCCCGGGAATGCCCTATACCTAACCACGTTTCTCCCAGCGACCTCGACCTCCGCTTTGGCGCCGGCAACGCCGACTGCTGGTATCTCGATGACGATAGCCTGGCGCGCGCAGGACATGTCATGCGGCAATTCCCGCATCTGGCCGCACGATTTCGGCAAACCCCTCTCGCCACGAGGCATGGCGCGGGCTCCAGCCGAGCTCTGACTTGGCCCTGACGTTGGATCCCGCGCGCGATTCCGTCATCATGACGACGAGATGGCCGCCGGCCGCGAGCTCCGGCGTGCGTTCGCTCTTTGAAGCCCGCAGCGCCTCGTCCATCTCGGCCTCGAGCACCTCCTGCATCACCGCGCGGATCACTTCGTGCGGCCATCCGGGTTCGATAGCAGAATGTTTTTGACGGCAGCGCTGGCAGTCAGTCTTGGTCATGGTGGCGTTCCTTCGCGGGAATCAGGTGACGTTGAACATCACCAGTCTGCCATGACCGCCTCTCTCGGCGAATTTGCTGAACTCTCAGCACATTATCCTGACTTACCGATCTGTGCAGGGGCGCGAATCTGGTGTCTACTTGGCAAGCGCTTACCCTGAAGCCTCTCGCCCAACAGGCGCCTGACATCTGTCCGTGGCAGTGATTGAGACCATCCATTGCCACCGGACCAAGGTCTTGGTTTTTGTAAAGCAAAGGTCTGACATTTCCATCCAGACTTTGTCCTTGGCCGTCAGATATTCCGTACTCTGGCAAATCGGCATATAAAGCGCGCCACGGGGGACACAACTCTATGTTCATTGACTATTATGAAATTCTCGAAATTAGCCCGAATGCCAACTCGGAAACGTTAGAGCGGGTATTTCGTTACTTTGCCATGCGCTACCATCCCGACAATCAAGACACCGGCGATGAAGCACGCTTTAGCGAAATCGTGGAAGCCCATAACATCCTGAAAGACCCGGTCAAACGCGCTCAGTACGACATCAAGTACAAAGACCACTTGAAGCTTCGCCGCGAGCTGATTGAGGAAACCGGCAATAATAAAGGTATAGAGCGTGACGTCGTAATTCAGGCAAAACTTCTCTCGCTTCTTTACGTCAAACGCCGACAAGACGTCAATGATCCTGGCATTGGCGATACAGAACTTGAACGCCTGTCAGGCTGCCCCCGTGAGCATCTCGAGTTTCATCTCTGGTATCTGAAAGCAAAAGGCTGGATAGGTAGGGTCGAAAACGGCACCTTCGCGATTACCGTGGAGGGCATCGATCGCGCCAATGCCGAACACCGTCGTGAGCCCGCCATCCGACTATTGGACCGCGACGTCCGTGGCGCATGAACCCTTTGCTGCTGCAAAGGATCCGCCGTTCCATTGACGGCAACGGCGGTCCGTCCTGGGATAGTGGGTAGTCGGCGCGCCCGCGCGAGAACAGCGCGACCTGGAGGGAACCAGTGGAAGTGCCGCGCGTTCTCGCCGCATGCTCAAAAAGATCGCCTTTGCTGCCGTTCTGATCCAGGTCGCCGCCTTTTCGGCTCTCATAACCCAGACGGTTCTTTTCGCGTCATCCACCACCACCCACGCGGCGAACGTAGCGCCTGGCGAAGCTGTTGCGGCCGTAGACAGAGAATGCACCCAGGCAATGTGGCCCAATATTCCGGATCATTGTCTAAGGCGGATTGAGGCAACGAGGCCGATTGCGACAACAATCCTGCGGACGGCCGCGCAATAGCGACCCGGCAGGGCAAGGCAGGCCGTGCGTCACTTGACCACCAAGGCCCATGCCCGGCAGACCGTGGCCTACGCGCCGACCAGCGGCACGGTAACGGTCGTCGCGTAGTTGATCGGGAAAGCGCTGAAATAGGGAAAGTCGATGACGAAGGCATAGCTGGCAGTCAGATGTGCCATGCGGAAGCCGCCACTCGCCGGATCCATGACGATCGTGACGACGACATCCTTCAAACCCAGGGCCTGAAGTTTCTGTGTAGCGATAGCCTGGATGTCGGCCTGGGTCAGCGTGTTCTGAAGCTGCAGCGAGCGTGCGGACATCTCCAGCGTATAGCGAACGCTGGATACGGAGTTCATCGACCAGCCGAAGGCGAAGATGCCAAACAAAAGCATGATGAGAAACGGGGCGATCAGTGCGAATTCCAACCCGGCACCGCCCGATCGATCCCGCCTGAACGCGGCTGCCATGACGCAATTCCAGGAAAAGTGCGAAGCGGTTTTCCGTCCGGAATTGCGCAGAAACAAAGAGTTAGAGCGGGTCAACGATTCCATCAAACGCTGAACCGCTCTGACGCAATTCCAGGAAAAGTGCGAAGCGGTTTTCCGTCCGGAATTGTGTCCAAGCAAGCACATAGTGCGGGCCTGCGTTTCCGCGAAACGAAGAACGGCTCTAGCGGACACGGATCACCTCCAGGTGGCCGATGACGCTGGACGTGGAAAAGACGCCGAAGGTGAAGGGCGGCACCCAGGTGGCCGACGCCTGGATCTGGACATAGACCGATGGCGCCTTGGGCCCACTGCACAGGGTGGCGGCGTCGACCACGGTCGCCCCGCACATGTAAATCCGGCTTAGCGTGACCTGGCCATCCGCCGGCCGCTTCTCCCAACTCGAAATGGCAACGGCCTGGGTCGCCGTATCGTTGGTCGATCCTGCCATGACCAGGTTCGCGGCAGTCTTGACGCCGGCGCGCATCGACAGTGAACTCGTCACGTAGGACCAGCCGTCGAGGATGCCGAGCAGCGCAACGCACAGAAAGGGCAGAACCATTGCGAACTCGACGGCCGCAGTGCCCGCCTCATCTTTAAGATACGAGATCGATCGACGCTCCACGGCAGGCTACTCGACCAGCGCCACGGACTGCGTGGCCGGAATATCGTGCAGGCCAAGGCTCGTGCAATCCTGATTGACGGTTGAGTTTCCGGACCATTGGATCGTGTTGGCAACGACCTGGGTGCAGCCGCTGTTGCCCGAGAAATTGCCGAGATAGCTGACCTGCTGTTTTGGAAAGTAGATGGCCCCAGTCAGTAGCGAGTCGGCCGTGCCGTTGAAGGTGCTGGATGCGCTGTTACCTGTCCTGTCGCCATAGAACAGAACGCCTGAATAGGTGCCCGAAGTCGGCGCACTGAGCTGCACAGAGGCATTGCCATTTATGCTGACCGTCGAACTGCCCGACATGAAGATGGTCACCCCGGTGCCAGTGATGGCCGCGTTGGCGTTTATTTTGAGATTGCCCTGAACGACATAGACGCCGGGCTGGAGTGCGACGCTGCCGCTGAGACTGAGCCCATTACAGTACGTACCCGGCGCCAGCGTCGCTTTGTTGCTGTTCTGGCAGGGGTTGGTGGCCGCAGGAGCCGGCAGGCCGGCGAATGGATCGGCGGCAGGCAACGCCTGGGTGATCGGGGCTGCGCAAACTGTCGTGACGGGATTATTGAGAGAGACGCCGCCCGCCGTTATCAGGCAATCGGCCTGGAGGCCTGCCGAACCCTGGAGCTTGATGGCATCCGAGGCGATCGAATTGGACATCACCGAGCAACCGGTGAACTTCACGCTGGTGTTGCCTGAAAACAGCGCAGCCTGCGATGCGGATGGATCGAGCGCTAGCACGCAGGCCTTCGAGGCATTGGTGATGAGCGCCACCGCCCTCGCCTGTTCGGGAACCTGGCCCCGCGTAAAGATCGAGGTGAACATCCGATCGAGGTTCTGGCTTACGATGACCTCGACCGCTTTCTTCGCCGTGTTCGGTCCGGACGCTGGCGGCGTGTTGACGACGATCGTGCCGGAACCCAGCCCATTGGAGGCGGCCGACTGGGTCGCGGCTGCGGTGATCGTCGGCTTGTCGGACCCTGAGATTTGTTCGAGCGCGCCCGCATAGGCCGCGGCGTCGGCCGTCGCCTGAAGTTTGAGGCTGTTGTAATACCAGTAGGACGTCTCGATACCGAAACCCGCGGCGCCGACGACGATCGGTAAGGTCAGGGCGAAGATGGTGGCAACATTCGCGCTCGTACCCCGGCGTATACCGTCCGCTATAAGCCGAATTCGGGTGAAGCGTTTGAAAGTCATGAGAAATTAGAAGACATGCACATATGAACGAACGGCTAAAAAGTTCGGTTCATTTTTTGATCGATGGCTTATTGGCCTCAAAAAGAAAGAATTTTCGTCGGCCGATCGGCGCACGATAGGACTTATGTCCAGCAAACTTGGGACCAAGGTCCGGCAGACGACATCATGGCATGGTCCATGCTTTTCGAGCGGGACAGCCGCCACGAAGGCAAGATGCGGGCAGTGAAGGCGAGTCTCAGAGCTGCCAGCCTGGTTCGTAGCGACGCCGTGCCCCTACCAGTTCACCCTGAACCCGACATTGCCGCCATAGGTCTGCACCCGGTCGGCGAACTTGCCATCGAAGGTGGCGAAAACGGAGGTGTTGGGTTCCACCGAGCGGTCCGGCTTGAACTCATGCTGCCATGCCGCGCGGCCCCAGGCCTGCAGCGTCGTCGTTCCGCCGACGGCGACCGTCGTGTCGAGCTGCAGGCCGAGCGAGACCGGCAGCGAGATAACCGTGCGACTGTCGAAGTCGAGGCCGAGCGCTCCGTCGCTGGCCGACTTTTCTGAAAAAGCCTGCATCGACAGCGCCTGGAATTGCAGCCCGGCGAACGGCGTGATGGCGCCGGCACCGATCGGCTGCCGCCAGCCGGCCTCGAGACTGGTGCCGAAGCCGGCGCTCATGAAATCACCGGTCGAGTGCTCCCTCGTGATCGCCGGCACGGGATTGAGCGGACCGGACGCGCCCGGAACCGAGGTGAAGCGGTCGGTCGTGTTGCTGTAGAGATCCATCGCCAGCGAGCCGTTGATGTAGAACTGGCCCCATTTGTGCGCACCATAGGCGCCGGCATGGCCGCCGATGATGTTGCCCGAAGTCTCGCGTCCGGCACCGAGAAGGATCCCGCGACGCCGCCAAGCGCGAAGCCCATCAGCGTGTCGGGATCGCCCTGCGAGTCGAGGCCGACGGCGAAATTGCCGGACCTGTAGCCAAGCGCGGCGCTGCCGACCACCGGATCGCCGGAAACCGCGCCGGAATTGCCGCCCGCGGTTTCGTGCGCTATCGTTGCAAATAGCGTGAAGTTATCGGCGATTGGATTTACTTCAGGCTGAAAGAACTGGTGTCGCTTCGGCGATCGTGCCAGCCGAAAGTTCTCTCTGTACGGCAAGGAAAAACCTGCGTACTTCGTCACTGGCTGCCGCCCTGTCCCTGCCGGATCCAACGACGAGATCAACCAACTCGACCGCTTTTGCCCTCCAGAAGGAGGTGGCGGTCTCGCCGTGCAGATTGCCGAGATTGGCTGCAACTTCTTTAACCAAGAATAGCTGACGGTCGATCGGGAATGCACGGACTTTTTCTGGGGACATCTTCCGAACCATGAGACTGACGCAACGAATCAACCATTGCTGAACAAGCAATGGCCTAGCCGCGAAGATGGAAACGGAAGCTTAACGCCGCCATCGAGGCGATCCGGTCGCGGATCGTCATGTGTAATCAAGTCAAGCTGGTTTGATCGGGATAGACGGAGCGGACCTCAGGCCTGCAGCACCCTGGCCTCACTGCCACGCTTGCGTGGCGCCATCATGTCGCTGGCCATCAGTCCGGTGACACGGCAGAACGCCATGAATGCCCGGCAGGCATCCTCGGTCTTGACTACATCCACCGTGGCGCCGAAGCAGGCATTGAAAGCCTTTTGATAAACCGGTCCCTGCCGGCGTGCCGGCCAGTCCTGGAGAAAATCGAGCGCCTGCTCGACGCTGTAGATCTCCTCGACGGGCAAGCCGGATCCTGGCGCGATCCGCACCGGCACCTCGAATTGCAATCTGTCCATCTGACATCTCCCGAACTGGCGTCGCCCCAAGCAACGCCGTCCGTCGCCAAAAGTTGCTTTGTCTGACGTGCCACGCAAATGTGTCGTCACTGCGGAAGCGGCCGTTTTTGCCGCAACGGGCCGACGAAAAACCTACCGGCGCCGAGCGGCCCGGCAGGTCTCCCCATACATCCCGGCAGCGTGATCATTGGTTGGCCGGGTCGGTCTCCGCGTCGAAGGCCATGCGCACCACGGTCAGCAGAACATACGCCGACAGCAATGCGAATAGCACGCCAAGGACAAGCGCTCCGGCTCCGGACAAATAGAGCGTCTCGGCGATCGCCCAATAAACGGTTCCGATGCAGATGAGCGCCTGGACGGAGAGGAACGAGGCGGCCGAAGCCGCCCGCAACAGGCTTTTGGCAACAGGCTTTTTAAAGTCTTGATCCGTTGCATTGAATTGATCCGGAAATGACGCGCCGCGCCACCAATGCGCGGCTGACGGCCGCCGCCACGAATGGCATGGGAAATGATGGTGAAACCTGCGGTCCTGGACCGCTCAGGCCCGCGTGGACGGCGGCGCGCGCGGCTGGTTGCTGCTTACGCTGGGCGCGCCGATCGCCCCATGGTCGGCAATAAATACGGCGGGTAATGTCGGATCGAACCGAAGGAAGGCAGCTTGCGGCGCCGGCAGGGCCGGATGGCCGCTGGCGAATTTGGCCAGCACCGGCCGGGCACCGCGAACCTCCAGCGCCTGTGCCTTGCTGGTGACACGCAGCAGCGCCGCCACCTCGCCCGACCGTTCCAGACCAACGCTGGCGCCGCCCTGTACAGGGTCCGCAAAGATGGGCACATCAGGCCGGCCTAGGCACAGCATCGCCAGCAGCACCAGGCCCCTCAGACATGAGCAGGCTGCCGTCAACGGTGCTTCAAGCGATCTGGCGCGCTTGCGTGAAGGAGGCGATCTCCAAAACGTAACCCGCCCTAACGCAGATGGGCGGAAAGGAAAGCAAACCGTGCAAAACCGAGCAGAGATCACCCCGACCAGACGAATATCCTGCCCACTCGGGCGGCATCAGGCAGTTCTTCCTTGAACCTTTTGCCCCCAAGTGCCAAATCTGGGAGGATTTTCACGCCAGCACTCCTGCAGCGCCCCACCTTCTACACGGACAAAATGGTCACCTATCTCGACGCCGCCACGGCACCGCTCAGAAATACCGGCCAGATCCGCCTTTATGGCGAGGAAGGGTTTGCCGGCATGCGCAAGGCATGCGACCTCACCGCGCGCTGCCTGGACGAATTGGTGCCTATGGTCGCTCCCGGCGTCACGACCGAGACCATCGACCGTTTCGTCTTCGAATTCGGCATGGACCATGGCGCGCTGCCGGCGACGCTCAACTATCGCGGCTACACGAAATCGTCCTGCACCTCGATCAACCATGTCGTCTGCCATGGCATTCCAGACAACAAGCCGTTGAAGGATGGCGACATCGTCAACATCGACGTCACCTACATCCTCGATGGCTGGCACGGCGACTCCTCGCGCATGTATCCCGTCGGCACCATCAAGCGCGCCGCGGAACGCCTGCTCGAGGTCACCCATGAATGCCTGATGCGCGGCATTGCCGCGGTCAGGCCGGGTGCCCGCACCGGCGCCATCGGCGCCGCTATTCAGACCTATGCCGAGGCGGAACGCTGCTCGGTGGTGCGCGACTTCTGCGGCCATGGCGTCGGCCAGCTGTTCCATGATGCGCCCAACATCCTGCACTATGGCAACGCCAGTGAAGGCGTGGAAATGCGGCCCGGCATGATCTTCACCATCGAGCCGATGATCAACCTCGGCCGGCCGCATGTGAAGGTCCTGTCGGACGGCTGGACGGCGGTGACGCGCGATCGCTCGCTGTCGGCGCAGTATGAGCACACGATCGGCGTGACCGACGCGGGCTGCGAGATTTTCACGCTCTCGCCCGCAAAACTCGACCGCCCCGGCCTGCCGGCCTGATATTTTGACATGTCGGGCGACTGTTTGCCCAATTGATTGCCGGATGCGGGGGCGCATGGGGAAAGTCAGCGACGACGACGAGCGGAGTTTCTTCTCCGAGGTGCCGGTACCACCCGCGGCGAAAGCCAGGCCGGTGCCCGAGGAGAAACCACACTATCTCGGCCATCGCGACCGCCTGCGCGAGCGCTTTGCCTCCGCGGGTCCGGATGCCCTGCCCGACTATGAACTCCTGGAACTCCTGCTCTTCCGCCTGATCCCGCGCGCCGACACCAAGCCGACCGCCAAGGCGCTGCTGGCGCGCTTCGGCACTTTGGCCGAGGTGCTTGGCGCGCCCGTCAACCTGTTGCAGGAGGTCAAGGGTGTCGGCCCGGCGGTGGCGTTCGACCTGAAGGTCGTCGCGGCGACAGCGCAGCGCATGGCGCGCGGCGAAGTCCATGGCCGCGAAGTCCTGTCCTCCTGGACGCAGCTTCTCGCCTACTGTCGCTCGGCCATGGCGTTCGAGGCACGCGAGCAGTTCCGCATCCTCTTCCTCGACAAGAAGAACGCGCTGATCGCCGACGAAGTGCAGCAGACCGGCACTGTCGACCACACACCCGTCTATCCCAGAGAAGTGGTCAAGCGGGCGCTCGAATTGTCGGCGACCGCGATCATCCTAGTCCACAACCATCCCTCCGGCGACCCGACGCCATCACGCGCCGATATCGAGATGACAAAGGAGATCGTCGACGCGGCCAAGCGGCTGGGCATCGCCGTGCACGACCACATCATCATCGGGCGCAAAGGCCATTCCAGCATGAAGGGTCTGCTTCTGATCTAGCGCATGTGGCTGGCATGGCGCATCGGGCTGTGGCCAGGCTTTCAACAATTCAGCGCGCTTCCATAGACCAGTCCACAACTTCTGCCTTACCGCTGGGGTTGATGGCTAGGACCATCGTCCGGCCAGCATGGGACTTCAGTACAGCAGCAGTTTTACTGCACCGATTTCGAAGCAATCTCAGGAGGTTACGGCGTCTTCTGGATCCGGCCAACGGATTGGAAACACATTTAGCCAAAGTTTATTCTGTACTTTTAGCAATTTCTCACACGAGGCTGTTTTAGCGGTTGGGCGGAGTGGCGATTCCCGAGGAGAGACACCATGACAAACCGAAAAACTCTGTTCGCGGTACTTGCCGCATTGGCGCTTCTTGCGTCCCCGGCGCTCGCCGGCAACGGGCACGGCAATGGCGGTGGCAATGCCGGCGGCAACGGCGGCGGCCAAGGCAACGGCGGCGGCAAGGGTAATGGCAATGGCAACAGTGGCGCTTCGCATGGCAAGTCTGCGTCGGCTCCAGGGCATGCGGCCAGGACGGAAACGGACACAACGACCGACACCACGGTCGATACGACTGAGGTCGCGTCCGTGCCCAACGACAAGAACATCCATGCCAAGCTCGGCCGGCTGAACTCGCTGCAGCGCAATATCAACGCTTACATGAATTCCAAGAGCAAGAAGTTCGCTGCCATTCAGGCGTATGTGACACAGTCCGCGAAAGCCAAGGTCGCTCAGGCCGCGGCTGACGCGGCGGCCGCGACAGCGGCCACCGCCCAGACCCAGCTGGATACTCTGAACGCGCAGCTGACCGCGCTGCAGGCGGACCCGTCAGCCACGACTGCCCAGATCCAGGCTATGAAAGACCAGATCACCGCACAGCAGGCCATCGTCGACGCCGACAATGCGGCGGCGGCCCAGGCCGAGGCGGCAGCCACCGCGGCGGCCGTCGGCACCGATCAGACATCGCTTGACGCAGCACTGGCGGGTATGGCCAACAAGCCCGTCGATGCCCAGGTCAGTGCCTGGGCCCAGGGCGCCCTTGCCGGCAAGATCGATCAGGCGGTCGCCACGATCCAAGCGGGGACGACGCCGTAGCGCATCACGCCCGAAGCGGCGATAGCCCGCCAAGAACACATGCCGCCGGGCCTCCCCCGGCGGCATTGCCGTTTCTGGCCCTTGGGAAGAAAACTGGCCAAAAAAACCCGGTCTGCCGCTGTCCCGCGCACCTGTCCCGCCGGATATCCTCCCACGAAATCGGAGATACTTTTCCGCCAGCGCAAGCGCGAAAACCGTCGCCAACCCTGATGGTTGAAGATCCTCCCGTCCTTCGACCCGGTTGATGCACAACCCGGCGCCCGACGCCGTCGTGTGCCGATACCGAGATGACCAAGGAGATTGTCGATCCGGCCAGGCGGCAAGGCATCACCGCATGGCCACATCATCGTTGGGCGGAGAAACGCCATTCCGTGATAAAGGGCCTGGTGCCGACCTGGGGAATGGCCCGCCTCGAAGCGCAAAAACTGCATTTTTTCCCGTCAAGATAGTCGGCTCTGGAATTGCGACCCAAAATCGAGCTATGATGCGGCTGGTATTTTTCGGGACGGCTTCGCGCCCCTGGAATGCCGGAGGGACGGGACATGGCCGTAGCGCTTGTACTCGTTTTGATTGTAGTGGGCTCAGTGTCGTTTCACCTCCTGAGCCCATGGTGGTGGACGCCGATTGCCTCGAACTGGGATTATATCGACAACACCATCATCATCACCTTCTGGATCACCGGCGTCGTCTTCGCCGCCGTGGTTCTATTTATGGCCTATTGCGTCTTCCGCTTCCGTCATCGGGAAGGCAACCGGGCTGCCTACGAACCGGAAAACAAGCGGCTCGAATCGTGGCTAACGATCGTCACCGCAGTTGGGGTCACGACGTTACTGGTTCCCGGCCTGTTCGTCTGGAGCCGGTTTGTTACCGTTCCAAGCGACGCGACCGAGGTCGAGGTCATTGGCCAGCAATGGCAATGGAGTTTCCGCCTGCCCGGCAAGGATGGCAAGCTCGGCACGTCGGAGACCCGCGACGTCAGTGCCGATAATCCGCTGGGGATCATCCCCGGCGATCCCAATGGTCAGGACGATGTCGTGGTCGAAGCCGCTGATCTGCATTTGCAGGTCGGCAAACCGGTCAAGATGCTGCTTCGCTCCATTGATGTGCTGCACGATTTCTTCGTGCCGGAATTCCGCGCCAAGATGGACATGGTCCCGGGCTCGGTCACCTATTTCTGGTTCACCCCGACCAAGACCGGAACCTTTCAGGTCCTTTGCGCCGAACTTTGCGGCCAAGGGCATCCTTTGATGCATGGTGTGGTCGTCGTCGACACGCAACAAGACTACCTGGCCTGGCTTGGTCAGCAGCAGACTTTCGCGCAGCTGTCGGCACCCCAGAAAACGGGCTCGGCGGACCAGGCATCGGGCACGATGGCGTCAGGTTTGAACGTTGCAGCAAAGCTCGAAACGGTCGGGTCTCGCTGAAAAGAACACGGAGTGTTCCCATGGTCGACATCACGCCAGCAGATGGAATCCCACCGGCCGAAGTCGCCGAAGTGGAACTTTACCATCCTCATAGCTGGTGGACCAAATACGTCTTCTCGCAAGACGCAAAGGTCATAGCCGTCCAGTATTCGGCGACAGCAACGGGAATCGGCCTGGTCGCCCTGGTGCTATCCTGGCTTATGCGGCTGCAACTCGGCTTCCCCGGTACGTTCAACTTCATCACCCCGGAAGCCTATTACCAGTTCATCACCATGCATGGCATGATCATGGTGATCTACCTGCTCACCGCCCTCTTCCTTGGCGGCTTCGGCAACTATCTGATCCCACTGATGGTCGGCGCGCGCGACATGGTCTTTCCCTATGTCAACATGCTGAGCTACTGGGTCTATCTGCTCGCCGTGCTGGTCCTGGTGTCGAGCTTCTTTGCGCCCGGCGGACCGACTGGGGCCGGCTGGACGCTCTACCCGCCGCAGGCCATTATGAGCGGCACGCCAGGCGGCCAGGACTGGGGCATCATCCTGATGCTCTCCTCGCTGATCCTGTTCATCATCGGCTTCACGATGGGCGGCCTGAACTATGTGGTGACCGTGCTGCAGGGCCGCACGCGCGGCATGACAATGATGCGCCTGCCGCTGACCGTCTGGGGCATCTTCACTGCGACCGTCATGGCGCTGCTAGCCTTTCCGGCGCTGTTCGTTGCCAGCGTGATGATGCTGCTTGATCGCGTCCTGGGCACCAGCTTCTTCATGCCGGCAATCTCCGAGCTGGGCCAGCAACTGCAGCACAATGGCGGCAGTCCGATCCTGTTCCAGCACCTATTCTGGTTCTTCGGCCATCCCGAGGTCTATATCGTGGCGCTGCCGGCCTTCGGCATCGTGTCCGACCTGATCAGCACCCATGCCCGCAAGAACATCTTCGGCTACCGGATGATGGTCTGGGCCATCGTCGGCATCGGTGCGCTGAGCTTCGTGGTCTGGGCGCACCACATGTATGTCAGCGGCATGCACCCCTATTTTGGCTTCTTCTTTGCCACCACGACGCTGATCATCGCCATTCCGACAGCCATCAAGGTCTACAATTGGGTGTTGACCCTGTGGCGCGGCGACATCCATCTCACCATACCTATGCTCTTTGCCCTGGCCTTCATCGTCACCTTTGTCAACGGCGGGCTGACCGGGTTGTTTCTCGGCAATGTCGTCGTCGATGTTCCACTGTCCGACACGATGTTCGTCGTCGCCCATTTCCACATGGTCATGGGTGTCGCCCCGATCCTCGTGGTTTTTGGCGCGATCTACCATTGGTACCCGAAGGTCACAGGCCGGATGCTCGACGAGACGTTGGGCCGGTTCCATTTCTGGGTCACGTTCCTCGGCGCCTACCTGATTTTCTTCCCCATGCACTATCTCGGCCTGATGGGCGTGCCGCGGCGCTACGCTGAACTGACCGACATGACGATCATGACCGAGTCGGCCCGCCACCTGAACTCGTTCATCAGCATCATGGCGTTCATCGTCGGCTTTGCTCAAATGGTATTCCTGTTCAACCTGATCTGGAGCATCCGGCACGGCCGCGAGGCCGGCGGCAATCCGTGGCGGGCTACGACCCTCGAATGGCAGACGCCGCAAACACCGCCGGCCCACGGCAATTTCGGCAAGAACCTGCCTATCGTCTATCGCTGGGCCTACGATTACAGCGTGCCGGGCGCCAAAGAGGATTTCATCCCGCAGAACATGCCGGGCTCCTTCGGCCCATCGAGGGAGCCGGCATGAGCGTCATCATAGTCTTCCTGTTCGTCGTCGCCGGCTTTGCCGGATGGTGGCTTTCACATCAGGGGCTGATGTCGAAGCCATGGCTCGAGCAAGGTCTGGCCGGGGATGTTGTCGCCCTCAACCGGTCAACGCTGCCAACCGCCAAGATCGGCCTCGGCGTCTTCCTCGCCGTCGTCGGCTGCCTTTTCGCGCTCTTTACCAGCGCCTATTTCATGCGGATGGCGGTGCCAGACTGGCAGCCGCTGCCGCTGCCGCGGCTGCTCTGGTTCAACACCGGCGTGCTGGTCCTGAGCAGCATAGCCCTGCAATGCACCTCGGTCGCGGCGCGCAGGGGCCAGATCGACACGGTCAGGCTCGGCCTTGCCACGGCCGGGCTGACTGCGCTCGCCTTCCTGATCGGACAGCTCATGGCATGGCGGCAGCTGACCGCCGACGGCTATTTTCTGGCCTCCAATCCGGCCAACAGTTTCTTCTACCTGATAACCGGCATGCATGGCCTGCACATATTGGGAGGGCTGGTGGGTCTGGGCAGAACCACCACCAGCGCCTGGACTGGAGCGCGGCCGGAGCGGCTTCGCCTCGGCGTCGAGCTATGTGCCATGTACTGGCATTTCCTGCTTTTCGTCTGGCTTGCCATCTTCGCCCTGCTGGCCGGCTGGGCCGCGACGTTCGTCGACATTTGCCGGCTGTTGCTGACCTAAGGGGATCAAGCGCATGGCACAGACACTGACACATATCGGCCAGACGGAGCCACCGCCAGCAGGCTGGCGAGGCATTGCCGCCGACTGGTCCTCGGATCAGCGCGCGTTCAAGAACGTGTCCTGGGGCAAGGCCATGATGTGGATCTTCCTGCTCAGCGACACCTTCGTATTCGGCTGCTTCCTGCTCTCCTACATGACCGCGCGCATTTCCACACGCGTGCCGTGGCCCAATCCGAGCGAGGTCTTTGCGCTCCGTATCGGCGGCTCGGATATCCCGCTGATCCTTATTGCCATCATGACCTTCGTGCTGATCTCGAGCAGCGGAACAATGGCGATGGCAGTCAATTTCGGCTATCGCCGCGACCGCCGCAAGACGGCAATTCTCATGCTTCTGACTGCCGCACTCGGTGCGACCTTTGTCGGCATGCAAGCCTTCGAATGGACCAAGTTGATCACCGAAGGGGTGCGGCCTTGGGGCAATCCCTGGGGTGCCGCGCAATTCGGCTCATGCTTCTTCATGATTACCGGCTTCCACGGCACGCATGTGACCATCGGTGTGATCTTCCTGATCGTCGTGGCGCGCAAGGTCTGGCGCGGAGACTACGACATCGGACGGCGCGGCTTCTTCACCAGCCGCACGGGTCGCTACGAGAACGTCGAGATCATGGGGCTGTACTGGCACTTCGTCGATCTGGTCTGGGTGTTCATCTTCGCATTCTTCTATCTTTGGTGAGAGGCAGACATGGCTGAAGTAACCGCAAACGGCCTCGGGCAAGACGCACTTCACGCCGCGCACGAAACGCCGGCGACTCGCATCGCCTATACGGAGGTTCACCAGGAGCACCCGATCAAACTCTATCTGGTGGTGTGGGCGTGGCTGTTCATCCTCAGCACCTGCTCCTACCTGGTCGACTATTTCGGCCTCCACGGCTATCTCAGATGGTCGCTGATCCTGATTTTCATGATCCTCAAGGCAGGATTGATCGTCGCCGTCTTCATGCACATGGCTTGGGAACGATTGGCTTTGGCGTATGCCATCATCTTGCCGCCAATATTGGTCCTGGTGTTTGTGACAATGATGGTCTTCGAAGCGGATTACACGCTTTTCACGCGGCTGGCGTTTTTCGGAGCCGGGCCCTGACGCGAACCATCAGCAGCTGGTCCATTTTTTGTATCCGAAACGAATTGGGAGAATAATTTCCCTCGTTTCCCACGCGTCATGAACTCCGGCAAAAGGGAGGCCAAGATGACGATCGCAGCCAGACTGAAGAACTTTATCGACCAGAAGGGAATCTCATACGACACTGTCGCCCACCATCGCACATCCACCAGCAGACAGGCCGCCATTGCCGCGCATATACCCGGCAGCATAATGGCCAAATCGGTGGTTGTTCACCACGAGCTCGGCTATGCGCTGGCCGTGGTTCCCAGCACGCACAGGATCGAACTCGGCACATTGCAAGACGTCATGGACAAGCGTCTCGGGCTCGCCTCCGAAGACGAGGTGATTTCGCTCTTCGGCGATTGCGACACCGGTGCCATCCCGCCGATCGGCGCAGCCTACGACGTGCCGGTGATTGTCGATGAGAGCCTTGGCGATGCCGCCGACATCTACTTCGAAGGCGGCGACCACAGAACGCTGGTGCATGTCAGCGGCAAGGATTTCCGCAACCTGACCATGGGCGCGCACCAAGCCCGCTTCAGTCACCGGGCTTACTGACGGCTCGATCAAAACTCGCCCCGGCACCCTGGCCGGAGCGATGCGAAACTTCCTCAACTCGCCGGTCTGGCGGGCGGCTCCACAACCTTGCGGTAGACATGCCAGGTGGCGTGACCGAGGATCGGCAGCACGACGGCGAGCCCGACGAATACTGGCAGCGAGCCGATGATCAGGCCGACGGCCACGATCAGCCCCCAGACGGCCATCACGATCGGGTTCGCCAGGACCACGCGCACCGAGGTGTGGATCGCTTCATAGGCGCCGACATCGCGATCAAGCAACAATGGGAAAGCGATGACCGTCGTGCACAACACCACCACAGCGAAGATGAAGCCGATGGCATGTCCCAGGATAATCAGCGTCCAGCCACGTCCGGTGGCGAATATTGCGTTGATGAAGCTGGATATCGATTCCGGCGGAGCCGGGCCGAAAAGGTATTGGTAGAACATCTGCGCCGTCAAAAGCCAGGTGATGAAAATCGCAAACAGCATGATCCCGACCGCCGCGATGGCCGGCAGCGCCGGAGAATTCCTGACCTCGAATGCATGCCGCCAGGAGGTGTCGAGTCCGGCCTCCCGTCTACGGCTGATTTCATAGAGGCCGATCGCCGCGAATGGGCCAATCAGCGCAAAACCAGAAACCAGCGGAAACAACAACGGCAAAGCATTGGCGCCTGAAGTCCAAGCGGCGAGCACGACGCCCACGAGCGGATAGATCAGGCAGAGAAAGACGATATGCGATGGTTTGACCATGAAATCATCGACGCCCCGTTTGAGCGCGTCGAAAAGGTCGGAAACACCGATTTTCCGAATTTTGGTATGTTCCAGCGTCTCGCTGGCGCCTGCTATCACATGAAAGCTTGCCATGACCGTTCCTCCAGACCGGGTCCGGAAGGTCGCGGTTTTGGCGGTGCTGTCGTCTGCGTGACTGGCCACACAAGACCGCGACCTACACCGCCATCAACATACTCTCTTGCGCGGGGCTTGTCGCCCGTTGTTGGCAAGGATAGGAGGACCGAGCGGCTCGGCTGCCTCTGGCGGCCCTTCTTCGATATGCTTATGCAGCGCCGCGCACCCTTTTTTACGCACGCAAAGACGCTGTACCACTTGGATTGGCGCATGATCCTTTCCCAACCGCAGGTCGGCGAAGCAAAATCGATCCGATCGCGACAGCTCTATAAGCGTCTTTAGCACGGCACGTGCCGACCGGCCGCCGGAGACGGTTCGCGAGCGGCGATCTGCGCTCAAACTCCGGCTGAGATCAAAGTGCGCGTGACAATGGTGTCGGCAAGCAGTGCGGCGAAGATCACGAAAAGATAGAAGATCGAATAGGCAAACAGCGTCTTGGCGGGTTTCAGTTCCTCTTCGGGAGCGGCCAAAAGCTTCCAGGCGTGCCAGATGAAAGCGGCGCCCAATGCGGCCGAGGCAATTCCGTAGTAGCCACTGGCGAATCCGAAGAGCCAGGGCAGCACGCCGACCGGCGCCAAAAGCAGCGCATAGGCAAGGATCTGCCTTCGTGTTGAAGCAGGGCCTGCCACATTCGGCATCATCGGAATGCCGGCAGCGGCGTAGTCGCCAACCTTGAACAGCGCCAGCGCCCAGAAATGCGGCGGCGTCCACAGAAAGATGATCAGAAACAGGATAAGGCTTTCAATGCCGATGGCGCCAGTTGCGGCGGCCCATCCAATCATCGGAGGAAGGGCGCCAGCCGCGCCGCCGATGACGATGTTCTGCGGCGTCGAGCGCTTCAGCCACATCGTGTAGATGACGACGTAGAAGAAGATGGTGAAGGCAAGCAGCGATGCGGCAAGCCAGCCCACCAGTACGCCGAGCGTCATGACCGAAAGCCCGGAAAGCACAAGGCCGAAGCCGAGAGCTTCGCCCGGCGTGACGCGGCCCGACGGAACCGGCCGCCTTGATGTGCGCGACATCAACGCGTCGATGTCCGCGTCGTACCACATGTTGAGGGCCCCCGCCGCTCCCGCTCCGATCGCAATCGCGCCGATTGCAATCACGGCAATGGCCGGATTCATCCCGCTAGGCGCCACCATCAGACCGACGAAAGCGGTGAATACGGCAAGCGCCATGACCCGCGGCTTCATAAGCGCGAAGAAATCACCCGCCGTCGCTTCCGAGGGGCGGATGACGGTATCGTCGAGGCGGCTTTCCCCAGTCGACATCTCAGACCACCGATCAAAGCGGGCAAGCTGGGCCATGATCCCGAACTGAACGCCCGCGCAAGCGAGAACTGGTACCCTGCTTTTGCTTACGCTGTCCTTCGGTTCGGATAAAATCGCGGTAGAACAAGGACGGATGGCGGAGAAGCCAGGTCACTTGGAAAACGTTTTCAGATAAGCAATGACATTGGCCACGTCCGCATCGTTCTTGAGGCCTGGAAACGCCATCTTGGTCCCCTTGACCATAGCCTTGGGGTCGTGAAGGTAGGTCGTCAGTGTTGGTTCGTCCCATTTGACGCCGGATTTGCCGGCCGCGATCATGGCATCAGAATATTTAAAATCCGGATGCGTCCCGGCGGTGCGGCCGATGACGCCGTGCAGCGATGGCCCGATCTTGTTCTTGTCTTCATTTGCGATGTGGCAGACTTGGCATTTAGTGAAGACCTTCTCACCAGCCGCGGCATCCTGTGCCTGCGACGGATGCGCGATGAAGATCGTAACGGACACCGCGGCGAAAAACGCTATAGTGCGCATGGCATTTCCTCTCTGATCGTCATTTGTGTCTTGGACGATCGCGTCTGGGCCGAATATCCGCCCCCCAGTGGAATTGCGGTACCAATGTACCATGGAATCCAGGCGGCGGGTAGAAAAAGCCAAGCATCGCTGAGGTTTAGAACCCGGGCGCGCTCAAGGCGGGTCGATGTTGCAACTCCCGGCAATCTGCGCGACCGCGTCGTTTAAGCCCGCAAGGTCGAAATCCGCCTGGCCGCGCCCCGACAGCAACCCGAACCGCCAGGAGAGCAGCAGCCGGCTTGCGGGAACAAGACGCTTGATGCCATCGGCGCCGTCGCGCATCAGCAATCGGCCGCGCGATCCGACCGACCAGCTCTCGTTGAACTTGCCGCCACCATCGACGGTAACCGACATTGTGATCTTGCCGCCGGCCGAAACCGCGTCGTTCAATTGCAGCCATTCGGTCCAGCGCGGTTCGCCGGCTGCCCGGCAGGCAATGGTCAGGACCGGGCTGTAGCTCAAGGCGCCACCCCCGGTGATCAGTTTGTTGGTGGCATGGAGCGAAGCCGTGGCAAGCCCATCCGCACCGGTGGCGAAGCGCCAGCTGCCGCCAATCGCGTCGGCGTAGGCGACATCACAGGCGAAGGCCAGAACGAGCACCAGGGCGACAGTACGTCCCGTTTCAAAGACTAAGCTCAACGCCCCCTCCACGACCAATGCGGTTTGCATCACAAGCGCAGATAATGATCAATGCTTGGTATCGCCAAGGGCCACCTCCCGCGAAGCGAATCGGCTGTTGCAGTTTCGCAACGAAAAAGGCCGCCTCGAGGGCGGCCTTCGTCGATTCCATCAAGCGCCGGAGCCTTATTCGGCGTCCTTGGCGGCCTTCTTCTTCGGCGCGGCCTTTTTCTTTGGCTCTGCCTCGTCGCCGGCCTCGCTCGCCTTGGCTTCAGTCTTCTTGGCCGCCGCCTTCTTCGCCGGCTTGGCCTTGGCCGCGGTTTCCGCTTCCTCGTCGTCGGCCATCAGCTCTTCCTTGCTGACCTTGACGTCGGTGACCGAGATCTGCCCGAGCAGGTGGTCGACCACCTTCTCCTCGAACATCGGTGCCCGCAGCGCGTTCAGCGCCTCGGGGTTGCTGCGGTAGAATTCGAAGGCTTCCTGCTGCTGGTTGGCCGGGAAGCGGCGAACCTGCTCGAACAGGCCGCGCTGCAACTCCTCATCCGAAACGGTGACACCGGCCTTTTCGCCGATCTCGGCCAGCACCAGGCCGAGACGCACGCGGCGCTCAGCAAGGCGCATATATTCGGCGCGGGCTTCTTCTTCGGTCGTCTCTTCGTCGGCGAAAGTGCGGCCGGCGGCTTCCAGGTCGCGGTTGACCTGCGCCCAGATGTTGTTGAACTCGGCCTCGACGAGCTTCGACGGTGCCTCGAACGAGTAGGCCGCGTCAAGCTGGTCGAGCAGCTGGCGCTTGACCTTCTGGCGCGTCATCGAGCCGAACTGGTTCTCGATCTGGCCGCGCACGATGTCACGCAGGCGCTCGAGTGACTCCAGGCCAAGGTTCTTGGCGGTCTCGTCGTTGATTTCCAGTTCGCCAGGCTTCGATACTTCCTTGACGGTGACATCGAAGGTGGCTTCCTTGCCGGCCAGATGCGCTGCCTGGTAGTTTTCAGGGAAGGTGACGGTGACCTGCTTCTCGTCACCGGCCTTGGTGCCGATGAGCTGATCCTCGAAGCCCGGAATGAACTCCTTGGAGCCGAGCACCAGCGGCTGGTCGTTGCCGGCGCCGCCTGCAAAGGCCTCGCCGTCGATCTTGCCGACATAGTCGATCGAGACGCGGTCGCCTTCGGCGGCCTTGCCGGTCTTCGGCTCGTAGCTGCGCGCCGATTCGGCAACGCGCTTGACCTGCTCGTCGATCTCGAAATCCGGCACGTCGAATACCTGACGCGTCACCTTGATGTCGGAGAAATCCTTGATCTCGATGGCCGGGATGACCTCGTAGTTGAGGCGGAACTCGAAATCGGCGCCGCCGGCCAGGATCTTCTCGGCTTCCTTCTCGTCCTCGGTCATGATGACCTCGGGCTGCATGGCGGCCTTTTCGCCGCGCCCGGTGATGATGGAACGGGTCGAGTCATTGAGGATTTCGTTGACCACTTCGGCCATGAACGACTTGCCGTAGACCTTGCGCAGGTGTTGCACCGGCACCTTGCCCGGGCGGAAGCCGTTGATGCGGACCTTGTTCCTGGCGTCGGTGAGTCGCGCCATCAGCTTGGCTTCCATGTCACCGGCCGGCACGGTGATCTTGATCTCGCGCTTGAGACCGGAGTTGAGTGTTTCGGTGACCTGCATCCTAAAACCTTTGTTTTCACCAATGAGGCTGCCAAACGGCTCTCTGCCGTTCACAGCCTGCCGGTATAGTCTTGCCGGAAATGGCTTTTGGTACGGAACCTGGCGATTTGACCGAAATTACGGCTCAAACTCTTCCAAACTGCGTTCCAAGATGTGAATAAGTTCTTGTTTTTCCTACTTCTTATCACATTCTGCAGAAGCGGATCGTCGCGTCCCGTCACATTCGACACGCCTTTTGTCACAGGCGAGGCTAATTTTCAACCATCTTCGCGTTTAGGCGAATTACCAACATTTCGGCTCCGACATTGACAGAATGATGGCTACATGGGATTGCCGGAACATGCGGATGTGGCGGAACTGGTAGACGCCCTGGATTTAGGTTCCAGTGCCGAAAGGCGTGGGGGTTCGAGTCCCTTCATCCGCACCAGTTCGACAACCTGACCACCTAATACAATGGCTCCTCGAACAGCGTCTTGTCGCCATCCACCAGCGCCTTGATCTGCGCCGTGCCATCGGCGGCCAGCGCCAGGCGTATCCCGAACGGGCGCACCCGCATGTCGTTCTGGATCGCCAGTCCCTCGCCTTCCGGCAGATAGAACCGTTCGATGCCGTAGTCGGGCGCGATCGTCGCTCCCTCGCTCCGCAGATCCCAGCCTTCGGTGACATGACCCGATATATCAGCCTCGTCGACAGCGGCCGGCGTCGGCGCCTTGCCCAACCAGGCGATGGTCGGCGTCCAGTAGCCGTCAACGCCCTTCTTCAGGCGCACCACGATCGCCGTGTCGTCGCTGGAGAATTTGTCGGGCGGAATGTTGGCGATCATTTTCACCGGTATGCGCGAAATATCGTAGCCGAGGATGATGTAGTCGCCGCGCAGCAGGTCGCGCGGGTCGACTGGCTCGATCTTCAAGAGCACTTCCTTGCCGTTGCGCAGGATCTCCGCCCGGCCAGCGATGATCCAGCTCAGGAAGCCGATCTGGACAAGCGCAAGCACCAGCGCCGAGATGACAAGTCTCCTTCCGGTCATCATGCCACGGCTCCCCTGGCCACCGGGGCCTTCATGCGTTTCTCGACGCGGATGATAATGAGTGCGACGATGCCGAGCAGCACTGCTGCCGAGAGGAAGAAACCGGCGGTGTCGAGCATCGATTGCAGGGTTACGACATAGATGATCGCGAGTTCGAAGGCGAAGCCGAGATAGGCAAGCCAGCGCAGGCCACGGCTCTCACGCCCCGCCAGCACGATTGCCGCCACGATGCCGGCGAGCGCCACGACCGAGGCAATGGCGAAACCGCTGTTGTAGGTGCTTTCATCGGCCAGTTCGAACTGGATGATCGCCAGGCCGGTGAGGAAGCCGAGCAGCGCGTGCAGGGGCAAACGCCCGCCGAGCTGCACGGTCCTGTCGACCGGTTCCGGCGCAAAGACGGCGGTAGCGAACAGCACCACGGACACAATGACCAATGGGATCGCCACCGGCAGCGTCGCGTGGTCCATGGCCAGCAGCACGAGATAGAAGAGCAATGATAGGAGGATCAGATGGCGCGCCGCCTGGCTGCGGGTCCAGAAGGAGACTGCGAACAGCACGGCCGCCATTGCAACGAAGGCATGCGGAAACGCGCTGCGATTGAAATAGTCGAACCCTTTCAGAAACAGCCAGGCGTCGGCGATAGCGACCGCAGCGACGGTCAGCGGGTTCGACCGCAAGGCGACCGCCGCCAGTGCCGTGCCGGCGCCCCAGGTGATCAGCGCGGAAGCCTCGTCGCCGGACAAATGATACATCTGCCCGATCAGCGCGATCGAGCCCCCGAACGCGGCGGCCGCCACGATCCACAAGGCTTCGCAGACCGCCGCATGGCCACGCGTCTTCAGCACCGCGCCGCCGACATAGCCGCCCAAGATAACGGCAAAGAGTGCAACCACCCGCGCCAGTCGCGGGATCGCGTCCCAGTTGGAGGCGACGAAGATCAGGATAGCCGCGCCGAACAGCAAGGCTGCCATCATCGCCAGGATCGAGCCGAAGCTGAGCGAATTGCGCGTGTTGGCCTCGACGTCGCGCGCCAAGATATCGGCCGTCGAGGCATCGATTAGCCCGGCCTGTTGCCATCGTGCGATGTCCGACCTGACCCGTGTCGAGTAGCCCGCCATATCCTCCCCCCACTGCTTGGCCGGTTTTTTCAGCCGAAGCTGCCAAACCGTTGACGTTACGGCACTTTCTGATTCTTGGCTTCTTTGTGTCAGGTCCGTGAAGGCGCGTTAATGTTGCATTGCACAATTTGCATTGCTGCCATGCAGCCATAGCGCTTTTAAATCGATATGAGCCCGCCTATTTATGGTTCGTACACAAACGGAATGATCCGCAAGAAAGACGAAACGAGAACTACCATGAACCTGATCCGCAACTACCGCAACTGGCGCCGCTACCGGGACACCGTTTCCGAGCTGAGCCGCCTGAGCAACCGCGAACTGACCGACCTCGGCATCAGCCGCAGCGACATCCCTTACGTCGCTCGCAAGGCGGTCTAATTCTTCGGACCGCAAATGGTCCGAACCAGATCTGTAGAAGAGAACGACAATGAACCTGATCCGCAACTATCGTAACTGGCGCGTTTATCGCGAGACGGTTACCGAGCTGGGTCGCCTTTCGAACCGCCAGCTGCATGATCTCGGCATCGTCCGCGACGAAATCAAGATCATCGCCCGCAAGGCGATCTAATCGAAGGAATTTCGTCCGGGTCGACCTCCTCCCCGACCCTGACGAATACGGTCAGCCCTTATCCTCCTCCCAAGGGTTGACCACCAAAACGGCGCCCGCCGCACCTCCTCCCGCGGCGGGCGTTGTTTCCCCGGAGTAAAACGAATTTGTTCCAAAGGTTTCGCTCCTTTTCAAACCGCGAAAGAGATTTCGTCAAAGCCGACCTCCTCCCCGGCGATGGCGAATACGGTCGGCCTTCACCTCCTCCCGAGGGTCGACCCCCAAAACGACACCCGCCGGACCTCCTCCCCCGGCGGGTGTTGTTGTTTTTACGGTTGGTTTTTCCCGTCGACCCTTGACCACCCCATTCGCGGCAATTGCAATCGCAGCCGCAAGCGAATATTCCGGCGCTCATGAGCAAAGACCCCATCCATATCATCGGCGGCGGCCTCGCAGGTTCCGAAGCCGCCTGGCAAGCAGCGCAGGCCGGCGTTCCCGTCATGCTGCACGAGATGCGCCCGGTTCGCGGCACCGACGCGCACAAGACCGATGGGCTGGCCGAGCTCGTCTGTTCCAATTCCTTCCGCTCCGATGACGCCGAGAACAACGCGGTCGGCCTGCTGCACGCTGAAATGCGACTGGCCGGATCCCTGATCATGAGCGCCGGCGACGCCAATCAAGTGCCGGCCGGCGGCGCATTGGCCGTCGACCGCGACGGGTTCTCCGATGCCGTGACGAAAAAGCTCGAGGCGCACCCGCTGATCACCATCCAGCGCGAGGAAGTGCCTGGCCTGCCGCCAGCGGACTGGGACCAGGCGATCATCGCCACCGGGCCGCTGACCGCGCCGTCGCTTGCCCAGTCGATCGCGGAAGCGACCGGGGCCGATGCACTCGCCTTCTTCGATGCCATCGCGCCGATCATCCACTTCGACACGATCGACATGGAGACCTGCTGGTTCCAGTCGCGCTACGACAAGGTCGGGCCAGGCGGCACCGGCAAGGACTACATCAATTGCCCAATGGACAAGGACCAATACCTCGCCTTCGTGCAGGCACTGGTCGACGGCCAGAAGACCGAATTCAAGCAGTGGGAAGGCACGCCCTATTTCGACGGCTGCCTGCCGATCGAGATCATGGCCGAACGTGGCGTCGAGACGCTGCGCTACGGGCCGATGAAGCCGATGGGCCTGACCAACGCGCACAATCCGACGGTGAAGGCCTATGCGGTCGTCCAGTTGCGGCAAGACAATGCGCTGGGCACGCTCTACAATATGGTCGGTTTCCAGACCAAGCTGAAGCACGCCGAACAGGTGCGCATCTTCCGCACCATTCCGGGCCTAGAAAACGCCGATTTCGCACGCCTGGGCGGCCTGCACCGCAACACCTACATCAATTCGCCGACCTTGCTCGACGGCTCGCTGCAGCTGAAGTCGCGGCCCGGCCTGCGCTTCGCCGGCCAGATCACCGGCTGCGAAGGCTATGTCGAAAGTGCCGCCATCGGCCTGCTCGCCGGCCGCTTCGCCGCCGCCGAGCGGCTCGGACAGACGCCCGCCCTGCCGCCGCCGACCACCGCCTTCGGCGCGCTGCTCAATCACATCACCGGCGGCCACATCGTCTCCGATGACGAGCCGGGCAAACGCTCCTTCCAGCCGATGAACGTCAATTTCGGCCTGTTCCCGCCGGTCGAAGCACCCACGACCGAAGGCAAGCGCCTGCGCGGCAAGGACAAGACGGTCGCCAAACGCCATGCGATAACCTCGCGCGCGCTGGCTGATTGCCGGGAATGGCTTCGGTTGCCGGACCAGGCGCAGGCCGCGGAATGAAGCCCTAGGGTTGGACACTCGGCATAGAGTAGGATATCATCCTACCCTATATTGACATGGAGCAATCCAGTGCAATCCGCCGAGAAACTGTCCATCACCGTCACGCCAGCCATGGCGCGCATGATCCGCGAGAAGGTCGAGGATGGCTCCTTCGGCTCCGCGAGTGAAGTCATCCGCGCAGCGTTGCGGGCCTTCCAACGTGAGGAAGAAGAGCATGCCGAACGCATGGCTTCGATCAGGGCGCGCGTGAAGGCATCGCTCGAGGACAAGAGGCCGACTCTCTCAGGAGAAGAGGTTCGTGCCCACCTTCAAGGGCTGTTTGCCGAGAATACGAGCCCCGACCATGATTCAGCGACATGAGATTGACTACCGCCAAAGCGCGAGGTCCCATGAGCGGCATCTGGCGAGACATAGCTTTCCAATTTGAACCCGACGTCGCGCTGGCGACGGCGAAAGCGTGGTCGTGGCTTTTGCCAGAGCCTTGGACCCCTCTCGTCTGCTCAATGGTGGGAGGCATGTTTGTCATGCGGCCGAACAACGAGGTTCATTGGCTGGACACCGGGACGGGCTTGGTCGAACGGGTGGCTCGGAGCGCGACGGATTTTGAGGAGATTATCAGGACTGCTCCTGATCTGGCTGACGAGTGGTTCCTTCCGCCGCTTGTCGAACGCCTTCACGCCGCGGGCAAGAAGCCCAAGGCGGGAGAATCCTACGGCTTCACCATCTTGCCTGTCTCCGCTGAGGGAAAATTCGACGTAGACAACATGTTCGTGACTCCGGTCAGCGAGCAATTCGTCGGCATGGCGAACGTTCACCGCCAGTTGAACGAATTGCCCGATAGTTCGAGGGTGCGGATCAAGGTCGTCGACTAGGTTTGTCCTACTCCGCCGGCTCGGCGGCCGCACTTGGCAACCCCGGCTTGCCCGCCTCTTTCGGATTCCTCCGCACATAGGCCGCCTTCAGCGTCTCCGAGGTGTCGCGCGAGCCGTCATGGCTCCAGCCCGGCGGCTTGATCAGATAGTTGAGGCGGTCGCTCAGTGTTAGCCCGGGCGAAAACGCATCCTTGAACATGCCGATCCACTCGTGAAAAGCCACCTTCAGCGGGTTGAAGGTGCCGATGTTCTTGACGATGCCGTAGCGCGGCCGGTCCTCTTCCAACTCCTCGACAAAGGTGCCGAACATGCGGTCCCAGATGATCAGCGTGCCGGCATAGTTGGCGTCGAGATAGCGCGGATTGGTGGCGTGGTGGACGCGGTGGTGTGACGGCGTGTTGAAGATGAATTCGAACCAGCCCCACATCTTGCCGATTGCCTCGGTGTGGATCCAGAACTGCCAGACAAGGTTGAAGCCGAAGGTGAAGGCAATCACCGCCGGATGGAAACCGAGCAGCACTAGCGGCGCCTGCAACACGAACATGAAGGTGAACAGGCCGGTCCAGCTTTGCCGCAGCGCCGTCGACAGATTGTAGTGCTGGCTCGAGTGATGGTTGACATGCTCAGCCCACACCCAGCGGACCCGGTGCGCAATGCGATGATAGACGTAGTAGCGCAGATCATCGAGCAGGAAGGCTGCCAGGAACACCCAGACAGCCAGGCCGAGATTGAAGACGCGGAACTGCCATAGCCACAGCAGCGCCCAGTAGGAGACAACGCCGAGCAGCAGGCCGGCGACGACATTGCCGGTGCCCATCATCAGGCTGGTCAGCGTGTCGCGCGTTTCGAACGAGCCTCTGGCGCGGCCGGTGCGCACGAGCCAGAGCTCGATCAGGATCGCGGCGACGAAGAACGGAATGGCCAGTTGGGTGACCTGCGGAAAATTGTAACTCTCCATCACGCGGCCTCGCTGGTGGAATTTGAATGGTGCGGGTCAAGGACATTAAGCAAGGCCAGGGCATCGGCGGCGCCGGCAAAACGGAAGCGCCCGCCCTTCCAGGTGAAGTCTGCCAGCCGGAGCAGAATTGTATTCGCCTCGTCGGCGCCCGACATTTTCACATCCAGAGGCGTGACGACGCGCGTCAAAAAGTGGTCACCGATGCCGTGAACAATGCCTATGCGTCCTCGCCCAAGGTCCAGAAATGCGGTCTTGGCGTCAGCCGTGAGCCGGACGGTAGTGGCCGCCTCGTCGGGAAAATCCTCGGCGAAGCGGCTCAGCGCCTGATCCGCGCCGGCCAGCGTTGCCGTCTTGCTGCCGCCGGTGAAATGCACGGCGGCAACCGACAGCGCAATGCCCAGGATGACGATCGCGGTCAGCACAGGCAAACTCATGGATTTCCTCCGGGCCGGCCTGCTATCTTCGGCGACAGTTCTCGGCTGGGCCGACTCCTTAACACGATTGACGTTTACGTCAAAGTGCCGGCCAGCCCCTGCTCGCGCGCCGCAACAGCAACCAATGCCGGCGCAACGCAGACAGCCGTACGACGCCATCAAGCGGTGAACGGCGCGAGCCCTCCATCTTGTCGAGATAGGCACGCGACAGGACCAGGGGCAGAAAGGCCGGGCGCAACGACACCGGCAGCGCCGCGGCGCCCTGTTCGAAGGCGGAAAGGTGTTCGCGCGCCAGCGCTCTCATCGCCGCTACGGCGCGCTGTGCACCCGGCCCGCCATCGCCGGCAACAAATTCCTCTGGCGACGACCCCGCCGCCGCCAGGATGTCGACCGGGATGAAACACTGCCCGCGCTTGCGGTGCAGCGGCAACAGAAGCAGCAGGCCGGTCACTGCCTGCGCACAGCCCGCCCGGCCCGCCAGTTCGGCAAACCGGGGCGCCTCGGCGGGATCGAGCACCATCGCCGCAAGCTGGATCAATGCCGCGGCCGTCTCGCCGCAATAGCCTTCGAGATCGGTGCGCGACGGCATCGGATCGTCGTAGAGGTCAAAGATACGGGCTTCGAGCATGTTCTCGAAGGCGAGTTTCGGTAGATGGAACACGGCAATGGTGGCGTTCAAGGCTTCGGCAACCGGGTGACCGGCGCCAGCCTCGCTGCCGGCGGCTATGACATCGCGCCACCATTGCAGCCGCACCTCACCGGGCAACGGCTCGTGGATGCGGTCGCGTATGCTGGCGATCTCGGCATTGAAAGCATAAAGCGAAAACAGCGCGTCGCGCTTGTCGGCCGGCGCATAGAGCGCGCTGAGATAGCGGTCGCGGTCGGTGGCGCGCACCGCGCTCATGACGATCTCAACGTTTTGCGGCATGTCAGTCGACGGCGATGAGCGCAGCGGCCACGGCGCGGTCCTCGGCCAGAAGCACGTTGTAGGTCCGCACCGCCGCCCCCGTCGACATCGGATCGGACGCGATACCTGCCTCTTTCAGCGTAGCACGCAGCGGCGCCGGCAATGGCCGGAGATCTCTGCCCATGCCGATCAGCAGGATCTCGATCTTGTCCGCTTCAGCCAGAAGCTTATCGAAATCCGCCACCGTCAGCGCCAGGGGATCCGCCGGCTCCCAGCCGTGGATGCCGGATGGCAGGCACAGCAGCGAGCCGCGATGCGACATGTCGGCAAAGCGAAACCCGCCATTGCCATAGGCCTCGATCGGGGCACGGCCGGGGAAATGCGCCTCGCGGATGACGATGCCTTTGCCGGTCACCATTCTGTCACCCCTTCGGGGCCGCGCGTCAGGTCGCGACCGCCTTGCCGCCGCTGACCGGCTTCTCCTCGTCGGCCGAAGCCTGCGGCCGCAGCTTGAACAGGATCAGCAGTGGCGCGGCGATGAAGATCGACGAATAGGTGCCGAAGACAACGCCGAACAGCATCGCCAAGGTGAACGAGCGGATCACCTCGCCGCCGAACAGCACCAGCGCGAGCAGCGCCAAGCTGGTCGTCACAGAGGTCAACGTCGTTCTCGACAGCGTCTCGTTGATGGCGTTGTTCAATAGCTGCGGCAACGGCATCTTCTTGTATTTTCGCAGATCTTCTCGAACGCGGTCGTAGACCACGATCGTGTCGTTCAACGAATAGCCGATGATGGTCAGGATCGCCGCCAGCGATGATTGATTGAACTCCAGCCCGGAGATGACGAAGAAGCCGATCGTCATGACCACGTCGTGCACGGTCGCGACGATAGCGCCGACCGCGAACTGCCATTCGAACCGGAACCAGACATAGACCAGGATGCCGACAAGCGCGACCAGCATGGCGATCGTGCCTTGCTTTGCGAGTTCGCCCGATACGGTCGGCCCGACGACCTCGACGCGACGGAAGTCGTAGTTGTCTTGCAGTTCGCCGCGAACCTTGTCGATCACCGTCTGCTCGGCGTTTTCGCCGCCACCCTGGGTGCCGACGCGGATCAGGACGTCGTTGGGAGCGCCGAACTGCTGCACCTGCACTTCGCCGATATTGAGCTCCGACAGTCTGCTGCGAATATCGCCGAGATTGGCGTCACCGCTCTTGGACTGCACCTCGATCAGCGAGCCGCCCTTGAAGTCGATGCCGTAATTGATGTCGACGGTAAAGAACAGCACGACCGACAGAATCGACAGCACACTCGACAATGCGAACGTCCACCGTCGGATGCCCATGAAAGGGATCTTCGTGCCGGGCGGAATGAAGGTCACCGGCGCCCGAGGCAGTTCCTTCGGCCGGGCGCGGCGCAGCCAGATCGACACCAGCATTCGGGTGAAGGTGAACGCGGTGAAAACCGTGGTCAGGATGCCGATGGCATAGGTGATGGCAAAGCCCTTGACGGGCCCGGTGCCGAGATAAAACAGCACCACCGTTGCGATCAGCGAGGTGACATTGGAATCGACGATCGTCGCCAGCGCCTTGGAGAACCCGGTATCGATCGCCTGGATCACCGAGCGGCCGTTGCGTCGCTCCTCTCGGATACGTTCGTAGATCAGCACGTTGGAATCGACCGCCATGCCGATGGTGAGCACGATACCGGCGATACCGGGCAAGGTCAGCGTCGCGCCGAGCAGCGACAGCAGTCCGACAATCATCGCCACGTGCACCGCCAGCGCGATGTTGGCGAGGAAGCCGAGGAACCCGTAGGCGACGAACATGAAGGCAACGACGAGGATCGAACCGATGACGCCCGCGACCTTGCCGGCATGAATCGAATCCTGGCCGAGGCCCGGACCCACCGTGCGTTCTTCGATGACCGTCAACGTCGCCGGCAGCGCACCGGCGCGCAGAAGCACGGCCAGGTCATTGGCGCTCTGGGCGGTGAAATTGCCGGAGATCTGGCCGGTGCCGCCAAGGATCGGTTCGCGGATCTGCGGCGCCGAAATCACCTGGTTGTCGAGGATGATAGCGAACAGCTTGCCCACATTCTGCGCGGTGGCCTGGCCGAAGCGGGCAGCACCCTTCGAATCGAAGCGGAACGACACCACCGGTTCGTTGTTTTGCGAATTGTATGTCGCTTGCGCGTCGACCAGGTTCTCGCCCGAAACGATGACGCGGTTTTCGATCAGATACGGAACCGGCGGATCATCCTGCGAATAAAGCACCGTCGAGCCGGCGGGCGGGCGGCCCTTGAGCGCGTCCTGCACCGGCATCGACTGGTCGACCATCTGGAAGGTCAGCTTTGCAGTCTGGCCGAGGATTTCCTTCAGCCGCTGCGGATCCTGCAGGCCCGGCACCTGCACAAGGATGCGATCCTCGCCTTGCCGCTGCACGATAGGCTCGGTCGTGCCGAGTTCGTTGACGCGGCGTCCGACCACCTCGATCGACTGCGCCAATGCGGTCGAGGTGCGATATTTGATGCCGGCGTCGGTGACGGTGAACTTCAGCAGGCCGGGCTCGGAATCGTCCAGCGACATTTCCTGGATGGAACCGCCGGAGAACAGGCCAGCGGCAACCGGGTCGGTCAGCGACTTCAATGCCTTCTTGGCGGCATCGAGTTGGGCCGGGTCCGTGATGCGGACCTGCAGGGTCCGCCCCGTTCCACCAAGGCCGGTATAGCCGATCTTGGCATCGCGCAGCAGCGTCCGGATTTCATCGCGTGCCGTCTCGAGCCGATCCTTGATCAGGTCGTTCTGGTTCATCTCGAGCAGGATGTGCGAGCCGCCCTGCAGGTCGAGGCCAAGTGTCATCTGCCGCTTCGGCACCCAGCTGGGGAGTTGGGCCAATGTGCTTGCGGGAATGAGATTGGGCGCGGCGAGGACCACTGTGGCGGCCACGGCCAGCCAGATCAGGATCATCTTGAAGCGCGAAAAATAGAGCATATGGCGTCGTCCGTCCGAGCGTACCCGCGGATCACTCCGCCTGGAATTGGATTATTTCTTGGCGTTCTGGTTGGCTACCGGCTCGCCCTTGACGCGCACGTCGGCGATCGTCGAGCGCAGCGCTGTCACCTTGGTGCCACCGCCAAGGTCGATCTCGAGTTCGTTGTCGTCGATCACCTTCGTCACCTTACCGACGAAACCGCCGCCGGTGACGACCGTGTCGCCGCGACGGACCGCCGCCAGCATCTCGCCGCGCTTCTTCAACTGCGTGCGCTGCGGGCGAATGATCAGAAAATACATGATTACGAAAATCAGGACAAACGGCAAAATGCTGATGAACATATCGGGAGAGGCGCCGCCGATGCCTTGGGCGTATGCCGGTGTCACGAACATCAAGGTACTCCTGAATTTTGAAAAACGGCCGCCAAACCGAATGCAGTGAAAATTTGGCGGCCCCCGCGAAATTTGGCCGGAATATAGTCGGTAAAGTTGTCAATGCAACTGCGCGGCCAGGCAAATCGGCTGCTTTTCCGGCCTGTTTAGCCGTGTTAGAGCAGGATCGCGAAAACCGACAGCCGGTTTTCGGAAAAGATCACGTTCGAACAAATGGTTGCAACCGGTTTCGAAACCGCCGGAATCGAACCGGTTCCGCCTGCCCGACCGAAAGAGACGAACCAAGAAGACCCGAAATGACCGACAGCACCATCGACGCCCTCAACGAGAAACTTGACCGCCTGATCGAGGCTGTCGGCCGCCTCGCCCCACCGCCAGTGCCTGAAACCAGCCTTGGCGAGGCCGACTGCTTCGTCTGGCAGGCCGATCCCGGCTATCTGGAGCCGGTGCGCAAGGTCAACCGCGTCGACATTCGCCTGATCCGGGGTGTCGATCGGGTCCGCGACATCCTTGTCGATAACACCGAACGCTTCGCCGCCGGCTTTGCCGCAAACAACGTGCTGTTGTGGGGCGCACGCGGGATGGGCAAATCGTCGCTGGTCAAGGCCGTGCACGCCGAGATCAACGCCAAGGCCAAGTCCGACCTGCCACTGAAGCTGATCGAAATCCACCGCGAGGACATCGACACGCTGCCGAAGCTGATGGGATTGCTGAAGTCCGCTCCCTTCCGCATCATCCTGTTTTGCGACGACCTCTCCTTCGACCACGACGACACGTCCTACAAGTCATTGAAGGCGGCGCTCGAAGGTGGCGTCGAGGGCCGCCCGGCCAACGTCATCTTCTACGCCACCTCGAACCGCCGCCACCTGTTGCCGCGCGACATGATCGACAATGAGCGCTCGACCGCCATCAACCCGTCCGAAGCGGTCGAGGAAAAGGTTTCGCTGTCCGATCGTTTCGGACTTTGGCTCGGCTTCCACAAATGCTCGCAGGACGAATATCTCGACATGATCAACGGCTATGCCAGCCATCATGGCCTCGACATCGACCCCGGGCAGCTTCGCGCCGAGGCGCTGGAATGGGCTACGACGCGCGGCAGCCGCTCGGGCCGCGTTGCCTGGCAGTTCACCCAGGACCTGGCGGGCCGGCTCGGCAAGCCATTGAAGGATTGATCCATGTCGCCCGGGCGGGCTCGGTCTCGCGATTACGACATGGGGGGAACAAAGACTTAAACCAGGAAACCAACTGAAAAAGCCCGCTCCTTGCGGAACGGGCTGAGCCGGCGGGCCGGACTGGAGGTCAGACGGCCCGCAAATCGCTTTTTTTATTCTATTCGAGATAGGTCGAGGGATCGACCGGGGCCGAGTTCTTGCGCACTTCGAAGTGCAGCTTCGGCGAGTCCGTCGTGCCGCTCATGCCCGAGAGTGCGATCTCCTGACCGCGCTTGACCTTCTGGCCGCGTTGCACCTCGATCGAACTGGCATGGCCGTAGACGGTGACTAGACCGTTCTCGTGGCGCACCAGCACCGTATTGCCGAATTCCTTGAGCCCGTCGCCGGCATAGATGACGACGCCGTTCTCGGCTGCCTTGATCGGCGTTCCCGTGGGCACGGCGATGTCGACACCGTCCCTGCCGGATCCGAAGCCGGAGATCACCCGGCCGCGCACCGGCCAGCGCATCTTGCCGATGCCCGTGGCATCCGGCGCCACCGCCTCGTCGTCCTCGGCCTGCTGGATGACCTTCGCATCCTTCTTCGGCGGCGTGTAGGATGCCAGCGTTTCCGACGGCGTGGCCTTTGCGGCGGGCTGCGTGGTGGCCGTGGTCACCGGGTCGACCTTGGCCGGCTTTGCGCTGGCGACTGTCGCGGTTCCACCGGCCGGCACCTTCAGGGTCTGGCCGATCTTGAGCAAGCCATCTTTCATGCCGTTGGCCTGCTTCAGGGCAACGACGCCAACGCCGGTCTTCCTGGCGATCGAGGACATCGTGTCGCCGGACTGGACCGTATAGGTGCCGGCGGGGCCAGCCTTGGCCACCTGCGCTGGGTTGGGCTCCTTGGGCTGGCTTGTGGCAGCCGACGCATCGACCTGAGCCGCGGACTTGCCCTCCTTGACCTTCGGCTGCTGCGGCAGAACGGCGACCTTGTCCGGCGCGGAGGCCGGCAGGTCGTGCTTGCCATCCTTGGCCGGCTTTGCATCAGCGACCTTCGATTCAGCCTTGCTCGAATAGACATAGGCCGGGATGACGATCTTCTGACCGGTCTTTAGCCCCTTGGTCGGGCTCAGGCCATTCGCCTTCATGATGACATCGGCCCGCACCTTGTAGTGCGCCGCCAGGCCGGAAATGGTTTCGCCGTCCCGGACGACGATCTCGGTCGCGTGCGGCCGGCCGGCCTCAGCCATCTTCGGCTCGTCGGGCTGGGCATTTTTGAATGGCTTCGCGGCCGGCGCGACGGTGCCGGTTGTCGTCCTGTCGACATGGGGAGCGGGCCGAGCCAGGGCCGGCGCCGATGCGACACGCACCGGATTGGCGGCGGGCGCGAGCGCTGGAGCGGCCTGGGCTGAAACCGGCGGCGGCAACGGCCGGCTCGAAACCGGTTCAAGGCTGGAGCGGGCGACCGATTGCGTGTGGCTGCCGTCGAGCGGGGCTGCCGAGATGTCGCCCGGATAGGGCTGTACGGCATCCTGTTTGTTGATGATCGCGCGCTGATTGTTGGTCGAGGAAGTAAAGACGTCGTCGACACTGTTGAACCGCGAAGCCTGGGAACTGCACCCGGCGGCCGCGCCTGCAATCATGAGAACAGCGCAGCCCCGCGCCAGATTGCGACTATTTGCCTTCAAAACATTGAGTTGCATCGCACTAACCCGCACAAACTCTGCACCAACTGGTCAGGATTAAAGCGCGTTAATGTTACTGGTCGGTTAACCCTATGGAATCCGACATAAATTTTCTTAAAATATTTGGGGCGGCCGATCATGCACTTCGGCAGGCTGAAATGGCGGGCGACGCCTGACGAAAGGCTACATCACCGCTGCCAGGCTGCGCAGGATCGGCTGCAGGCGCACAAGACCGATATCCTCGCGCTCGAAACGGCTGCCGACCTTGGTGAGCTTGGCCAGCACCTGCTCGCCCTCCTCCGGGCCGATCGGTGCGATGACGATGCCACCACTCGACAATTGGTCGAGCAGAAAGCGCGGCAGGCTGTCGAAAGCCGCCCAGGCGACGATGCGATCGAACGGTCCTTCAGCGGGCAAACCGGCGGAACCGTCGGCCTGGCGCGCGATGGCGTTGCTGATACCGAGCGCGTCGAAGCGCTGTTTTGCCTGTTCTGTCAGGGTCTTGTAGCGATCTATGGTAACGATGCGCGCGGCAAGCCGCGACATCACCGCAGCGGTGTAGCCCGAGCCGGTGCCGATCTCGAGCACACGATTGCTGGGCTCGATGGCAAGTGCCGCGATCACCGCCGCCTGCATGTCGGCGCCTTCGATCGCCTCGCCGCATTCGATCGGCAACATTCGGTCGGACCAGGCGATCTGGTGGAAGTGGGGCGCCAGGAAACCGCGCCGTGGTGTCGCCTCGAAAGCCGCGATCAGCGCCTTCGGCACGGTCCCCCTGCCGCGCAGGCGCAGCAGGAAAGCGGCGAAGCCTTCGCGATCGTCGATGCCATGGTTCATGCAAGCGCCTTGCTCAGCTGGTCACGGATCTCATGCGCGGTGAGGTCGAGCTGCAACGGCGTCACCGACACCAGACGGTTGCGCAGGGCAAAAAGGTCGGTGCCCTGCTTGCCTTCGACCGGCTCGCGGCCGAAGCGCAGCCAATAGTAAGGCAGGCCACGGCCGTCGCGACGTTCGTCGACCCAGAGGCTGTGCACCAGCTTGCCCTGTGTGGTGACCACGGTACCGGCGACTTCCTCGGGAAGGCAGTTCGGAAAATTGACATTGAGCAGCACGCCGTCGGGCAGCGGCGTCGCGACGAGCTTCTTCAGCAGCGCCGGCGCCAGCGCCTCGGTGGTCTCGTAAGGAACGACGCGGTCCTCGCCGACATAGCTGTAGCCCTGGCTGAGAGCGATCGACCTGATGCCGAGCAGCGCGCCTTCCATGGCGCCGGCGACGGTTCCCGAATAAGTGACGTCGTCGGCGATGTTGGCGCCCGAATTGATGCCGGACAGGATCAGGTCGGGTGCGCCGGGCAGGATCTTCTTGACGCCCATGATGACGCAATCGGTCGGCGTGCCCCGCACGGCAAAGTGCTTTTCGCCGATCTTGCGCAGCCGCAGCGGCTCCGAGATCGACAGCGAATGCGCGTAGCCGGACTGGTCCTGCTCCGGCGCCACCACCCAGACATCGTCGGACAGCGTACGGGCGACGCGCTCGAGCGATGCCAGCCCCTCGGCATGAATGCCGTCGTCGTTGGTCAGAAGGATGCGCATTATTTCGATTCGATCTTTTCCAGGCCGCCCATGTAAGGCCGCAGCACTTCAGGAATGGTTACGCTGCCATCCTCATTCTGGTAGTTTTCGATGACAGCTATGAGAGCGCGGCCGACAGCGGTGCCCGAACCGTTGAGCGTGTGGACGAGACGGTTGCCCTTGCCGTCCTTGTCCTTGTAGCGGGCGTCCATGCGGCGCGCCTGGAAATCGCCGCAGACCGAGCACGATGAAATTTCGCGGTACGCATTCTGGCCGGGCAGCCAGACCTCGATGTCGTAGGTCTTGCGGGCGCCAAAACCCATGTCGCCGGTGCACAGAACCATGGTGCGGAACGGCAGCTCCAACCGCTTCAGCACTTCCTCGGCGCATTGCGTCATCCGCTCATGCTCGGCCAGCGACGAGTCCTGGTCGGTGATCGACACAAGCTCGACCTTGTAGAACTGGTGCTGGCGCAGCATGCCGCGCGTGTCGCGCCCGGCCGAGCCCGCTTCAGACCGGAAGCACGGCGTCAGCGCCGTGTAGCGCAACGGCAGTTTCTCATGCGCGGTGATTTCTTCACGCACAAGGTTGGTGAGCGGCACCTCGGCGGTGGGGATGAGGCCAAGCCTGCCCTCCCCGTGCGGCGTGAAGAACAGATCCTCCTCGAATTTCGGCAACTGGTTGGTGCCGAAAAGCACCTCGTCCCGCACCATCAGCGGCGGGATTACTTCCTCATAGCCATGTTCGGTCGTGTGCATGTCGAGCATGAATTGGCCGATCGCCCGTTCCATCCGCGCCAGTCCGCTCTTCAGCACGGTGAAGCGCGAGCCCGACAGCTTCGCCGCCCGTTCGAAATCCATCATGCCGAGCGATTCGCCGATCTCGAAATGCTCCTTCACCCAGTTCGGCCGCGTCGGCAGCTCGCCGACGACATGCCTGACGACATTGTCGTGCTCGTCCTTGCCGACAGGCACATCATCGAGCGGCACGTTGGGCAGCACCGCCAGCGCGTCGTTCAGCGCCTTGTCGAGCTCGCGTTCGCGCGCCTCGCCATTCTGGATGAAGGTTTTTATCTCGCCGACTTCGGCTTTCAGTTTTTCGGCAAGGGCGGCATCGCCCGAACGCATGGCGTTGCCGATCTCCTTCGAGGCGGCGTTGCGGCGCTCCTGTTTGGTCTGCAGCTCGGTGACATGTTCGCGCCGCGCCTCGTCACTGGCGATCAACCCGTCGACAGTGGATTGCGCCTCGCTCGCCGGCCACGAGCGCTTGGTGAGCGCCTCGACAAGGGCTTTCGGGTTGTCGCGAATCCATTTGATGTCGAGCATGGTTTATCCGTCCTCAGGTAGCATGTCGCCCAAGTGCGCAGCGGTTTTGGGACAACGGCATGCAAAGCAAAAACTGAAACGCATCGCCTTAATGGCGATGCGTTTCAGTTTGAGGGGCGTAAACCGCAATTTTGATCGATGCAAGATGAGGCTGGGCGGCGGCTGCCGTTTTCCGCCGCTGTCTCGGGCCTGGCTGCGTGTGTTACGAAGCTGCCGGCGCTGGAGGTTCGTCCGGGGTCTTGTCCGCGACGGTCTCGCCTGCCTCCTGCTTCTCGCGCGCCATGCGCTCGCGCGCCTGGCTGCGTTCGATCAGCCGGGACGACCAGATGGCGACCTCATAGAGCAGGATGGTCGGGATGGCGAGACCGATCTGGCTCATCGGATCGGGCGGTGTCAGCACGGCGGCGACGACAAAGGCGATGACGATCGCCCATTTGCGCTTCTCGGCCAGCGCCTTGGACGACAGCATGCCGACGCGCGTCATCAGGCTGGTCACCACCGGCAGCTGGAACACCAGGCCGAAGGAAAATATCAGCGTCATGATCAGGCTGAGATATTCCGAGACTTTCGGCAACAGCGAAATCTGCACCTGCTCGTCGGTACCGGCCTGCTGCATGGCAAGGAAGAACCACATCACCATCGGCGTGAAGAAGAAATAGACCAGCGAAGCGCCCATCAGGAACAGGACGGGCGACGCGATCAGGAACGGCAGGAAGGCGTTGCGCTCGTTCTTGTAGAGACCGGGGGCAATGAATTTGTAGATCTGCGTGGCGATCAGCGGAAAAGCGATGACCATACCGCCGAACATGGCGAGCTTGACCTGGGTGAAGAAGAATTCCTGCGGCGCGGTGTAGATCAGCTCGACCTTGTGCGGATCGAGCCCGGCCCATTTCGTCGCCCATTTGAAGGGGACGACCAGCAGGTTGAACAACCGCTTGGCGAAGAAGAAGCACACCAGGAAGGCAACGAAGAAACCCCCGAGCGACCAGATCAGGCGGCGGCGCAATTCGATGAGATGCTCGATCAGCGGCGCAGACGATTTTTCGATCTCGTCTTTTTCCTTGTCCGAAACGCTCATTTGGCGGCTCCCGACGTCTTCCTGGTCACCGGCTTCGCCGGAGCAGGCTTCGGTTCGGCTTTCGCCCCAGCCTTTGCAGCTGTCGTCTTGGCAGCAGTCGCCTTTGCAGCTGTCGTGTTGGCAGCTGCGGGCTTCGTCGCGGCGGCCTCAGGCTTTGCCGCCGTCACGGGCTTTGCCGACGCCTTGGGCGCTGGTGCGGCTTTTGCCGTCACCGCCTTCGCGGGTGTCGAGGCCTTCGACGGCCCTTTTTTTGCCTCCGGCGCCGTCCTGGCGGCCTTCTTTGCCGCAGGTGCCTTCGGCGCCACGGCAGGTTCCGTGGATGCCGGCACCGCCGAAGCATCGGTCATTGCCGGAAAAATCGGCGTTGTCGGCGCGGCATCTGGCCCGTTGACACCAGGCATTTCCGTCGCACCGTTCTTCAACGGCTCGGCCGCCTGCGGCGTCGAGGCGGCAGGTGCCGCCGGATCAGCGGCCGGCTTCGGCTTCATCGCCGCGTCGACGCCGGCGCGCACATCGGCCGCCGCCTGCTCGAACGGATTGAGCTGCTTGCGGATCTCTGCAACCGGGCTGAGGCCCCTGAGCTCGTCGACCGATTTCTTGACATCGTCGAGCTCGGCTTCCTTCAGCGCCTCGTTGAACTGTTTCTGGAAGTCGGCCGCCATGGTGCGCAGCTTCGCCGTCGTGCGGCCGAAGGTGCGCAGCATGTTGGGCAAATCCTTCGGCCCGACGACCACGATCATGACGATCGCGATCACCAGCATTTCGGTCCAGCCGACTTCAAACATGGCTATCAGTTCCGACTAGTGCTTGTCGCCCAAAAGTGCGAAGCGGTTTTGGGACAACGACATGCACAAAGCAACACCGTTGGGCTCAGCTCTTGCTGACTTTTTCCTTGGCTGCCGAAACGGTTTCGTCGGCGCGGTGCTCGACGGTACGCTTGTCGTCGGCAACGTCGTCGTCGGCCATGCCCTTCTTGAAGCTCTTGATGCCCTTGGCCATGTCGCCCATCAGCTCCGGAATCTTGCCGCGGCCGAACACCAGAAGCACGATGACCAGCACGATCATCCAGTGCCAAATTGAAAATGAACCCATAGCAAATCTCTCTCGAATGTTTTCCCTGGCGATGATCTATGCGTTTTCGCGTTGGGATTCAAACACAACCGCGACAGAGTTTATGAAAGGCTGGCGGATGTCACGCATTTTCAGCGAAGCGGCCCGCTACCAAACGGCGCATGTAAAGCCGGAAAGCAGCTTTTGATAGGCGCCCGTGGTCAATCTTCCGTGACGCGCGGCGTCAGCAGGCCGAGTTCCTCGAGATCGATGTCGGTCAACGGATCCTCGTCCTCGCTCAGCACGTCGGGGTCGGCCGGCGGCAGCGGGATCGAGAAATTCGACGGCATGCGGCCCGAAAGCAGGCCGGCGCCCTTCAATTCCTCCATGCCGGGAAGATCACGGATTTCCTCGAGCGCAAAATGGTCAAGGAAGGTTTCGGTGGTGCCATAAGTGACGGGACGGCCAGGCGTTTTGCGACGGCCGCGCATACGCACCCATTCCGTCTCCAGCAGCGTGTCGAGTGTGCCTTTCGAGGTTTCGACACCACGGATGTCCTCGATCTCGGCGCGCGTCACCGGCTGGTGATAGGCAATGATCGCCAGCACTTCGAGCGCGGCCCGCGACAGCTTGCGCTGCTGCACCGTGTCGCGGCTCATCAGGAAGGCAAGATCGCCGGCGGTGCGGAACGCCCAGGCATCGCCGACCCGGACCAGATTGACGCCGCGCCGGGCGTAGATCTGCTGCAATTCCACCATCGCAAGCGCGATGTTGATGCCATCTGGAAGGCGTGCGGCAAGCTGCTTTTCACTGACCGGTTCGGCACTGGCGAAGACGATCGCCTCGGCCATGCGCATGGCCTCGGCCATGTGCAGGCGCTCGGCCGGATTCTGTTCCGGATTCTGGACTGAAGCCTGGTCGAGTTCGCCCTCTTCCTGCTCCTCGTCCAACTTGAACGGGATAACCGAAGCGTTGGCGCGTTCGCTCATGATGCCACCTCGACTGGCTTGATTGTCTGTGCGCGGTGGTCGCGCAGATAGATCGGCGCGAACACCTGGTCCTGCCGCATATCCATTTTGCGCTCGCGCACCAGCTCCAGTGTCGCTGCGAATGAGCTGGCGATGGCCGTGCGCCGCTCTTCCGGGCTGGTCAGATACTGGATGAGGAAGCTGTCGAGCGCCGTCCAGTCCCGCAGCGAGCCGATCAGCCGCGTCAGGATATCTCGGGCATCCTTGAGCGACCAGACACCGCGCCTGGCGATCGTCACATTGGTGATCGCCTGCTTCTGCCGCTGCTGCGCATAAGCGGTCAAAAGGTCGTAGAGCGAGGCCGAGTAAGAGTTGCGCTTCTCGATGATGACCATCTCCGGCATGCCGCGCGCGAACACGTCGCGGCCGAGTCGGTTGCGATTGACGAGACGCGCCGCCGCGTCGCGCATGGCCTCGAGCCGCTTCAGCCGGAATTGCAGCACCGCCGCTAGTTCCTCGCCGCTTTCACCCTCCTCGCCCGGCTGCTTGGGGATCAAAAGCTTCGATTTCAGGAACGCCAGCCACGCCGCCATCACCAGGTAGTCGGCGGCAAGCTCGAGGCGCAGCGCCCTCGCAGTCTCGACAAAGGCCAGATATTGCTCCGCCAGCGCAAGGATGGAAATGCGCGCCAGGTCGACCTTCTGATTGCGGGCAAGATGCAGCAGGAGATCGAGCGGACCTTCGAATCCGGCGACGTCGACCACCAGCGACGGATCGCCAGTCAGCCGTGAATCGTCATTCTCGGCCCACAGGCGGTCCATCGGTGCGGCCTTCGGGGCCTTGCTCTCCAATGTTTCCGCCACAGTCCTTCCACTTCCTCTTGGTCAGGCCACCGCATCGAAATAGGTGGCGAATTCAGCGCGTATCTCGGTTTCCTCGGCCGTGTCGCTTTTGCTGATATAGGTCATCGCCCGCTTTGCGCGCTCCAGCGACTTGCCCTCAAGCCCCCTGGTGCGCGATGCGATGCCCGCCATCTCCTCGAAAACGCCGTTGCAGTGAAGGACCAGATCGCAGCCCGCCGCAAGGATCGAGGCCGCCTTTGTCGGGAAATCCCCAGAAAGTGCCTTCATCGAAGTGTCGTCGCTCATCAGGAGCCCGTCAAAGCCGATGTCGCGGCGAATGATCTCGTCGATGACCTTGCCGGACGTCGTTGCCGGATTCTTGGGATCGATGGCGCTGTAGACGACATGCGCGGTCATCGCCATCGGCAGATGGTTAAGCTCCCTGAACGGAGCGAAATCATGCCGCTGCAGGTCGCTGAGCGAAGCGTCGACTGTAGGCAACTCGAAGTGCGTGTCGGCAAAGGCCCTGCCATGGCCCGGAATGTGTTTCATGACAGGCAGCACGCCGCCCGACATCAGGCCTTCGGCCGTGGCGCGGCCAAGTTCGATGACCGCGCGCGGCTCCTTGCCATAGGCGCGCGCGCCGATGACATCGCTGGCACCTTCGATCGGCACGTCGAGCACCGGCAGGCAATCTGCTGTGATGCCGTAGCGCAGCAGGTCAAAAGCGTGCAGGCGCGCCATCAGCCAGGCCGCACGGGCGCCGGCGTCGTGATCGTCGCGCCACAGCGCGCCAAGCGCGCCGCCCGCCGGATAGTTTGGCGCCAGCGGTGGCCGAAGGCGTTGCACCCTGCCGCCTTCCTGGTCGATGAACACCAGCGCATCCGGACGCCCGATGCAGTCGCGCATCTCGGCGACCAGATCACGGATCTGCTCGGTCTCGCTAATGTTGCGGGCAAACAGGATGAAGGCCCAGGGGCATTCATTGCGATAGAAGTTGATTTCTTCGCGGGTGAGCGATTTCCCGGCACAGCCGAGGATCATGGATTTTGATTCGGTCATGGCTGGAGTCTAAGGCCTCGCGCGATCAAAGGGAATCGTCTCTGCTCGCAGGCCGCGACCACAAGATATCCCACATGAAAAACGGGCACATGAAAAAGCCGGGCGCATAGGGGCAGCCTATACGAAAACCGGCGCGGCCTTGGGCCGCGCCGGTTTTTGAATGGTTATCGGCGTCTAACGCGACACGAAGCAGTTGCCGCCGGCTGCCTTGTAGCTGGTGCACAAATTGATGGCATCGTTGCGCGACTGAGCCGGAACGCGGACGCGGTAGAATGTGCCTTTGCCTGCGATCTCGGCCTTGACGATGTTGGCGGTGCGGCCGGAAAGCACGCTGCCGTAGCGGCGCTGCAGATCCTGGTAAGTCGATTGGGCGCTTTCCACGGTCGGCTGCGAAGCGATCTGCATCGACCATGAACCGCCGGTCGCCGCCGTTGCCGGATCGATGGAAGCGACCTGATCGGGCTTGACCTCGCCGACGACGTCGACCGGCTGGTCGGACGGACGCTGCGGCGCCACCGGAACTTTGGCCGGCGTGTTGGCCGACTGCGCCTTCGCCGGCGGCTTGGCTGCCGGCTTGAGCGCAGGCTCGTCCGCCTGGGCGGCGGCGGTCGCCACGGTACCGGTCTGGTCGGCATCGGACTGGCCCGAAGGGGCGACATGCTGGGGCGCCGGATCGGCTGGTTCAGTGGCGGCCACCTGCGGTGCGGCCGGTGCCGGATCCTCGCGCGGCACCAGCGAGCCGTCTGACTTGACCACCATGGTCCTCACCTTGCGCGGCGCAACGGCGACGACGTCGGTGCTGGTGCCCTTGTCGGCATCCTGCAGCACCTGCGCGATGCGATCCTCGGACTTGGGCGCCGGTGCCGCATTGTCGGCCGGCGCACTGGCGGCCGGTGCTGCATTGGCGGTCGCGACGGCATTGGCGATCGGGGCGGTGTTGCCCTCGTCCGTCACGCCAGCGGCAGCGCTCTGGCCAGAAGAAAGATCGACGGCACGGGCCGGGTCCTTCGCCTGCACATCCACAGGTTCCTCGGTGTTGGTGACAAGTTTCTGCTGCACCGGCTCGGCGGGCTTCGCACCCTTGACCACGGCGTCATAGACCTTGTTGTCCTGGTTCGGCACCACAGTGCCGCCCGGATTTTCGGGCTTGATCTTGATTGGCGAATTGTCGGCCTTCACGATCACCGGGGCCTCGCTGCCACCCTTGCCGCCAAGAGACAGGGCAAAGGCACCAAGACCGCCTGCAACCGCCACCGCGCCGACGATCGCAGCGATGAACAGGCCGCGCCGGCCCGACGGCCTGGCCGCTTCCCGCTCGCCGAGCCCGGGAACAGACATGGCCTCGTCAAGTTCAGGATCGTAGTCGAGTTCATCGACGGTAAAATCGTCCGCCTGCGAGACCGGCTGGCTGCCGGGCAGGTTGTCGAGGTCGAAGCCGTCGGCGGCATTGGCGTAGCCTGTGGTCGCCGCCCCGCGGGCAGGCATTTCGGCCGGCCGCGCCGCATAGGTCCGCGCTTCCGGCTGATAGGCCGACTTGGGTTGTTCGTATCCCTGATTGAGCGCATATCCCGGATTGAGCTTCTCATATCCCGGATTGGGGCCCTCATATCCCGGATTGAGCGCCTCATATCCCGAATTGAAACCGGCATTATAGGATTCATCCGCATGGGACGCGCTGCTTGCGGCAGCAGCGGGAGCCGGCGCGACATCCACCGAATTCATTTCCGTCAGAAGGCTGGCGAACTCGGCGTCAAGATCGTCATAGCCGGATGCCGCCGGTTCATCTTCCTCGAAATGCAGCTCCGGAATGTCGAGATCGTCAGCCAGCGCCACAACGCGCTCCGGCACGTCGACCGTCTCGACATCAGGCATCTCTTCGTAGCGGGAGGACTGGCGGGGCTGCGGCGCGGATACCGGCGTCGCATAAGGGGCGGCCGCAACGGGCTCGGTCGGATGGTAGGGCGGCATCGCGGCCACTTCCGGTGCCACGGCCCCGGCAGCCATCGAAGCGGCTGGCTGCGCGGCAAATGCCGGCTGCTGGGGAACCGGTGTTACGCGGCTCCACGAACGGGCCGGTTCCGCCGGTGCGGAGCGTTCCGCCTGCCAATCGGGAGAATCAGCTTGATCCTGCCGGAAGACTGCTCCGTCACTCGGATCCAGGCTCTTGGCCAAGGCGGCATCGAACGCATCATTGTCGATATCGACATCGACTTGATCAGCATCAGTGGCATGCGAGCCAAGATCCTGAAGCTCATCGAGCAGCAGATTATCGACATCGGTATCGGCGGCCTGCGCGGCATCGGAGTGATGCATTTGCTCTTCGGATGCCGGTTCGTCGAGATCCCAGTCGAGTTCGCCAACAAGATCGGCGGGCTCCTCGGTGGTCTTTGCGGCTGCGACAGGAATAGCAGCAGGTTGAGCCACGACGGGTCCGGCCATGGCCGGCTCCTTGGCAGACGGCACCGCGCGTGCGGTCATGGCGCCGAGAAGCGCATTCAACTCGTCCTCGAGGCTCCGTTCATCGGCCATGGGGGCTTGCGCCGGCTCGGCCATATTGGCAGCGGGGGCTGCCGTCGCCGCCGGTTGAACCGCAGCAGCCGCGAGCTCGGCGGCGGGCTCTTCGGCAGGCTCGGCAAACGCGTCATCGAGGTTTACATCGAAAGCATCATCCGACACGGGTTCGGCGCTTGGGATCTCGCTCTTCGTTTCCTCGGCATGGGCGAGCACTTCGTCCGCCTCATCAAAGGCCACCGGCTCGTCCGCCTGAATGTCAAAATCCGCGCCGACATCGGCCATGGCTTCGTCGAAGTGGCCCGCGAAAGCCTCATCGGAGACCGCCTGGGCCTCATTCGCGGCGGCCTGCGCCGGTTCTGGGTATTCGACGGCAGCCGCGTGGTGCTGATCCGCCGAATGGTCGTCAAGCATCAGCTCGTCTTCGAGCGACATGGCGACCGCATCGTCGAACTGATGATCCGAGACCGGCTCCTCAATCACCGGCTCTTCGGCAACAGCGTGCTGGGTCTCGGCGGCCTCATCCTCGACATGGAAGTCCCGGTCGAGCGACGCGGCAAGCTCGTCCTCCATCGGCAGATCGTCCTCATAGGGCGAAACGCCTTCAAGCGAACTGGCGACGGCATTGTCGAAATCGGCGTCGAAGGCAGGCTCGATGGATGGCGCGGCATCGGCCGCAGCGGCACTCGCATGGCTGGCGACGACCGCCTGGTCATCGACATTGGCCATGTCCAGGTGGAAATCGTCGTCGAGCGAAAGGGCAAGATCGTCGTCCGCCGCATGGATGGCCGCCGTTTCGAATGCCGGCTCATGAACCTCGACAGCGGGAGCGACGACGCTGTCGCCAGCGTCGAACTCGCCCATCAGTTCCTTTTCGAGATCGATATCGAAATCGTCCTCTTGCACTGACGGACCGGCGACAGTGACCTGTGACGGGACCGGCGCCTGCGGCTTGACCGGCTGGCGCGGGTCGAATCCCATGATCCTGGTCAGCTCCGCGAACGGATCATCGTCGGCGATGTCGTTGTTGTCGGCTATTCTCAGCTGGGTTCTGTCTGCCATTATTGTTCCCGAACTCGCACTCAGTCGGACGCCATGGACGTCGCGCAGGGTTGGCCCTTACCAGCGCAATGTGGGCAAAAGGTGACAGGTTTTTTAGTTAAACCTAACGCATTTCGGTGGGCGCGGCGGCTCCGATCAACGTCAGGCCGGACGTCAAAACGTCCGAAACAGCCTGCACCAGCCCTAGTCTGGCATGCGTCAATTCTCGGTCGTTAACTTTAACAAAACGTAAGTCCGGATTATCCGTGCCCCGGTTCCAATGTCCATGGAAGCTGGACGCCAGATCATAGAGATAAAATGCCAGCCGATGTGGCTCGAGCGCAAGTGCTGCGGACTCGATTAGGCGTGGATATTCGGCGAGCTTGCGGATCAGGCCGATCTCGCCCTCGTCGGTCAACGACGTCACCGCGGCAGCCAGGCTCTTGCGGTCGAAATTCGCCGCGCCCAATTGCTCGCTCGCCTGCCGGAACACCGAATGGCAGCGCGCCGAGGCGTACTGCACATAAAACACCGGATTGTCCTTCGACTGCTCCGTCACCTTGGCGAAGTCGAAATCAAGCGGCGCATCGTTCTTGCGGTAGAGCATCATGAAGCGGATCGGGTCGCGCCCGACTTCTTCAACGACCTCGCGCAACGTCACGAAGTCGCCGGACCGCTTCGACATGCGGACCGGCTCGCCATCGCGGAACAGCTTGACCAGGTTGCACAAAAGCACGGTGAGCTTGACGTCGTCGCCGGCAATTGCCCGCGCCAGCGCTTCCAGCCGCTTGACGTAGCCGCCATGGTCGGCGCCAAGCACATAGATCAGGTCGACAAAGCCGCGATCGACCTTGTCCTTCAGATACGCCACGTCGGCGGCGAAGTAGGTAAAGGCGCCATCGGACTTGACCAGCGCCCGGTCCATGTCGTCGCCCACGGCGGTCGACCGGAACAGCGTCTGTTCGCGGTCTTCCCAGTCGTCCGGTTTCTCGCCCTTGGGCGGCGGCAGCTTGCCCTTGTAGATGTGGCCCTTCATCGTCAGGTCGCTGATCGCCGAGCGGATCTTCCTGGCATTGTCGGCATGCAGCGTGCGCTCGGAGAAGAACACGTCGTGGTGCACGTTGAGCAGCGCGAGGTCCTCGCGGATCATCGCCATCATCGCATCGATGGTGCGGTCCTTGACGATGGCCAGCGCCTCGTCTTCCGGCATCTGCAGCAGGGAGCGGCCAAACTCCCGGACCAAAGCCTCGCCGACCGGGACGAGATAGTCCCCCGGGTAAAGTCCGGCCGGAATCTCGCCGATGTCCTCGCCGAGCGCCTCGCGGTAGCGCAGCATCGCCGAACGGCCCAATACATCGATCTGCGAGCCGGCATCGTTGATGACATATTCCTTGGTCACGTCGTAGCCGGCGAACGCCATCAGGTTGGCGAGCGCGTCACCGACAACCGCGCCACGGCAATGGCCGACATGCATCGGCCCCGTCGGATTGGCCGAGACATATTCGACATTGGTTTTCCGGCCGGCCCCGATCGTCGAGCGGCCATAGTTGCGGCCCTCGCCGAGAAGCACCGACAGATGAGCCTGCCAGAAGCCGTCCTTGAGCCGGAGATTGACGAAGCCCGGGCCTGCGACCTCGGCGGCGGCGACATCCTTGTCGGCCCGCAGCGCCTCCGCCAGTTTCTCGGCCAACGGGCGCGGGTTCTGGCCGGTTGGCTTGGCCAGCACCATCGCGGCATTGGTCGCGAGATCGCCATGGCTGGCGTCGCGCGGCGGTTCGACGGCAATGCGCGACAGGTCGGGCGAACCGCCGTCCTTGTCTTTCAGATCGAGCGCTTCGACAGCCTTTGTGACTCGCGCGGTGAAATCGGCGAAGATGTTCATGGGTATTGCTCTGGCGGCTTTATGGCGAATCCGGCTCGTTGGCCGGCAAAATCGCGCCCGCCCTAGCTCAAATCCGGTGTCCGGTCAAACAAACGCCGATGTTCCTTCAGCGCGTAGGTATCGGTCATGCCCGCGAGGAAATCGGCAACGCTGCGCGCCTTGATGCGATCTTCGGCCCGGTCCAGCCCCTCGCGCCAGCCGTCCGGCATGGCACGAGGGTCGGCGAAATAGGCGTCGAACAGATCCCTGACGATCTGCTCGGCACCGGCGCGCACCCGCATCACCTCCGCGTGCCGGTAGAGGTGCTTGTAGAGGAACGCCTTCAGTTCCTTCTCGGCCGCGGCCATCTCGGCGGAAAAAGTAACCATCGTCTCGCCCGCCGCCCGCACAGCATCGGCGCTGCGCGGCCCTGCACGCTCCAGATTGGCGGTCGCGCAGACAATGACGTCCTCGACCATGGCGGTGATCTGCCGCCGCATCAATTCGTGGCCGGTGCGTACGTCATCGAGCGCCGGATAGCGTTGGCGCACGCCCTTCAGGATCGCTCCCGGCAGCGAGACGGCCTCCAGCATGTCGAGCGTCAGCAGCCCTGCCCGCAGGCCGTCGTCTATGTCATGGGTGTTGTAGGCGATGTCATCGGCGATCGCCGCGCATTGCGCCTCGATGCCGGCGAACCGGTCGAGTTCGAGGTCCTGCAGCTGCGAATAATCGCGGATCGCCTGCGGCACCGGTCCTTTCAGGCCTTTGCCGCTGGTGTCCGTCAGGGGACCGTTGTGCTTGACCAGGCCCTCAAGCGTTTCCCAGGTCAGGTTCAACCCGTCGAATTCGGCATATCGCGCTTCCAGCCTCGTCACGATACGCAGCGATTGCGCGTTGTGATCGAAGCCGCCCCAGGCGGCCATCTTGTCGTTCAGCGCGTCTTCGCCAGTGTGGCCGAAGGGCGTGTGGCCGAAATCATGCACCAGCGCGACCGCCTCGGCGAGATCCTCGTCGCCGCGCAGCGCCCGCGCCAGCGCACGGGCGATCTGCGCCACTTCGATCGAATGGGTCAGCCTTGTGCGATAATGGTCGCTTTCATGGGCGATGAAGACCTGGGTCTTGTGCTTGAGCCGCCGGAACGCGGTCGAATGGATGATGCGGTCCCGGTCGCGCTGGAACGGCGTCCGGGTCGGGCTTTCGACCTCGTCGAACAGCCGGCCGCGCGAACGCGCTGGATCGGTGGCATAGGCCGCGCGTGGCCGATAGCCAAATCCGATGTCGCCCAACTCGTTGGTCATGATCGATGCCGCAGGTTGACTTGGTGCAGTTGACTTGGGATGTGGTTGACTTGGCCGCTTGCGCTTCATACCTATCATGTGAAACGGAAAGCAAGGTGACGCCAATGGGCGCGGATGCCAAGACTGCCATGAAAGTCGACATGACCGAGGCCGCGGCCAAGCGGATCGCCAAGATCGTCTCTGGCGAAGCCGGCAAGACGGCGCTGCGCGTTTCCGTTGAAGGCGGTGGCTGTTCCGGCTTTTCCTACAAGCTCGACCTGGTCGATACGCGCAACGACGACGACGTCGCCATCGAGAAGGACGGCGCCACGGTGCTGATCGACGACCTCTCCTTGGTCTATATGGGCGGCTCGGTGATCGACTTCGTCGACGATTTGATGGGCCAGTCGTTCCAGATCAGGAACCCGAATGCGGTCGCCTCCTGCGGCTGCGGCACGAGCTTCTCCATCTAACAGCATGCCTGCCATCGGCGCGGTCCGTCAGATCGCGCTGTCGGCCGGACGCGACCTTGATTCGACGCTGGCCTTCTGGCGCGATGTGCTCGGCTTGGCCGTACATGCCCGCTACGATCCGCCAGGCATCGCCTTCATCATGGCCGGCGACATCAGGCTGCTGTTCACGGATGGCATACCGGCCGGTACCGTCTATCTCGACATATCAAACCTTGACGATTTCCACGCCGAGGCAAAGGCCGCGGGCGTTCCCTTCACCGCGCCGCCAGCTCTCGTCCATCGCGACGCCAAGGGTCTTTTCGGTCCAGCGGGGGAAAGCGACTGGATGGCCTTCCTAAAGGATCCTGCTGGCAATACGATCGGTCTGGTCGAACGCCATCCGCCGCAAGAGTAATGAGACCGTCATGAAAATCGTCACCTGGAACATCAACGGCGTGCGGGCCCGCCTCGGCAACCTCACCCATTGGCTGACCGAGAGCGCGCCCGACATCGTCTGCCTGCAGGAGATCAAGACGGTCGACGATCAGTTCCCGCGCGCCGAGATCGAGGCGCTTGGCTACAATGTCGAGACCCATGGCCAGAAGGGTTTCAACGGCGTTGCCCTGCTGTCGAAGCTGCGCTTCGACGAAGTTGTCAGAGGCCTGCCCGGTGACGATGCCGACGAGCAGGCGCGTTTCATCGAAGGCGTCTTCTCGACCGACAAGGGCGCCTTGCGTGTCGCTTCCCTCTATCTACCGAACGGCAATCCGATCGATGACGAGAAGAAGTTCCCCTACAAGCTGTCCTGGATGACGCGGCTGGAGCGCTGGGCCGAGGAGCGCCTGAGGCTGGAAGAGGCCCTGGTGCTGGCCGGCGACTACAACGTCATTCCCGAGCCGATCGACGCGCGGTTTCCGGAAAACTGGTTGGGCGACGCGCTGTTCCAGCCGCAGACCCGGCAGGCCTTCCGCCGGCTGCTCAATCTCGGTTTCACCGAAGCGGTGCGAGCCGTCACCGACGCCCCCGACACCTACACCTTCTGGGATTATCAGGCCGGTGCCTGGCAGAAGAACAACGGCATCCGCATCGACCATTTGCTGCTGTCGCCGGAAGCCGCCAACCGGTTTTCGTCCGCCTCGATCGAAAAACACGTGCGCGCCTGGGAAAAACCATCCGACCATGTGCCGGTGGCGATCGACCTCGCCCTGCAGCCGGCCTGACCGGGAAGCCCTGCTCTTCGGCCGACGGCGGACCTTCTATCGCCACAAATCGGGCGCATGATGAGATCTCATCATGGCGGCTGGGGTTCCCATGACCACTCGGTTTGCTCTTTGTCCGATCGGCTTGGCCTTCACCATGGCTGCGATCGTGCCGGCCTTCGCCGCCCCGGAATGTCTGGCCAATGGAAGATCCTATCCGGTCGGTCAGGTCGCCTGCCTGACGGTTGCCGACCAAAGTCATCTGGCCCGCTGCGACATGGTGCTCAACAACACATCATGGACGAAGGTCGGCGATAGCTGTCCTGGAAACACCACGGCGCCGCGCCTGCCCGCCACGCCGATCTCGACGCCGGCGCCAAGCAGGGTGCCGACAGAACCGACCGAGAACTGATTTTCCCCATAGCTTATCTCCACGCTCGTCGAAGAGATTGGCGGGCTCAGCCGTCGCGCCTTTACTGATCGGTGTTATTGCCCTTGGTCAGGATGTCGTCGGCGAGCGAGATCGCGGTGCGGCGGTCGGCTTCACCGGCGGCGGCGAAGGCCTCTTCCTGCATGCCACGAATCCAGGGCTGGTCGGCGGGCGGCGCACGTTCAAGGGCGGCCGTCATCATCGCCAGGCCGCGAACGATCTTGCCGCTCTGGAAGAGCAAATGGCCAAGCGTCGCCTGCGCGCCGGCATGGCCTTTCTCGGCGGCAAGCTGGAACCAGCGCCCGGCCTGCTTGACGCTGGCCTTCACGCCTCCCTCGCCCTTCAGGAACATCTGCCCCATCTCGAACTGGGCGTTCGGGTTGCGGTAGTTGGCGGCCGCACGCATGTAATATTCCTGGGCCGCCACCTCGTTCTCGGTGACCGGACTGCCGGGAATACCCTTGCGCAGATAATCGCCGAGCGCCACCAGCGCATCGGAGACGTAGCTTTCTTCCGGCGAACCGGGCTCGACATCCTGATCGACAATTTCCGAGAAGAACTTGAATGCCTCATAGTCGTCGCGCGCCACGCCGTCGCCCTCGGCATACATGCGGGCAAGCTTCCAGGTGGCGCCGATCTGGCCGTTCTCGGCGGCGTATTTATAAGCCTCGGCGGCCTGTTCCTTGTGGCCGTTCTTGTAGGCGGAGAAGCCGAACTGGAACACCGCCCAGGGGCTCGACTGCGGCTTCACGCCGGTCTTGTCATCGAACACCTTGTCGTCGAAGGCCATGGCCTGGCCCACGGCGCCAAAGATCGCAACGGCGACCAGTGCCGGAAGGACAGAGGACCTCAGCAACTCAGATGTCCGCATAGCAGTGTGTTTCTTTCGCACCGCCCGGATGAGTGACCGCGCCATCGCGGGCAGACCCGACCGTCTGTGCGTATTTCCATATCGCGCCCGACTGATAGTCGGTCGTGCGCGCCTTCCATGTCTTGGCCCGCGCCGCCAGCTCGGCCTCGGTCAGCGCCACCTCGATCGTGCCGTTCACCGCGTCGATCGAGATCACGTCGCCATCCCGGATGAGACCGATCGGGCCGCCAACTGCCGCTTCGGGTCCGACATGGCCGATGCAGAAGCCGCGCGTCGCGCCCGAAAAGCGCCCGTCGGTGATCAGCGCCACCTTGCCGCCCATGCCTTGGCCGTAGAGCGCCGCTGTCGTCGACAGCATCTCGCGCATGCCCGGTCCGCCGCGCGGCCCTTCGTAACGGATGACCAGAACCTCGCCTTCCCGGTAGTTGCGGTGCGTCACCGCTTCGAAGCACTCCTCTTCCGAATCGAAGCAGCGCGCGGGGCCGGAGAATTTCAACTCCGTCATGCCCGCGACCTTCACGATCGCGCCTTCGGGGGCAAGGTTTCCTTTCAAGCCCACGACACCGCCGGTTTGGGTAATAGGTCTGTTGGCCGGGCGGACCACATCCTGGTGTTCATTCCAGGCAACGTGCTCCATATTTTCGGCCAAAGTACGGCCAGTGACCGTCAGGCAATCGCCATGCAGATAGCCGTGGTCGAGCAGCGTCTTCATCAACAGCGGAATGCCGCCGGCCTCGAACATGTCCTTGGCGACATATTTGCCGCCGGGCTTGAGGTCCGCGATATAGGGCGTCTTCTCGAAGATGCGGGCGACATCGAACAAATCGAACTTTATCCCCGCCTCATGCGCGATCGCCGGCAGATGCAGCGCTGCATTGGTTGAGCCGCCAGTGGCGGAGACCACGGTCGCTGCGTTCTCCAGCGCCTTCAGCGTGACGATGTCGCGCGGCCGGATGTTTTTCGCGATGAGCTCCATGACCTTTTCGCCGGAAGCGAAATTGAAACGATCGCGCATCTCGTAAGGCGCCGGCGCACCGCAGGAATAAGGCAGTGCCAGGCCGATCGCCTCGGCGACGGTGGCCATGGTGTTGGCGGTGAACTGCGCGCCGCAGGAGCCGGCCGACGGACAGGCCGCCTGCTCGATTTCAAGCAGTTCGGAATCGCTGATCGTACCGACCGAGTGCTGGCCGACCGCCTCGAACACATCCTGCACGGTGATCTGCCGGCCGCGATAGCTGCCCGGCAGGATCGAACCGCCATAGATGAAGATGGATGGCACGTTGAGACGCACCATGGCCATCATCATGCCCGGCAGCGACTTGTCACAGCCGGCGAGCCCCACCATCGCGTCATAGCAATGGCCGCGCATGGTGAGTTCGACAGAATCGGCGATGACCTCGCGCGACACCAGCGACGACTTCATGCCCTGGTGGCCCATGGCGATGCCGTCGGTGACCGTAATGGTGCAGAATTCGCGCGGCGTGCCATTGGCGGCGACCACGCCCTTCTTGACCACTTGCGCCTGGCGCATCAGCGAGATGTTGCAGGGGGCCGCTTCGTTCCAGCAGGAGGCGACGCCGACCAGCGGCTGCGCGATTTCAGCGGCCGACAAGCCCATCGCATAGAGATAGGAGCGGTGCGGCGCACGCGCCGGCCCGACGGTCACATGGCGGCTGGGGAGCTTAGCCTTGGAAATGCCTCTGGCGTCCATACTCTTCCTTGCCGCGGGCGGCGCGGCCTGCCCCATCGCCGAGCCTTTTGGCGCGCGTCCCGAGACAAGATCGAGGTGCGCCGGGTTTATGGCGGGAAATGGGCAATTTCCTCAGGCGGATTTGTAGCGCAGGGGTTGTTCAGAAACTGTTGCCAAAACGTCACAATCGCAGGAAGCGGCCCCACTGCGGCCAATATGCAACGCAGCTTGGATTTCGGGACCCCCGACGACGTCCGGTCCAACATAAAAGGCGGACAATGCCCAGCCTTTGATATTCAGTTTCAGATGGTTACCACTTGACCTTCAATGAAGTCAAAAGGCTCAGCTAACGAAAAAGGCCGGACATTGCCGGCCTTTTTCTCGACGATCGAAGACGTTACCACTTGATGCTGTAGCCGGTGGATAGGGCGTATCCCCAGTCGCCCTGAACGGAGCGGTTGAAACCGTTGCGTGGGTCAGGACTGCCCGGAACGTAACTGTTGTTGTATTTGGTTTCGGAAACCGAGGCCAGATATACTGCCGCTACACCCAAGCGGAGTTCGCCGCCTAATTTGTCCTTCATCGAAACACCGGTTCCGATTGTATAGCTGTCGCCCGTCAGATCCCAACCGGTGCTGACGCCACGGTCATAGGTTGCAAACACGGTTCCTGAGATTTGATCGTTGAACTTGTGACCGATGCCACCGGTGACCGTCCAACCGTCGCGCCAGAAATACAGATTCCCACTGTTCAGCGATAGCGCCGGCACGTTCAGCATCAGCGCTTCCGTAACCGACCAATTCGTCCACTTCACGCTGCCATAGGCGAGCCAGCCTGGAGCGATACCAGTCTGCGCCTTGAACTCGACCGACTGCGGAAAGTTGGCTTGCCCGGTTGCTCCACCAGGAAGATTCCCTCCCAGCAAGCTTGCCGTGCCGGTGGCATTGATGTCGACACCTGACCGATACATCAATTGCGTGCGGAGCGCGATTTCCGGGATTTCGTAGGCAATGCCGGCGCGCCAGCCGAAATTGCTGTCGTGCAGGCTGACGCCAAGGACCGGTATGTTTGTACCCAAGGGAGCACCGGCTACGAGATTGTAATCGGTAACTTCATTGTAGACGCCGCCAATAAGCCAGATACGCCCCTTGCTGAGGTCGAATTTCAACCCGCAAGTCGCGCCATATTCATACATGGTGAAGTCTTCATTCAACTTGCCGAGCGTTCCACTCGAACGCGACCACGTCGCACCGCCACCGAATGATTCCGTAAGAGTACCGGCACAGGAGAGACTGTCCGTCAGCTTGAATTTAACCGCAGCCGATGGGACCGCGTAGCTGTCGGAATAGTTCTCCCCGACCAGATAGGGATTCATCGGGTTCACCGAATATTTTCTGGTGGGCGCGACATAGGTCACGCTGGTGCGCATGTTGAAATTGCCGTCCTCAAAAAGGATGTCGGTATCGGCCGTGCCGCGCGAAAAGCCGCCAGCGTGCACCGAGCCTGCAAAAACCAGCGAAAAGCACCCTGCCCCCAGCAGTGCTTTCAGACGCAAATTGTTCATGGATGTCCTCCCCGAATAATTAGTGCGTCAAGCTAGAACCAATTCAGGTTAACGCTGCAACAACGAATTCCTGGAGCGTACATGTACATGTTCGCCGAACGCATTTTTGCCAAAGTGCCAACCCGCACCAGCACACGGAAAACCGGCATCTGGAGTGTCCAACAGCTGCCGAAAGGACGGAAAATCTGCGGAAAAGGCGCAAAAACAACGGTTTTTGGCGGCTGGGAACCCCATTGTTACATTATGGCAACAATGGGGCTAAAAGTTTCCGTTTACGTCAATATTAACGCAACGGAATGCCTGTTTTCGAGGCAAAAACACCCGCTCCAGGCCCGGACGAAGCGTCACGAATCTGCGCTTCAACCGGCGTCCCGGACCCTGGTCAGCGCCACTGAAAGCTTGTCCTGGGCGTCGCGATATTCGGCGAGCTTCTCGCGCTCCGCTTCGACGATCTCGGCCGGCGCGCTGGCGACGAACCGTTCGTTGGACAGTTTCTTGTGCAGGCGCGCGATCTCTTCGGTCACCTTGGCCAGTTCCTTCTGCAGCCGGCCGGCCTCTGCGGCGAGATCGATCAGACTGCCGAGCGGCAGGCAGATCGTCGCTTCGTTCAGCACGATCTGCGCCGAGCCCTTGGGTGCCGCGTCAGCCAGCGAGATGTCGCCGACGCGCGCCAGCCGCTTGATCGCCGACTCCTCACGAACCAGCCGTTCACGCGTCACGCCGTTGGCGCCGACCACGACCAGCGGCGCTATCGCCCCAGGCGGCACGTTCATTTCCGAACGCACCGAGCGGATGCCCGACACGAGATCGACCAGCCAGTTGATGTCGGCGGCCGCTTCAGCATCCTCGAAATCCGGCGACGGCCAGGCGGCATGGCAGAGCAGCGAGTCACGCTCCTTGCCCTCACCCGCCGTCTGCGCCCACAATTCTTCCGTCATGAACGGCATCATCGGATGCAGCAGTTTGTAGATCTCATCCAGCACGAAGGCGACGCAGGCGCGGCTTTCGGCCTTGGCCGCCTCGTCCGTGCCCATGAACACCGGCTTCAGCAGTTCCAGATACCAGTCGCAGAACAGGTTCCAGACGAAGCGGTAGGCAGCACTGGCCGCCTCGTTGAAGCGGTATGAGGTGATGCCGTCGGTGATCTCGCGGGCAGCGCGTGTCAGTTCGGTGAGGATCCAGCGGTTGACCGCCAGCTTGGCATCGTTCAGCCAGAAGTCATCATTGCGCGCGACTTCGTTCATCTCGGCGAAGCGCGTGGCGTTCCACAGCTTGGTGCCGAAATTGCGATAGCCGGCGATGCGCGCCGGATCGAGCTTCACATCGCGGCCCTGCGCCGCCATCACTGCCAGCGTGAAGCGCAGCGCGTCCGCCCCATATTCGTCGATCAGATCGAGTGGGTCGATGACGTTGCCTTTCGACTTCGACATCTTCTGCCCGTTCTTGTCGCGCACCAGCGCATGGACATAGACCGTGTGGAATGGCTCCTCGTCCATGAAATGCAGGCCCATCATCATCATGCGGGCAACCCAGAAGAAGATGATGTCGAAGCCGGTGACCAGCACGTCGGTCTGGTAATAGGTCTTCAACTCCGGGGTCTCATCCGGCCAGCCCAGCGTCGAGAACGGCCACAGCGCCGACGAGAACCAGGTGTCGAGCACGTCCTCGTCGCGGGTCAGGATCTCGCCCGGCTTGAAGTTCTCGAGCTTGTCCTCGACCCAGGCCTTCCACGGCCCTTCAAGCGCCAGATAATATTCGATCGCGTCACTCAGCGCCTCTTCCTCGGACTTCTCGACGAAGACGCGTCCATCCGGCCCGTACCAGGCCGGGATCTGATGCCCCCACCACAACTGGCGCGAAATGCACCAGGGCTGGATGTTTTCCATCCAGTCGAAATAGGTCTTCTCCCAGTTCTTCGGCACGAAATTGGTGCGGCCTTCGCGCACTGAGGCGATCGCCGGCTTGGCGAGTTCGGCCGCGTTGGCATACCACTGCTCGGTCAGGAACGGCTCGATCGGCACACCGCCGCGGTCGCCATGCGGCACGGCGTGGCGATGCGGCTCAACCTTGTCGAGGAAGCCGCCGGCTTCCATCAGTTCGACGAGCTTCTTGCGCGCCACGAAACGATCGAGGCCGTCGAGCTCGTCCCAGACAGCCTGGCGCTCCGGCGTCACATCGAGCCCGGCGAGGAAGTCCTCATTGTCTTTCAGCTTTATGGCAGCCTCGACGGACAGGATGTTAATCGCCGGCAATTTGTGACGCTTGCCGACCTCAAAGTCATTGAAATCGTGCGCCGGCGTGATCTTGACCGCGCCAGAGCCCTTTTCAGGATCGGAATATTCATCCGCGATCACCGGAATCTTACGACCGACGATCGGCAGGACGAGATTCTTGCCGACCAGATGCCGGAACCGATCGTCCTCGGGATTGACCGCGACCGCCGTGTCGCCGAGCATCGTCTCTGGGCGCGTCGTCGCAACGGTGATGAAGGTCTTCGGGTTCTCCGGATCGAAGGTGACGCCCTCGATCGGATAGCGAAAGTGCCAGAGGTTGCCGTTGACCTCCTGCTGCTCGACCTCGAGATCGGAGATCGCCGTCAACAGTTTCGGGTCCCAGTTCACAAGGCGCTTGTCCTTGTAGATCAGCCCTTCCTTGTAGAGCGTGACGAAGACTTCGAGCACGGCCTTGGACAGGCCTTCGTCCATGGTGAAGCGTTCCCTGCTCCAGTCGGCGGAGGCGCCGAGCCGCTTCAACTGGTTGAAGATCGCGCCCCCGGATTCGGCCTTCCAATCCCACACTTTCTCGATGAACTGCTCACGCGTCAGGTCGCGGCGGTGGATCTGCTTTTCCATCAGCCGGCGCTCGACCACCATCTGCGTGGCGATGCCGGCATGATCCATGCCCGGCTGCCACAGCACATTCTTGCCGCGCATGCGCTCGAAGCGCACGAGGATGTCTTGCAGCGTGTTGTTGAGCGCGTGGCCCATGTGCAGCGATCCGGTGACGTTGGGCGGCGGGATGACGATGGTGAACGCCTCGGCGCCCTCCTCCGCCCCGGCGCCGGCGCGAAACGCGTCGGCCTCTTCCCACAATTTGGCGATCTTCGGCTCGACGGTTTTTGCGTCATAGGTCTTTTCAAGCATGGGGGAACGGTCCGCGCTGTCGGGATTTTTGCTGGTTCGGTCTAAATCGGAAGGTCCTGGCCAAGTCAACCGCAAGGGCGGCCTTGGTTCATCACAAGCAGATAGGCGCGGCCGTGTTCATTTCAACGGAAGGCGCCCGCACATTCATTGTCATGGCTCCCGACGCAAATCTCGTCTGTTTGGCGGCAGGCGCGAGCTGATGGCGCGGCAACGAAAAACGCCGCCTCGGGCGGCGGCGTTTACATCGGCGATTGCCCTGGAGCTTACGGCCTACTGCGCCCCGCGCGCGACGCGCTCGATCTCCTCGCGCACCAGCCTCTCGACCAGCGTCGGCAGATTGTTGTCGAGCCAATCCTGCAGCATCGGCCGCAGCATTTCTTCGGCCATCTCGTCGAATGTCTTCTTGCTGCGGCTGGCAAAGGCGTCGGACAGCTCGCCAAAGGCCGCGGCAACCTGCCTGCCCGCATGCTCGGAAAGGATTGCCGGACGGGCCGCGGGTGCTTCATTTGCCACCGCACGCACCTCGGTAGCGCCCGTAGGAGCACCGCTTGAAGCAGGTTGCTCGAAGGCAGGCTCCGCCACCGGTTCGCTCACCGGCACATCGGGCTGGGCAACCGGCTTGCGGATGCCCCTGTCCGGCATCGCTTTGGCCTGCTCGCCAACCGCCGCGATCTCGTGCCGCCAATCGGCAACGATGGCATCGCTTGTCGCGCCGGCCTCCGGGGCCGCGTCGGACCTTACGGCAGCCACCGGTTCCGCGGCGATCCTGGCGCTGACCTCTGCAAGCGTCATCGACGTCTTCACGGGCACGGGATCGACGCGCGACTGCGCTTCCCCCCGTGCGATCACCGGCTCTGGCGACGACGCCTTGATCTCGGCAAGCATGACCGGCTTCCTGACGTCAGGGGCAGCATGCAGTTCGGCGCGAAACGCATCCACGTCGACGGCTGGAGCCTCGCCTTGCGCCGGCGCCAGGTCCTGCCGCAGCTCATCGGCCTCGCCCGGCTGCTTGCGGCCGTTGTCGCTGTCCTCGATGATCCTCCGGATGGAAGCCAATATCTCTTCCATGGAAGGTTCGCGCTGTGCGCTGCTTGCCGTTGCCATCGTCACATCCGCCGCCCTTGTGACCTCTGTGGATTTCCGCTCCGGCAAGAGCCGGATTCGAATCATGGCAACAGCGTACCCGACGGATGGCCGCACGAGAATCCCCAATCTGGGGACATGTGGGATTTCAACAGATTAGAGCACGAAACCGAAGTGGAGCCGGTCCCAGGAAGGGTCCTGTCAGACATTCCAGGGAAATTAAGGTGGCCGCCCGTTAGCGGCCGTCCGGCGTGCGCAGGCCGATCCACTTGTCCTTGACGGCGTTGTAGTGCTCCTCAGGCTTGTACTTGGTCACCTGCAGGGCAAGGCGCTCGGCCGACAAACGGCCGATTGCCGACAGGATGGCATAGCTTGCCACGACCACGTCATGTTCGGAATTGGCCTGGTTGATCTTGGCGGTGATGACGGTGGCCTGCGCGTTGAGCACGTCGAGTGTCGTGCGCTGGCCGACATTGCGCTCTTCGATGACGCCATTCAGCGCCAGCTGCGCGGCATCGATCACCTGCCTGTTGGCGGCGACGCTTTGCTGCGCGGCGGTGTACTGCGACCATGCCGACGCAACGGCCTGGCGCACCTGGTCGCGGCTGACGTCAACCTGGATACGCGCTTCGCCGAGCGATTCCTTGTTCTGCCGCACGATCGCCGAGGTCCGCCCGCCCGAATAGATCGGAATAGTCAGCGTCGCGCCAATATTGGCCGATGTCGAATTGCCGTTCGTCCCGATGCTCGGATTGCGGTTCAGATAGTCGTCCGAAATGCCTGCGGAGGCGGAAAGTTGCGGCAACAGTGCTCCCTCTGCCGATTTCACCGAAAACGCAGCCGCGTCGACAAGATGCTGAGTGGCGAGGATGGCCGGATGTTCATTCGACGCGATCCCGATCGCTGCCTCGAGGCTCGACGGCAACAGCCTGGACACTGGCGAAGCCGGCTTGAGCTTGCCGGGTTCGTCGCCGACGATCTGATGGTAGGTCGCGGCGCTTGCCAGGGCTTGTGCGCGGGCAGAGCTGAGCGAGGCCACCGCCGAGGCGCGCGAGGCATCCGCCTGCGCGACGTCGGTACGCGTGCCTTCACCAACTTCGAAACGGGAGCGCGCGGCGCGCGCCTGCTCGGTCAGGAACTGCAGGTTCTGTTGGGTCAGCACCGCAATCTGCCGGTCGCGAATCACGTCCATATAGGCCGTGGCCGCATTGAACAGGGTGTTTTCCTCGGTGTTGCGCAGGCTCTCCACCGACGCTTTCACCTGCGATTCGGCGGCCGCCACATTGTTTCTTGTCTGAAAGCCGTCGAACAGGCTCTGGTTGATCACAATTCCTGCGCTGGCGGACGATGTCTTGCTGGTGAAACCCCTGGCGTGGGTGTTCACATAATTGGCGTCGGCGGATCCGGTGATGGTCGGGCGCCAGCCGGACTTGGCGATCGCAACGCCCTCGTCGGTGACGCGCACGCCGGCCCGTGAGGCATTCAGCGAGGAATTGTATTGATAGGCCTTGGCGAGCGCGCCGGAGATGGTTTCGGCCGAGGCGGCCAGCGGAGACAAAGCGGTCGCGGAAACCAGGACAGCTGCAAGAAGGGTCTTGGATACAGACGGCACGATATATCCCTCATTCGTTTTCCATGGGAACCACGCCGCGCCAGCTTCTCCTTTGAGTAGCCGGAGCAGCGTGTTTGATGCTCCCTGTCGCTCGGCCCGAAGTGCCCCCAGTTCGGGACCGGCAACGATTGTTCAAATGCAAGCGACCATGACAAAGCCTTTGCTGCAAGGCCAAATCATTCAGAATTCGAAAGCACGCTCACGTTCGAACCCCGGTAGTGGCTTAATTGCCGCATTAAATGCCCTTCTTCCGGTTACAATCCCCCCAGATTTGAAAAATAGTCGCGCCACGCCGGAATTGCCCTGTCCCTCCACCGCGACGAGTCGACCACCTTCGGCGAGCTGGTCGAGCAGCGTTGCCGGCACTTTCGCGACGCTGCCGCCGATGAAAATGACGTCATAGGGTGCGGCGGCGGCATGGCCTTGCGCCAGCGGACCCTGAACCACGGTCACATTGCCGCAGCCAAGGGATGACAGTAACGATTTGGCGGTTTCGGCCAGCGTCGATTCGCTTTCGAGCGCCACGACAGACCTTGCCAGCCGTGACAGGATGGCCGAGGCGTAGCCCGTGCCGCAGCCGATATCGAGCGCCGAATCGGTGGGACTGATCTCGGCCAGTTGCATCAGTTTGGCCAGCGGCGACGGTTCCATGAGGTAGCGAGCGCCACCGGCGCCGTCCGCGATGCGGATATCCTCGTCGATATAGGCGAGATCGCGCTGGGGGGCGCCGACGAAAATCTCGCGCGGCACGACAAGCATGGCTTCCAGCAGCGGTGCGCTGGTGACGTCGGTGGTGCGAACCTGACCGTCGACCATCTTGACCCGACGTTCGGAGAAATCAGCGTTCATGTTCCAACCAATCCGCTTGCCGCGTCAAAACCGCGGTTCATTTCGACCGGAACATCAAGCTCCCGCGCTGGCGCGCGGGAGCCCGGGCATTGGAGGCCTCGCCCGGAATCGAACCGGGGTGCAAGGATTTGCAGTCCTCTGCGTAACCACTCCGCCACGAGGCCTCGTTGCTCCCGGCGTTCCACCCGGTTCCAATAGGTTGCGGCGAAAATGCCGTCAAGCGGCCACCGCGCATTCGGCGCGGTTTCCCTCTGCATCAATCCAACCTCCGCATGCGGCGTCGCGGACCACTGCGCCCACGACACACATTAGCATCTCGTTATGTATAGCAGGCGATGACGAGAAACTCCAAGCCCCAGCCGCGGTAGAGGAATGAGGAGGACGCCTATGCTATGCGACCGGCAAGCCTGGACACGGCGACGGATGCCTGGGGCGGCTTGCCGCGACCGGGATGCGAGGAATTGCTGCGTCACGCCATCGACTGTACCGCGATAGAAGTGACCAGCCGGCGTTCGCCACGCGACCGCGCGCCTCGCTTCCGCCGCCGCCGTTCTCAAGGAGATTCGCTGGGATCTGGAAAGAAGCGCGGGCCGTAGAACCGAATCGCGAAAATCTGCAGCCCGGCATAACGCGGACAAGCGCGGCGCGGTCAAAGGCGCGCCTGCCGTTCAATCCGGCCGGCGCCGCCGCTCCCACCAGACGACGAAACGGCGACGATGGCGGCGCACCATGGCGAATTCATAGGAGAGCACCAGCAATCCGAGCGGCACCATCCAGAAGCCCAGGATAGGCAAAAAACCGAGAATGCCGCCGATGGTCAAAAGGAAACCGATCGTGATTCTGAGGCCGCGCGAACGCGGCATGGTGAACTCGCGCCCGAAAACCGAGATCTTTCGCGCCGGTAACCGGTTTTCGTCTGCTGCCGTCATCGCCAATGGCTGCCCTCTGGTGATTCGAGAATGCCTGTTTACGAAAGCCGCGACCGCCATTTCGGTTCCGCGCCGGTCGCCAGACGGCTAATATGAGAGCGAACACCGCCGATTGCGAGAAAGCGCCGCGTGAAAAAGTGTCGTAAAAATACGAAATGCTTCTTTGCAAAGCCGAAAAGGGTTTGCTATAGGCTGCGCCACTTGCTGAAGAGCCTCTGTTCCCCGGTAGCTCAGTGGTAGAGCAACCGGCTGTTAACCGGTTGGTCGCTGGTTCGAATCCGGCCCGGGGAGCCAAATCTTTCCAAGCACTTACGGGAAGTTTCTGAGTTTGCCAAAAAGGGCAGCCCGGAGCCGTGGCAACGATATGGCAACAGTCGTCAGGATTCGTTGCCAAGCTCGGGTTGCCGAGAAACCCAAGCTAAATGAGGGGGCCGGCGTACACGCAGCTAGTTTGAAGGCAGCGCGGCCAGCACGTCCCGCAGGATTTGCTCCGCCTCGAAATGCCCAGCCTCGCCCATGATGAACGCGACACTGCCGAGGATCATCGCGCGAGCCATGTCCATCGCGGATTCGGCGCCGCGATCGTCGCTTGTCTGCCTGAGCACGGCGACGGTTTCGTCCACCTGTGATACTGTGACAAGTCTGGGTTCTCTGGTCATGTTGCTGGGATCCTGCCGAAATAGGCCAGCGCCGCCGTCACGAGGCTGATGACGATCGGCTCGCCGTCATTTTCTTCGAGGATCTGTAAGGCAAGCCGAAGCGCCGCCACCGCGCTCTCTCGCGACCTCGCCGGCGTCGACCATGCGACGAGGGCGGCGTCGGGTTGGCCGCAAAGTCGATCGAAAGCCTCTTCCTCCTGCTCCTCGCTCAGATTGTCGGGCAACCGGTCAAATTCGGCGCCGTCGAAGATGTAGCGGTAGATCGCCGCGAGCAGCGGGTCGTTCGCGTGGTCGTTACGCATCGGCCATCTCCTTCATCTGTTCGGCGGCGCCATCGGTGAGCAGGCGCGGCCTGGGCGGGCGGGCAACGACCGGCTCGGGTCCGGCGTCGCGCTCGCCGCGGCGGAAGAAAGCCGCAAGCTCCGGGTCGCGGGCGATTTTGGAAAGGCTTAGCTTGTTCGGCATTTGCTTTTACTCCATCTGTTTGAACAGATTGAATATAGATCGAAACCATCACCAATGTAATTGGTCCAAATTGGTTATTTAGTCACCAAAATGGTTGCAAAATACTTTGGCGTAACCGAAATGGTGTCAGGGTGGCGGGCGTGTCACCGAAATGGTTACAATGCAGATTTCAGTGCACGTTGGCACGCAGCCGGCGCAGCGCCAGCGTCAGCGCGCCTTCGGTGGCCTTCGGCGGTGGCAGGAACGGCTTCGCCTCCTCGTCGCTCAACCACACGTCAACGGCATCGGCCACAGGCACCCGGCCGTAGCTATCTGCGATCAGAGTGTCGAACCCGCCGTCAGCGCGTTTCTCAATCTCGAGCTGATATTGCGCTCGAAACGATGCGACCGCCGCCTTCAGTAGGCCAGGCTTCACGCCGCGGCTGTAGAGCGCATCGGCAATGGCGCGATTGCTGACTCGGTCGTGTAGCTCTTTGCGGAGCGCCTCGGTCTGCCGTTCCGAGGCCGCGAGCTTCGCATCCTGCTCGGCCTGCACGGCCTTTAGCTTTTGCGCATATTCGGCCTCGAGCTCGCGCATCTGCCGGACCGCATCCGGGTGCAGGTCGAAACCGTCGTTGCTCGCGTTGTACAGGTCGCGCCAACAAGGCGGCACGGCCTGGAGGTCGGTGACGCGCTCAGGGAATTCAAACTGGTCATCCATATCGGTCATGTCCGTCACTCCGCCGCCTGGTTGAGCGCGGCCAGTGCCGCGTCGGCGCGATCCTTGCCGGCCTGGGCGAGCTGCACCGCGGCCGATTCCGTGATTTGGCGCGTCCAAGCCAACATGGCGCTGCCGCCGCGGTCGACTGCGGCGATCGCCTTTTGCAGCCGCTCCTGTCTGTCGGTCTTTTCCGGGTGGCGCTGTTTTCGCCATGCGCCTCGCCGCATTTCGCGCTCAGCCTCGCCGACGCCGGTGAGCATCGCCGGGCCGCGCAAGAAGGCACCGACGACTAAGTCGTCCCCGTCGCTGATGGCTTTGGCGATTGCTGCGCCGCGCGCCTTGGCGTCCATGTTCCTCAACATCGATCGAATCTCTGCCTCCATCTGCACGGCGTGGGCATCGCGTGGCGCCGGCGGCGCCGAGGTTTCGGCCTCGATCCGGGCAATATCGGCCATCGCTGCAGCCCGCGCCGCGTCCAGCCGGCCGGCGGCCCGCTCAACTGCCTTCAGCGCGATGTCGCGCACGCGGAGCGCGTGCGCTTGCGGCGTGACGGTCGGATCCAGCTGCGAGCCCACGGCGCCGACTCGGTTGATTTCCTCGAACGCTGCCCGCATTGCCGCCTCGATGCCCGACAACGCGGCGTCAGGGATCGTCCCGCCGTTTGCAGGATCGCGCTTGTAGAATTTAGCGATTAGCTCGGGTGTCAGGGACAGGGGTGTCTGTTGCAGTTTCATTGCGGATTTTCCTTTCTTTGCGCGGCCCGCAGGGCTTTTTTGCACGCGGCCTGAAGGGTGAATTCATTGATTTGTTCCGCCGAGATTCCCAGTCTATCTGCGGTTTCGTCGACACCGAGCCGTTCGACGAGCCAGGCGACCGCCTCATTTCGTGCCGTCGGGCGAAGCGCCAGGATTTGCTCCGCGGCGGCGCGCTCGACCCTGCCCACCGCGCGATAGACTTCGTGCCGGATTTTGCCCATCTCACCACATTCCTTGTACAAATCCGGTTCTGGTGGATGATCCATGTCGGGCGGACACGGCCCGCCAAAGCGCGATGGCGACTGCCAGGACAAGATCGTCATGGCGGCCTGTCCTTGCCGCATAGGTCGCCCTGCCCGCGGCGGTCACATGGCGTTGGAAGTCTTTGAGCTCCTCCGCCATGGCCGCACCCTCCGCCAGGGCCGCAGCGAAGCGCAATTCGCCGCCATGAAGGCGCGCGTCCAATGTGGAGACCAAGAGCGCCTTCGGGACGCCCCAGCGCCGCGCGCCGAGACTCGTGACTTCATTGCCGGCGGTGATTTGCACCTTGATCGGCGCCAGACCGGCCGCGTCGAACATGTCGCCGACGGCGCGCCCGACGCCAGTTTCGTCAATAACGAAATCGCAGCCATCGCGCAGCGGCGGCCGCGCGAGCAGCGTCATGGTGTGCTGCACTATTTCGGGATAGCTGACGCCCAGGGCGACGCGCTCCAGGTGGCGGACGTCAAAGGTCTCGGAAGCGCGCTGGCGCGTCACCCGGTCCTTGTGGATTATTTCCCAATCATCGCGCGGCTCGATGCGATGGTGCAGCACCGCGATCGCGGTTGGATCGACGGATTGCCCGAGATCAACGCCCATGACGTAGCGATCGACGGGCACGACAAGTTGGCGACGCCAAGTCTCGCCGCGATGATCGAAGCGCTCTTCGCGAGTTTCTACCATAGCGGGGAGACCTCCGCACTGAATGCGGCGTCGATGATCGCGGTCGGGAAAGCGGCTTCCTGGTCATCATAGAATTCCAGGTTGTATTCTTCCCCGAATCGGGTCGGACCCAGCTCGCGCAACTCCTCGGCCAGAAACTCGGCGCTGATCCTCGGGCAATCGGTCGCTGGCACACGGACGCGCGCCCATGTGTCGCCACCGTGCCACGCCTCGAAGAACCAGCCGCGCTTGCCCGCCGGCGTTGTCAAGGCCATCATTCGCGCGTCCGGCCTCGTCGCCATCATCGGCCGGCCAGCTGTCATAAGCTCGTCGGGGATGCGGGCAGCCTCGTCGGCGATCAGCAGGTCGACGCCAGCAATGCCGCGCACCGTTCGTTCCGAGCCAGGAAGGGCAAGGATGCGGGAACCATTCGATAGCTCGGCCCGGAGCGCGCTTTCCGCAATGAGCTCGGGCGCGCCCTCGAGACGTTGGTGGCACAACATCAACCGACGGAATAACTCGCCCGATTGTCGTTGCGACGGCGACAAGATCACCACGAGGGCGGGCGGCTGATAAATCGCAGTGTGAAGCGCCTTGCATATGGCGACTTCCGTCTTGCCCGACTGGCGCGAGCATAGCAGCAGCGTCCGACGCGGATCCTGCCGAAGCACGTCGGCTTGCCATCGATCGGCGGTGACGCCGTAATCCGCCATCATCAACACCGGGTCGAACGCCCGTGCCATGTCGCGCGCCAGGCTCATGCAGGCACCGCGAAGGGTTGCCGCACCATCGTCTCGGCCACCGCGGCGACGGCCTGCCGTGCTTCCGGGAACGGAGCCAGCGCGCGCACCAGTTCCACGCGGAGATGGACGTATGCCGGCAACACCGTGACGTTCGTGATGGTCGTCCCGGTCGCCAGGTCGCCCAGCAGCCGGCCGGTGAGCTCCAGGTTCTTGTGCAACTGGGCGGCGACGCGCGCTGCCATGCCGCTGTCGCCGGCTTCCTCGGCCACGTCCAAGCTGGCGAAAAGGCGATTGCGAAGGGCAACAAGATTGGCAAGGAGGCTTTGCGATTCCGTCTCTTTGAGCCGGTCTATGTCGATCGCCGTGTCAGGGCCAGCCAGAAGCTTCGCCCGCAATTGCGGCGGCAGATGCGAGCGCTGGTGCCGATAGATGGCGTCCGTGCTCACTTTGTAGCGCCTTGCCAACGCCGACACGCTCACGCCGCGCGCCAGCGCCAGGTCGATCGCCGCGCGCTCGCGGTGAGCGCATATCGAGCATTGCGGTCCTCTGGTTCCCATCGATCGAACTATCTCGCCAAATCGCGGTGCACGTTGCCATGGCGTTGCCACAAACGCAAACCTGGAAATCTCTCGTCCACGAAATTCAATGAAAACAATGCTTTTGCCATATCGACCAACCGGTTGATGACCGGTTGATCGATGTGAAACGCGCATCGACGGCCAGGAAGTGCCGCGGCCGGAAGGAAAGGACGGGCGGCGGAGCCGGCCCCAGCCTCCCCCCTATTCTGCCGCCTCTCTTGTTTCGGATGTTTCGGGTGTTTCGCCATCATGGGCAGGCGTAGACAGATATCGTTTCCATGCGTCGTGAAGATCGGCGCGCTCGTATCCCTTGCCTCCCCATTCACCTATCCGAATCTGCTTAGACTTTACCCCGTAAGGTTTAAGACGCTCAGCCAGGCCAGTATCGCTCAAAGGCTTGCCGCGAAGGTCACTCCATGGTGCTTCAGGCAATGCACACAGGTTCTCAATGATGGTCTTGGTGGATATCTTGTCGTTGGAGCCGAACACGGTCTTGAGGTCGGCAAGCAGCCGGATGCCTAGGCTGGGTGTGCCTACCTTGGAAGCCGAAACAAGCGAAACACACGAAACACGCGCAAGCTCTGGCCACTTTCCGCCTGCCGCGTCTGCGATGGCCAGAAGCGGTTCCCAGACATCAGCGTCACGATCTTTGATACCGGGCGGCATCTCAGGCCAAACCGCTCCGATGTCCTCCGCGATGAAACTTGCCCAGGCGGCCAGTCGTTTATGAACCTCATCACCATCGGGCTTGTGAGCGCGACGGCGGTACGGCTCAACGGTCTCGTCTGGCGATCGGCGGCGCATGCGGATGATAACGGAGCGCGTCAGGATGGTGTCGGGCAGATCGCCGAGGCCGGCCAGGGCGACCGCGCAATAGGCCGGGATTTCTTCCGTCTCGATGATTTTGCCGCGGACGACACACCGGCCGGCCGAGGCGCCCCGGCGATGCCCTGCATTGAGCAGACCCCGGATTTCCTCGTTGTCCTTGGCCTTCGGGCCGAAGATCGTGTCGATCTCGTCGAACAAGATTGTCGGCGCGCCGGCTTCGTCCGCCACCTTGCGGAAGAGATATGCCGGCGTCACGTTCACCGCCTCGACGGGGCGAGGAACAAGCAGCTCGGAAATCTCCAGAGCACGCGTTTTCCCAGATCCAGGTTCCGGCGACAGGAAGGCAATGCGAGGCGTCGATTCCCAAGCCTGCATCATGTGGGTGTGAGCGATCCACAAGACGTGCGCCACGTGCGCGGCCTCGGAAGGATAGGCCACGAACCGGCCGACGAAGTTGTAAACCTCGTCGAGCAGATCGGCGGCGTCGTCTACGGGGTCTGGTCGGATCGCGCTCATCTCCCGACCTCGCGCGTTGCAACGCCGTGCTCGGCTAAGAAGTCGCGCGCGTCCTCGATCCGTCGCACCACGGCGAAGGGGATCCGATAGCGATCGGCATGTTCGGCAAACGCGATTTGATCGGCGCTGAGGCGCCCGCCGGGCGGTTTGATTTCGAGCCAGACGGTGCGGCCGTAGGGCAGCAATACGCAAATGTCAGGGATTCCGGCCATCGTACCCATGCGCCGCAAGCGGCCTGCCTCGGCCGGCGTCCGGTAGCCGCCGTTCGGAGTATGAAAGACCAGCGCGTCGGGACCAAGAACGGCACGCAGAAAGTCGAGAATTGCAAGATGAACCTGGAGTTCTGGGTCGCGGCGCTTCATGTCGGCCTCGCCATAATTGCGGCGAAAGCGGCGCGGTATGCCGCCAAGGCCTGGTCGTCAGTGAGCGCGAATTTGCGGGCGAGGAACTGGACCAGCGGCCGCGGCGCCGTCCACCAATGCGCCGACGCCCAGAGCATGGCGTCGTCCACAGGATCAGGTCGGAGGTTGCTCACAGCCTGATCCCCCGTCTGGCCCTGTCGGCGCGCCATTCGGCGGCGGCCTGGGCGATCCAGTCGGGCACGTCCGGCGCCGCGACGACCGGCCGCCACAGTCTGCCCTGAAACTCGGCAACGATGCCGGCGATGTAGCTGGACGACCGCGCAGTCGGGTCGTGTTCATAGCCCGCGTCGTCGAAGCGGAGCACCGCGCATTGAAGGTGATTCCGCGCTACCATCAGATGACGCACGGCCGCGTCGATATACATGTCCTCGATGCTTGGGATGTTGGGCTGAATGGTCATGCCGCGCCTCCCTAGGCGAGACGGGCTGCGGCGAGCGCCACCGGCAAGGACACAGGGAAGCGGCGAAGAATGCGCGCCGCTTGCAGATGGGTGAGACGTTCTGTAATGTCGCTGGTATCGATTGCCGCCAAGCACGTCGAGATTTCCAGCGAGCCGACCTTTGCCGAGGTCGGCTTTCGCTTTTCAGGATGTCCCATCGGCGCATCCTGCATCGGGCTGGAGGGCGACCTGCATCAGGCGGCCTCCGCGCTATCGCGCTCAGCAACGCGCTGGGCGAGCCAGGCGTCGATCTCATCTTCAACGAATGCGATTCTGTTCTCGCCGAGTTTGACCGGACGCGGAAACTTGCCGGCCTTGCATAGCCGCCACAAGTGCGGCTTGGAATATGGGATTCCTTTGGCCTTGAGGCCATCATAACCCAGAACACGCATGTGATTTCCTCGCATTGCTTCGATGCGAGGAAATCACATGGTATGCGGCATCGTGTCTCCCACATGGAAAACACGCCAAATTAAATGCGGGATTTGGTGCGATCGCGTGATTTGCCGATCACGTCGGCCAGCGTATTCAGGTCAACACCATAGCGCACGGCAAGTGCGGCGATGAGGTCTGCCGACTTCATTCCGTTGCGGCGATGTGTTGGGAAGGTGCCCCTGTATTCGGCAGCAGCCTGCCGCAAGGGTGCTTGCTGGGCGCGATCTTCGCGACGTGCTCGCGCGACCTCGCGCGCAGCCGCACCCCGCACCTCATCGCCTCTTGGCCGCCCAGGGCGGCGATCGAGCTCTCTCGCCAGAGAGGCCCTCATCTCGACTGTAATAGCACGGTCGCTGCGCAGCCATGCGGCAAGCGGCCCGAAATTGGCGTGCCTACAGGCGCCCAAGACGCGCAGCCATTCAATGTCCATTTTTTACTGGCCCCTCGTCGCCGCCAGCGAGATTACATTGTCTGCTCCGCCCTTGCCGACGATGGCATTGAGCTCGCCCTGCCACCTCGTCAGCGCGTCGCGCTTCACCTTCATACGGTCGGACTGATTGTACGTGCGGACGAGCGCCGTCGGAACATGGCCGATGACAGCCTCGGCAACCTCGTCCATCACGTCCAGCTCTGACAGGCGGGTGCGCACCGTGCGCCGCAGGTCATGATTGACCCAGGCCGGCAGGGTGAGGTCGGGATCTTCCTCTTTCAGAACCGCCAGCATGGCGGCATCGATCCGCCGTTTCACCTTGTCGCCGATCGTTACAGCCGCCTTCCCGTCAAGCGAGCAGAGCCATGGGCATTTTGCGAAGCGTGGCAGCTTCTCGATGATCGCAATGGCGTCGTCGGTGAGTGGCACGGTATGGTCGCGCTCGGACTTGAAGCGCACGGCCGGGATCGTCAGCACCTTGCGGTCAAAGTTGATCTCTGACCATGACGCCTGGGCGATGTCATTGAGGCGCTGGCCTGTCAGCAACAGCAGCCGATAGACGGAACTGTAAACGTCGCCCACGCCCTCCGTGGTGCCTTCCGTGGCCTTCCAGAGCGCCCGCAACTCGGCATCGGTAAACACCCTATCCCGCGATGTCTTCTCGCCGATCGTCGTGCGCACCTTCTTCGCGCGGTAGGGCGAGGCGTCGATCACCTCGTCATCGACGCACCAAGAAAGAAAGGTGCCAATTTTTTGGCCCATATTGAGGGCTTGGCGGGTCGCTCCCCGGTTGCTGATCTTTTCCAGCACCTCGATGATGTCCGCGCTGGTAATGTCACCGACAGCCTTCCCTCGCCACACCGGCAAGCATTCGCGGTTGAAGTCCTTTTCGTCCTCGTCGGCTTTGCGGATGCCGTCACGGCGCCGCGCCTTGATGAACCGGTCGAGCACCGTTTCAAAAGCTTTGTCCCGTTTCCCGGCGGAGGCCCGCTCGGCCTCGCGCCTGGCATCTTCGATCTGCTTGCGAGGGTCGGTGCCCTTCCTGATCAGCGCCCGCCACTCGTCGGCCAGCCCGCGGGCCTCCTCGAGCGTGAGGTCCCCGCGCCCGTCTGTCTTGTACTCACCAAAAGCATGGCGAACCGGATTGCTGGAGCCCGGGAAGCGGATAACCAGGCAGAAGGTGCGCCGGAACTCTCCCTTGGTGGTCTCCGGCCCGACGCGCACGATCAGGTTGCGGGTGACCTCGTCCTTGACGTCATACCAATTATTGGAAGGCTTCAGTGCTTTCAGTTCGCGGTCAGTTTTATAGGTGCGCTTTTCCATCGAATCTCGCTCCCGTGGCAACGTTATGGCAACAATTGAGGCGCAATGCCATGTTGCCATATTGAAATCCCATGTAATGCTACGCAGGCTCAAATGCAAGAGATACAAGGGATTTATGTAATTCGATGAACCGGTATGTAGCCCCACGAAATCGGGGAAAACTCGGCTGTTAACCGGTTGGTCGCTGGTTCGAATCCGGCCCGGGGAGCCAACATTTCTAAGCATTTGAGAGTTTCGGCGCAACAGGCGCGGCTGCCGGCCGCTGTTTTCCGGCGGCTTGGCTCGCTGCATCGTGACAGCGCGACCATTGCGGAACTGCATCGCATGATGCGACTTTGCTGACCGGATGTGCCGCGAGGATGCCGCCATGTCGATATGCAAGATCGTGCTCTGCGCGGCAGCGATGACGATTGCCGCTACAAGTTTCGCCAGCGCTCGGCCGGACACGCGCAAAATGACTTGCGCACAAACCCAGGCGCTCATCCAGAGCCAGCATGCAACGGTGCTGACCACCGGGCCAAACACCTACGATCGCTATGTCCGCCAATTCGGCAATGAGTGCGACGCTCCTTACGTGCCGATGGTTGCCTATGTTCCGACGGGTGACGGTCAATGCATGGTCTATCGATGCGATGAGCCCTCGCCCATGGTTCCGAACTGATCGGCGGATTGCCCGCGGGTGGCCCGTACAGAATGTCCGCCGGTCGTTTAGGGGCCTCTCTGGATACAGGGCAATATCGAACGACCTTGAGGCTGGCCACAGCGCTGGCAGGGGTGCGGGAGACGTAAATCTCAGCCGGCATCGCGTTCATTCCGGAGAATGGCGGTGCAGGGATGAGGCTGCGCGAGGATCGACCGTCAAGCGCTTCCCATAGGGGCCTGCTTGCGCGCGCGCTCAAGTTGCGCGAATATGCAACCGGGGATTGGGGAGGCTCCGAAGATGGCGATCTATCTTGTCGAAGAAATGGACATGAACAAAGTCCTGGCCGTGCATCAGGCGCGTGCCATCAGTCCATTGAAGGCCGCGTCCAAGGCCGTCGGCCGTGACGTGACCTTGCGAACCTGGAAGAGAAAATGGGTTCGTGTCACAGACGAAAATCGTGGAAGAGTTTTTGCTTTCAGCTTCGCCGACAAGATGGGGCTGGGCATGGAGAATGACCCTAAACAGCCGGGCGGCCCTTCCATCGATAAGTAGCGCGCAGTCCATGGAGATATCGCGGGAGCAATGTGCCGCCGCAAGCAGCGTAGAATATCGCACTCAAGAGCCGATCCTACATCATCTGAATGGACGTTGAACGCGCGTGCCGCACGGTCGACCGAGCATGCGCAGGTGGTCGCCGCTGCAATGGCCGGCTGTCCCTTCATGTAAACGGCTGTGAAAACCTCTGTGATGGAGAGTTTCTAAGGTGGAGGCCTTACCGATGTCCAGGAATTCCGCCCCTTGCCTGCGTCCCGGAGAAGGCCAGATGCAGCTACATTACCCAAGACGTCTACCGTGCACGAGGCAGAAGCCCGACTTTGACCAGTTGCCATGGGAAACTGAGAGGAAGCCCGCCGGGCGAAGACCCAACACCTCAAGCCCGGCGAGCCTACAACCTGATCGGAAGTGCGCGATCAGGACCGGGGTCAACCGGCAGCGACTTCGGTGCAAGACGGATGCCTGTGTCTTTGTATCGAAATGAAACAGATATTGATTGGAAAACGCCTCCACGGTGTTCTTATGCGGGATTGCTAATATTACGCTTCGACTCAGCCGGCAGGCCCTGGCCGGTCAGGCCCGGCGGCCCGTGCTAATTTACCCCAACAGGCTGTCGGGCCGCTATCGGCATACGACTATTCGAAATGGCCCGCCGCGCGGTGTGCGCAACGGGCCAATGCGCCAGACTGACAACGTGTAGAGGGGGGACACTCCTCAACGGGCGCTCCGTAGCGCAATTTCGCACTACACGTATCACTCTAAGCGGGCGGCGCATGCCCACATCCGTCGATTGGATGACGCGCGCCAATATAGATTAGATAACACTAATGTTGCCGGTGACTCACACCACCGGTGCAGCTCGGCAGCCTCCGCCACACACCCAACCTGACGTCGGTTGCCGAGCTGGCCTTTCAACGTCAGCGCCAGCCCGCGATCGCGCCGCCGCCACCTGCGGTCAAATTCGGCGACGGGCTGGAAGCCGAGACTAAACCGTCAGCGATTGGTGCTCCCAACGGTTGGCGCCTCGGCAATTGCGACGCCATCGGGTCTGGGTTGAGCGGCCTTCGCGTTCGCCCTCAAACGACGAAATTGGGAAAGGGCGAGCAACAGGAGATTGATCGGCAGTCCGTCGTAGATGCTTGTCTGTCCGGTTCCAAGCCTCTGTCGAAGGGCGACGCGCTTGCGCGCAAGTGCCCACCGCGCGATGGTGGCGCGGCTTCGGGAGGAATCATGCGGAAAATCTTGATACCGGCACTACTGGCCGCGGCCGCGCTTTATGCAACCGGCCCCGATGCGCTGGACAGCGGCGGAACCCCGGTGGTTGTCACTCCGCTTGCATCACGCACGGCAACCGCTTCCGGCCAGCCGATCACGCTGCCGCAGAAGAATGTCCAGGTGCTGGTGTCGACCTACGACATCGCGCCGGGGGCGACCCTGCCGGTGCACCGGCACCCCTTCCCCCGCTACGCCTATGTCGAGGCCGGCACTTTGAAGGTCACCAATGTCGAGACCGGCAACAGCAACACCTACAAGACAGGCGATTTCATCATCGAAATGATCGGTCAGTGGCATCAGGCCACCAATATCGGCGACGGCCCGGTCAAGCTCTTGGTGATCGATCAGGTCGAGGAAGGGGCCAAGAATACGGAATTGCGTCAGTAGCTACCAAGCCATGCCCGGAAAGCGGGAAGGCAAGCGCCACACGCTTCCCGTGTCCTCATGGGCAAGACTGTCAAGAAGGGAAATGTCATCTGGTCCAAATGGCGGCGCACTGCTCACGCTTTCGCGCCGCGCGCCCGAGTGCTAGGGCTTTCCACACCATCATGGACCGGATCGCCCCTTGACCGCAGAAACTCGCCCGCCGCTGATCGAAATCTGTGTCGAAGGCATTGATGGCCTGCTCGCCGCGCAAGCTGCCGGCGCCGACCGGGTCGAGTTGTGCGCCAGCCTTATCGAAGGCGGCATCACGCCGAGCCTCGGCACGGTGCGCGCCGCGCTGGACCAGGCAACCCTCCCGTTCCACGTCATGGTGCGGCCGCGCGGTGGCGATTTTCTCTACAGCGAGACCGAGTACCGCTCGATGCTCGCCGATGTCGCGGCATTGCGTGATCTCGGTGTGCCCGGCGTGGTGTTCGGCTGCTTGAACGCCGACGGCACCATCGACGAGAGGCGCATGGGCGAACTGACAGAGGCCGCAGGCTCCCTGAACGTCACCTGCCATCGTGCCTTCGACATGACGCGCGATCCCATCGAGGCGCTGGAAGCGCTGATCCGCTGCAAGATCGGTCGCGTGCTGACCAGTGGCCAGCGCGACACCGCGATCGAAGGCTTGCCGTTACTGGCCGATCTGGTGCGGCAGGCCGGCGACCGTATCATCATCCTGGGCTGCGGCGGGCTCGATCTCGGCAATATCGCCGAGGTGCGCGCGAAGACCGGGCTGGCCGAAATGCATTTCGCGGCCCTCAAGGACGTGCCGAGCGCCATGCGCTACCGCAATCCGAAGGTCGGCATGGGCGGCTCCGACCTCGACCGCGAATATCGCAACACACTGACCGATACACCGCTGGTTGCGGCAACGATCGCGGCGGCCAAGGCATGACCTCTCCGATAGACCGCATAGCGCAGGACGACGAAGCGGCCATACTGGCGCTCAACAACGAGCATGCCGCCGAATTGTCATGGCTCGAAGCCGAGCGGCTGTCGTTCCTGCTCGGTGAGGCTTTCTACGCGCGCCGCATCGGCGATCTCGAAGCCTTCATCATGACCTTCGACCAGGAAGCGAACTACGACAGCCCGAACTTCGTCTGGTTCCGCGAACGCTACGAACGCTTCATCTATGTCGATCGCGTCGTCGTGGCGGTGCATGCAAGGGGCCGCGGCCATGCACGTCGGCTTTATCAGGACCTGTTCGATCATGCACGGCGCGCCGGCCACACGCTGGTCACCTGCGAGGTCAACACCGACCCGCCCAACCCCACCTCGGATGCGTTTCACGCCGCCCTTGGCTTTGCCGAGGTGGGCGACGCGGTGATCCATGGCGGCAAGAAAGCGGTACGCTACTACATGAAGCCGATCGTCGCCTGACCTGATGGCGCTGGCCACATAAAGAAGCCACACCTAATATAAGGTTCCCAACGGAGGAACCGCGATGCCAAGCAACGTCTTCCGCTTCGACGAAAACTGGCACATTCCCGAAGGCAGGCCGCAGGAGGTCTGGGAGGTGCTATCGGACGCTGAATTGCTGCCGCTCTGGTGGGGAGATGTCTACAAGGAGGTGGTGCCGCTCGACAAGAAGGGCAAGGCGACCATCGGTTCGCGTGCAAGGGCAAGGGCGCGCGGCGCCCTGCCCTATGAGTTGAACTTCATCATCGAGGCCGCGGAGCTTGAACCCGCCCGGCTGGTCGTGGTGAAAACCCTTGGCGATTTCGACGGGCTGTGGCGGGCGGAACTGTCGCCATCAGACACCGGCACACATGTCCGGTTGACCTGGCAAGTCACGGTCGAGAGGCCGATCCTCAAATTCCTCGCCCCGTTGCTGCGACCGGCGTTCGCCTGGAATCATCGCTGGACCACGCCGCGCGGCGAAGCGGGTCTGCGGCGCTATCTGCTCGAGAAGAAGAGAGGTCGATCCGTTTAGTTTTACCATGAAAGTCGGCCGGCCGTCTGGACAACCCTGCAGGTCGGCCAACCCAATCTGCTGCAGCTGCTCCATTCACCAGTTGCGGTTGAGCCATTCGCGCGCCGGGCGCTCGATGACGTAATAGCTGCAGAGTGCGCAGGCAAAAACGCCGGCCAGCATCGGCCACGGGTTGCTGCCTTGCTCATAAACGAATTTATAAAATGGCTGCTGCCACAGATAGAGCGAATAAGACCACAGGCCGAGCATCGTCATTGGCAGGGCCGACAGCAATCCGCAGAGGTAGCCAGTGCTGAAATCGAGCGCATTGACGGCCAGAGCCAGAAGCGGCACCGCCAGGAGATAGTGGATCGGCGTCGGCACTGCGTCCATGAACAGCAAGACCGCGGTCGCAGCCGCCAACGGAGCGACATAAGGCCCCTTCAACACCGCCGGCAGCCTGCCGTCGGCCTTGAGCAGGCAGATCGAGGCTGACAGCAGGATCGATGCGATGTGCACATCGGTTCGCCAGTAAGTGGCCTCGTAGTCCAGCTTGAACGCCCAGTACGAGACCGCGCCATTCGCCATCGCGAGCAGGGCCAGCCCCAGCAGCAATGGGATGACGCGATCGCGGCTGACAACAGTCGCGCTGATTAGGGCCAGGATCACATAGGCGTGCTCCTCCACGCAGAGCGACCAGATATGGTCCAGCGCCCCCGCGCGGGTGACGAGAATTCCGGCGTAGTTGTAGGTGAAGGTCAGCGCCGTCAGCGCCGCCTTCCATTTGAAGGCGACGAATGTGCCGGAGAGCGCGACCATGGCAGCGACGACGAAGACCAGAAGCGCCGGATAGATGCGCGAGAAACGGCGTTTGAAGAATTTCTTCAGCGGGTAGCGTTCGATGAACAGGATCTCGGCCATCAGCCTGCCGCTGAGGACGAAAAAGAATTCGACGCCCAGCACACCGAGATTGATCCCGGGAACCGGGAAAAAATGCCCGATCAGCACCAGGGCGATCGACAGGCCGCGCCAGCCATCGAGATAGGCCAGTCTTGCTCTGGCCGATCTGTCGACGACGGATCGGGACGGAACCATATGGGTTGCGGAAATTTCGGACATGCCGATCCCTTCGCATTGGCATGCGAAAGGGCACGGCGATACGCATTCCGAACCCGGCTCGCATTCCCACCCAACCCATACTGCAGTGCAATATAAGTTTGTGCAAGTGCGAGATTGCCGCCGACGCAGGTCCAAGGCAGGCACGGGTCGAAATTCCTTCAGGCAAAAGGATGGTGCGCTGCAGCCATTCCATCAGGAACTGGGGCAGCTACAGGCCGCCGCATACGCGAAAAAGGGGCCTGCGACGGCCCTTATCCCTATCTGCAACCGCCAAGCAATACCAGGAAAGGTGAAGCGGTTTTTCGTCAGGAATTTGCGTCAAAACCAAGGGATAGAGCGGTTCGGCGTTTCCATGAAAACGATGAGCCGCTCTAATGTCAGGCATTGGCCGCCGCCACCGCGCGCTTGGCCATGACCGTGATCAGATTGGCGCGGTAGTCGGCGGAAGCGTGCATGTCGCTCATCAGGTTCTTGGCAGGCACCTTGACGCCGTTGAGCGCAGCGGCGTCGAAATTCTTCGCCAGTGCTGCTTCGATCTCCTTCGAGCGGAAGACGCCGTCATCGCCGGCGCCGGTGACGGCGACGCTGACGCCGTCCTTGCCCTTGGCCACGAACACGCCGACGATCGCGTAGCGCGAGGCGGGGTTGCGAAACTTTTCATAGGCAGCCTTCGCAGGCGCAGTGAAGGAGACCGCCGTGATGATCTCGCCATCCTTCAAGGCCGTCTCGAACAGCCCCTTGAAGAACTTGTCGGCTGATATCTCGCGCTTGTTGGTGATGATGGTGGCACCCAGCGCCAGCAGCGCCGCCGGATAGTCGGCTGCCGGATCGTTGTTGGCGATCGAGCCACCGATCGTGCCCTTGTAGCGTACCGCCGGGTCGCCGATCAGCGACGCCAGATGGGCAAGCGCCGGACAGGCCTTCCGCAGCTTCTCGTCGTTAGAGACGTCATAGTGCGTCGCGGCGGCGCCAATGGTGATCGTCTTGCCCGATACCTTGACGCCTTGCAGTTCCTTGATGCGCGACAGATCGACGAGATCGGAAGGCGCCGCGAGCCGCGTCTTCATGGCAGCGATCAAAGTCATGCCGCCCGATAGCAGCTTGGCATCGCCGCTCTTGACCAGCTTCGCGGCATCGGCGACCGAGGCGGCACGGTGATAGTTGACCGAGTACATGGTTGTTCCTCCTCAGTGCTTCGTCGCGGCGCGGATCGCGGCCCACACAGTGGACGGCGAAGCCGGCATGGCGATATCGGCGATGCCGATGGCATCGGTGATGGCATTGATGACCGCCGGCGGCGAGCCGATGGCGCCCGCCTCGCCGCAGCCCTTGATGCCGAGCGGATTGCCGGGACATGGGGTATTCGACGTCGAGACCTTGAACGACGGCAGGTCGCCGGCACGCGGCATGGTATAATCCATATAGCTCGCCGTCAGCAGCTGTCCGCTGGCGTCGTAATGGGCGCCTTCCAGCAGCGCCTGGCCGATGCCCTGGGCGATGCCGCCATGCACCTGGCCTTCGACGATCATCGGATTGATGATGTTGCCGAAATCATCGGCGGCCACGAACTGGACGATCTCGGTCGTTCCGGTCTCCGGATCGATCTCGACCTCGCAGATGTAGCAGCCCGCCGGAAAGGTGAAGTTCGACGGATCGTAGAACGCCGTCTCCTTCAGCCCCGGTTCCATGCCGGCCGGCAGATTATGGGCGGTATAGGCGGCAAGCGCCATCTGGAACCAAGGCACGTTCTTGTCGGTGCCGGCGACCTTCAGTGCGCCGTTCTCGATGACGATGTCGCCCTCGTCGGCCTCGAGCAGGTGGGCGGCGATCTTCTTGGCCTTGGCCTCGACCTTGTCGAGCGCCTTGACGATCGCCGACATGCCGACCGCGCCCGAGCGCGAACCGTAGGTGCCCATGCCCATCTGCACCTTGTCGGTGTCGCCATGGACGATCGAAACCGAATCGATCGGCACGCCAAAACGCTGGTTGACCAGTTGCGCGAAGGTCGTCTCGTGACCCTGGCCATGACTGTGCGAGCCGGTCAGCACCTCGATCGTGCCGACGGCGTTCACACGCACTTCGGCCGATTCCCACAGGCCGACGCCGGCGCCGAGCGAACCGACCGCAGCCGACGGCGCGAGGCCACAGGCCTCGATGTAGCAGCTCATGCCGATGCCGCGCAGCTTGCCTTCCCTCGCCGCGTCCTCCTTGCGCCTGGCAAAGCCGGCATAGTCGGCGGTCTTCATCGCCGCGTCGAGCGAGGCGCCATAGTCGCCGGCATCATAGTTCATGATCACCGGTGTCTGGTGCGGGAAGGAGGTGACGAAGTTCAGCCGCCGCAGTTCGGCGGGGGAGATGCCGAGCTCGCGCGCGGCGGCTTCCATCGTGCGTTCCAGCACATAGGTCGCCTCCGGCCGCCCCGCCCCGCGATAGGCGTCGACAGGAGCCGTGTTGGTGTAGACGGCGCGCACATTGGCGTGGATCGCTGGAATGTCGTACTGGCCCGACAGCAGCGTGGCGTAGAGATAGGTCGGCACGCAGGACGAGAACAGCGACATGTAGGCGCCGAGATTGGCGATCGTGTCGACCTTCAGCCCGGTGATCCTGTTGTTCTTGTCGAAGGCCATCTCCACGGTCGAGACGTGGTCGCGCCCATGCGCGTCGGACAGGAAGCTCTCGGTGCGGTCGGCGACCCATTTGACCGGCACGCCGGTTTTCTTGGAAGCCCACAGGCAGACGATCTCTTCCGGGTAGATGTAGATCTTGGAGCCGAACCCACCGCCAACGTCCGGTGCGATCACGCGCAGCTTGTTTTCCGGCGCGATGTTGTAGAACGCGCTCATCACCAGCCGCGCGACATGCGGGTTCTGCGAGGTCGTCCAGCAGGTATAGTGGTCCTCGGCCTTGTCGTAGTGGCCGAGCGCCGCGCGCGGTTCCATGGCGTTCGGCACCAGCCGGTTGTTGACGATCTTCATGCGGGTGACATGGGCCGCCGCCTTGATCGCCGCGTCGGTCGCATTGCCGTCGCCAAGCTCCCAGTCGAAGATAAGATTGTTCTCGGCCTCGGCATGGATCTGCGGCGCGCCGTTTTCGAGTGCCTTGGTCGCATCGACGACAGCCTTCAATTCCTTGTAGGTGATTTCGACGGCCTCGGCCGCGTCGCGCGCCTGGTCTCTGGTTTCCGCCACCACCACCACGACCGCGTCGCCGACGTAACGGACCTTGTCGACGGCCAGCGGCGACCATGCGCCCATCTTCATCGGCGTGCCGTCCTTGGAATGGATCATCCAGCCGCAGATCAGATTGCCGATGCCGTCGGCCTTGAGCTCCTTGCCGGTCAGGACGCCGATGACGCCGGGCATCTCCTGAGCTTTCTTGACGTCGATCTTCTTGATCTGCGCATGCGCGTGCGGGCTGCGCACGAAGGCCGCATGCTTCATGCCGGGAACCACCATGTCGTCGACATAGCGGCCGGCGCCGGTGATGAACCTTTTGTCTTCCTTGCGCGCCACGCGAGCGCCAACACCTTCGATGCCCATTGCAGAAATCCTCCCGAAAAAGTAGGGGAATAGGGCAGTACGGAAGTAAGGCAGTAGGAAAAATCGGCTCCCAATTCCTACTGCCTTACCGCCCTACTCCCTTAATGCCCTAAGTCTCACGCAGCTTGTTTCGCTTTGCCCTTGGCGGCGCCCTTCGACATCGTCTTCGATGCGGCCAGGATCGCCTTGACGATGTTGTGGTAGCCGGTGCAGCGGCAGATATTGCCCTCCAGTTCGGCCCGCACCGTCGCCTCATCGAGGCCTTCGGGATGGCGGTTGATCATGTCGGTTGCAGCCATGATCATGCCTGGCGTGCAGAAACCGCATTGCAGCCCGTGATATTCCTTGAACGCGGCCTGCATGGGATGCAGGTCGGCGCCATTGGCGAGACCTTCGATCGTGACAACGGTCGACCCTGAAGCCTGGACGGCGAGCATGGTGCAGGACTTCACCGCCTTGCCGTCGACATGGACGACGCAAGCGCCGCATTGCGAGGTATCACAACCCACATGCGTGCCGGTCAGGCCAAGATTCTCCCGCAGGAAGTGAACCAGCAGCGTTCGGTCCTCGGCAACGCCACTGACCCGCCTGCCGTTGACCATCAACGAAACGTCCGACATGAATCCTCCCTGGATATCAACCTTGGTCATCACGCTGCCGACGCGCCGCTGGCACTCGGCCATGCGCATTCGTACACCGCATAACCGGCAAAAAACAGCGCGACGGAAAAGTCGGATCATTGTACTTTCGGTCATGGCCAAGGCCAAAGGTGCGCGCCCCTCGCCCCCATTGCCAAACCGCCGATTGGAAGCAACAATGCCTTCGACGCTGCGCGCCAGAAGCTTGTAACAGCCGCGCATAAAACAGCGTTGGAGGAAATGCGGGAGAACGCCGCTGGCCAGTTCACGGACGCGCTACGCATGCGGCTTGTCGGCGCTGACCACGGACGAGCCGGATCCGGATGCCTTCGCACGCGCGGTGGCCGCTGAAGCCGCCGCAATCGACGCCGGCTTTGCCCTCCTGTTCTTTTCCCAGAGCCTTGTCGAAGCCGGCGCCCTATCGCGGGCGCTTTCGGTCCATGCACCGGGGCTCCATCACGCCGGCTGTTCCACTGCCGGCGAGATCACGCCGCAGGGGCTCGAGGAAGGCCACATGCTGGCGATGCTGCTTCCTTCGGCCTCGTTCACCGCGGTCAGCGCCATGGTCGACAACCTGTCCTCTTCGGGCATGGACACGATCACCGGCGAGGTCGAGGCGCTTCGGCGCACGCTGCGCGGCCGGGTCGGCGGCGAGAGCACCAGGAACACCTTCGCCCTCTGCTTCATCGACGGGCTGTCCTATGCCGAGGAAGCGGTCAGCTCCGCCATCCACTGGGGCCTTGACGACATCCCGCTGCTCGGCGGCTCGGCCGGCGACGATCTGAAATTCGAAACGACGCGCCTGATCTCCGATGGCAAGGTCACCTCCGACAGCGCGATCATTGTGCTGATCGCCACGGAAATTCCGTTTCATGTCTTCAAGACCGACAATTTCGTTCCAACCGACGAGAAGCTGGTGGTGACGGCGTCCGATGCCGATCACCGTATCGTGCGGCAGTTCAACGCCACCAACGCGGCCGAGGAATATGCCGCTTCCGTCGGCATCATCCCGCAGACCCTGACGCCGCTGAGCTTCGCTTCGCATCCAGTGGTGGTGAAGGTGGGCGGCGAATATTACTGCCGTTCGATCCAGAGGATGCACGCCGATGGCTCGCTGTCGTTCTTCTGCGCCATCGACGACGGTATCGTGCTGTCGATCGCGCAGCCCAAGGACATGGTGGAATCGACGCGCGCGGCGTTGCGCGAGGTCGAGGAGAGGCTGGGCGGCATCGACTTGATCCTCGGCTTCGACTGCGTGCTGCGCCGCCTCGACGCGCGCAACCGGCAGGTCTTTCGCGACATTTCGGAGCTCTACCGGGTCAACAATGTCATCGGCTTCGGCACCTATGGCGAGCAGTACCGGTCAATGCACCTCAACCAGACTTTCACCGGCATAGCGTTCGGTGACCGCCAAGCGGCTGAATAGGGCGGCGGAAGAAGATGCCGCTCAGGGACATAACCGATCTCGAAAAATTGAAGAAGATCAACGCCGCCCTGGTCAGCCGCGTCGAGCGGTCGATGGACCAGCAGGGCAATGCATTCTCGCTGTTCCAGACGGCGATCTCGCTGGAAAACCGGGTGCGTACGCGCACCGAGGAGTTGCACTCGACGCTGCGGCGGCTTGAGCAGTCGAACATCGACCTCAGCGCCGCCAAGGAGAACGCCGAGCTGGCGAACCTGTCCAAAACACGCTTCCTTGCCGCCGCGAGCCATGACGTGCTGCAGCCGTTGAACGCGGCTCACCTCTCCGTCTCGGCGCTCGCCGAGGTCCAGACCAGCGACGAGGGCAGAAAGCTGGTGCGGCAGGTCGAGCGCTCGCTGGAAACGATGGAGGACCTGCTGCGCACCTTGCTCGACATTTCAAAGCTCGATGCCGGCGTGGTGCGGCCCGACATCGGCGACGTCAGCCTCGAGGCGTTGTTCTCGTCGCTGCGCTCGGATTTCCAGCCGGTCTCGGAAATGAAACGGCTGTCGCTGAAATTCCGGCCGGTCAATGCCGTGGTCCGCTCCGACCGGACGCTGCTGCGCCGTATCCTGCAGAATATTCTGTCCAACGCGCTGGGCTACACACGTTCGGGGGGCGTCCTTGTCGGCACACGCCATCGCGGCGATACGATCCGCATCGATGTCGCCGATACAGGCTGCGGCATTCCCGAGGATCAGCGCGAGGCGGTGTTCGAGGAATTCCATCGCGGCACCTCGCAGGCCGGTGCCGAATTCGACGGCGGCGGGCTTGGGCTCGGCCTGGCCATCGTGCGCCGCATGGCCAGCGCGCTTGGCCACCCCGTGACATTTTCATCGAAGGTCGGACGCGGCACCATCTTCCATATCGATGTCCCCGTCGGCATCGGCGCGCCGGCCGACGCCATCGCCAGCGCCGCCGGCCTGGAGCGGCCCCGCGGCTACGGCCTGTTCGGGACCAAGGTGCTGCTGGTCGAAAACGACACCGAGGTACTGGAGGCGATGACCTTCCTGCTCGAGCGCTGGCAATGCCTGGTGCGATCCGCGACCTCGACCGATGACGCGCTCGACCTGCTCGGCGACACCGACTGGGTTCCGGACATCATCATCGCCGACCAGCATCTCGACGGCGGCGATCTCGGCACCGCCACCATATCGGAGGTCCGCGACTATCTTGGCCGCGCCGTGCCGGCGCTGATCGTCACCGCCGACAGTTCCGAGGACGTTGCGAAGGCGGCCAAGGCAGGCGGCATCGAATTGATGCGCAAGCCGCTGAAGCCGGCACAGCTCAGGGCGCTTCTGGCGCATCTGCTGGCTTAGCTCCCTACTCACCCTCGATGGGAGGATCGGCGCATAGCTCCGGGGGATGACGACATTGCGCCGCGTGGCACTCCCACCCCGCTCTGCTTCCCGGATCGGCCCTCCCCATGAGTGGAAGGGTGAAGACTAAAACCCCGCCTGATCGCGAAACAACTCCGCATTGTCGAGCTTCGACACTTCGATCACCGCTTGCGTGCGGCTATAGACATTGAGCTTGCGCAATATCTCCGAGACGTGCGCCTTGACCGTGGTCTCGCCGACCTGCAGCTCGTAGGCGATCTGCTTGTTGAGCAGGCCCTGGCGCAGCATCTGCAGCACCCTCAACTGCTGCGGCGTCAGCGTCGACAGGCGCTGGACCATGTCGGCGCGGTTGCTGCTGTCGGCGTCCCGCGGCTGGCCCTCATAGGTTTCCGGCACATAGATCGCGCCGTCCATCACCGAGCGGATAGCATTGGCCAGGTCGCTCTTGCGCGCCGACTTCGGAATGAAGCCGGCGGCGCCGTAGGAGAGTGCCTCCGAAATGATCTTCGGCTCCTCATAGCCCGATACGATCACCACCGGCAGGCGCGGATGGCGGGTCCTGAGTTGCAACAGCCCGTCGAACCCGTGCACGTCGGGCATGCTGAGGTCGAGCAGCGCCAGATCGAACGGCTTTGCGTCGGCCAGAAGATCGAGCGCTTCCGAGATCGAGCGCGCCTCCACCGTGTCGACCTCGGGATAAGCCATCTGCACGGCGCTGTGCAGCGCCTCGCGAAACAGCGGATGATCGTCGATGATCAGAAATCGGGCGCGATCAGTGGCTGACGTCATGGCGTTGGTTTCGAGCCCCGTTCAGTTTGCGGCATAAGGTAGCCCCGCGATCGCGAGCGGATTATTGCCAAATAGTATACCGCCGCCATCTGGATTCCTTGTACGACCTTTTGCGAAGTGCTGCCGCGCCAAATGCGGCGCTTGCCCGGCTCTCGAAATCGGCCGAAGGTGCCGCCTTCCTACATCTATTTTAGAGTTCAACATGACCGCATTCGTTCTACCCGTGCCGCCAACGCCTTCTGTCGCCGTCAGTGGCTCAGCCCAGCGTTTTGCCGTGCGGCGCATCTTTTGCGTCGGCCGCAACTACGCCGCGCACGCCCGCGAGTTCGGCAATGACGAGCGCGATCCGCCCTTCTTCTTCACCAAGCCCGGCGATGCGGTCGTTGATTCCGGCACCGAGATCCCTTACCCGCCGCTGACCGAAAACCTGCATTTCGAGATCGAATTGGTTGTCGCGATCGGTGTAGCTGGTTCTTGGATCGCCCGCGACAAGGCGCTGGACCATGTCTGGGGCTATGGCGTCGGCATCGACCTCACCCGCCGCGATCTGCAGGATGCCGCCAAGAAGGCAGCGCGGCCATGGGACTGGTCGAAGGCCTTCGACCGCTCCGCGCCCTGCGGCCCGCTGGTTCCGGCGCAGAAATCCGGACACCCGGCGAAGGGTCGTATCTGGCTCGCTGTCGACGGCACGGTGAAACAGGATGCCGATCTCGCCGAACTGATCTGGCCGGTGACCGACATCGTCTCGATCTGCAGCGAGGCAGTCGAGCTGCAACCGGGCGACCTGATCTTCACCGGCACGCCCGCCGGTGTCGGCGAGGTCAAGCCGGGAGAGACAATGACCGGCGGCGTCGACGGCATCAGCACGATCGAGATAACCATCGGCCAGCCGAGATCATGAGCGACATCGTCCTGCACAATTACTATCGCTCTTCCACCTCCCACCGGGTGCGGATCGCGCTGGAGATGAAGGGGCTGAGCTATGACTACGTCCCGCATCACCTGCGCCACGGCGAGCATCTGGAGCCCGCCTATCTCGCGCTCAATCCGCAGGGGCTGGTCCCGACAATCGTATGGAACGACGGCATGATGCTGACGCAATCGCTGGCGATCATCGAATTCCTCGACGAAACGCAGCCCCATCCGCCATTGCTGCCGAAGGATCCGTCGGGCCGGGCGCGTGTCAGGATGCTGGCGCAGATGATCGCCTGCGACATCCACCCGGTGAACAATCTGCGCGTGCTGACCTCGCTGCGCACCCTGTTCGGCGCAGGCGACCAGGACATCACCAACTGGTTCCGCCACTGGGTCAACGAAGGCTTCCAGCCGCTTGAAAAGATTCTGGCTTCCTCGCCGTGGACCGGAACATTCTGCCATGGCGAAGCGCCGGGGCTGGCCGACATCTGCCTGGCGGCACAGGTCACCAGCAATGCGCGCTTCGGCGTCGACCTGGCGCCCTACCCGACGATCGCGCGCATCAACGCCGCCTGCATGGCGCTGCCCGCGTTCCAGAAGGCTGCGCCGCAGAACCAGATCGATGCCGAATAGGCAAGCCTGAGGAATTTGCTGCCGCTCTGGCGGAATCGATTTCCGCTTGACCGGCCAGGGAATCGGCTATCGGTTCTGAAGTACGATCCGTGCGAGAGGTTGCCAATGAAAGCCGTCGTCTTCGAGAAATTCGGCGAAGCACCGACGATCCAGACCGTTCCCGATCCGAAGCCGACAGCCGACGGCGTCGTCATCAAGGTCGAGGCGACCGGGCTCTGCCGCAGCGACTGGCATGGCTGGATGGGTCATGACGCCGATATCCGCCTACCGCATGTACCGGGCCACGAATTGGCCGGGGTCGTGGTTGCCGCCGGCAAGCATGTCACCCGCTGGAAGGCGGGCGAGCGCGTCACGGTGCCGTTCGCCGTCGGTTGCGGCCATTGCTTCGAATGCACGTCGGGCAATCACCAGGTCTGCGAGCATCAATCGCAGCCCGGCTTCAACGCGTGGGGTTCCTTCGCCGAATATGTCGCCATCGAGCATGCCGACACCAACCTAGTGCGCCTGCCCGACGAGATGGAATTCACCACCGCCGCCAGCCTCGGCTGCCGCTTCGTTACCTCGTTCCGCGCCATCGTCGATCAGGGCCGGGTGAAACCGGGCGAATGGGTGGCCGTGCACGGCTGCGGCGGCGTCGGCCTATCGGCGATCATGATCGCCAGTTCGATGGGCGCCAATGTCATTGGCATCGATCTCTCCGACGAGAAGCTGGACTTCGCCAGGAAGATCGGCGCGGTCGCCACCATCAACGCCTCGACGACGCCGAATGTGGTCAAGGCCGTCAAGCAGATCACCAATGGCGGCGCGCATATGTCGATGGACGCGCTCGGCCACTCGACCACCTCGTTCAACTCGATCGCCAATCTGCGCCGGCGCGGCCGCCACGTGCAGGTCGGCCTGATGCTGGGCGAGCACGCCCGCCCGCAAGTGCCGATGGACAAGGTAATCGCCTTCGAGCTCGAGATCCTCGGCAGCCACGGCATCCAGGCCTATCGCTACCCAGCACTGATGGAGATGATCCGCACCGGCAAGCTCAAGCCCGAACTTCTGGTCGGCAAGAAGATCAGCCTTGACGAAGCCCCGGCGGCGTTGATGGCGATGGGCGGCTTCGAGGGTATTGGGATTGGGGTGGTGACGAAGTTCTAGTCTAGGTGCGGGAATCTCTTCCCGAACTACCGCGCAAATTTCTTCGCCCCGAACACACACGCCACGACGCCGAGCGTGACGACGATCATCAGCGGGCTGACCTTCTCGTGCAGCAGGGTCGCCGCCAGCGCAAGGCCGAAGAAAGGCTGCAGCAGCTGCAACTGGCCGACCGCCGCGATGCCGCCTTGCGCCAGGCCGCGATACCAGAACACGAAGCCGATCAGCATACTGAACAGCGAGACATAGGCGAGACCAATCCAGGCGTTAGAGCCGACACCGGCGAAGGATGGCGGCAGGGTCACAAAGGTCAGCAGCAGCATGATCGGCAGTGACAGCGCCAACGCCCAGCAGATCACCTGCCAGCCGCCAAGCCGGCGCGAAAGTGCGGCCCCTTCGGCATAGCCCAGCCCGCAGACGATGATGGCGGCCAGCATCAAACTGTCGCCGACCGGTGAAGCGGTCACACCCTGCACCAGGGCGAAACCCGCGACCAGCGCGCTGCCCAGACATGAAAACAGCCAGAAGGCCGGGTGGGGACGGTCGCCGCCGCGCAACACACCGAAGATCGCGGTCGCCAACGGCAGCAGGCCGACGAAGATGATGGAATGCGCGGAGGTGACGTGCTTCAGCGCCAGCGCGGTCAAGAGGGGAAAACCGACGACCACACCGAACGCGACGATCGCCAGGGACAGCAAGTCGCCCCGCTCGGGTCGCTTCTCGCGAAACAAGAGCAGAAGCGCCAGACCGAGCAGGCCGGCTATGGCGGCACGAGACGAGGTCAGGAAGATCGGATCGAAATCCATCACCGCCACGCGTGTCGCCGGCAAGGATCCGCTGAAGATCAACACGCCGATGAAACCGCTCACCCAGCCGCTCGCAGCCTTGTCCATGAAAAGCTCCTTCTGTTGTGCCTTCTATCGGGCTCACCCGATGGCGCCACCAGAGACAATGCAGTACAATTCCACAAAACTGTAATGGCCACACGAGGAGTACAGATGGACGAGCAGACCACAAGACTCGATGGCGGCGCGACGCTGGTCGAAAGCGTCATGGCGACCATCCGTCAGCGGATCGCCGCGCGCAGTCTGACACCGGGAGCCAGACTGCCCTCGATCCGGGCCTTCGCAAAGTCCATGCAGGTGTCAAAGTCCACCGTCGTCGAAGCCTATGAGCGGCTCGCCGCCGAGGGCGCGATCCGCTCCCAGCCGGGCTCCGGCTTCTACGCCGCCGGATCGCTGGCGCCGCTGTCGCTGGCCGAGATCGGCCCTCGGCTCGACCGCGCCGTCGATCCGCTCTGGGTCTCGCGCCAGTCGCTGGATGCCAGCGGCGAAACCCTGAAACCCGGCTGCGGCTGGCTGCCAGCCTCCTGGATGCCCCAGGCCGGCTTGCGCCGCGCCCTGCGCACGGTTGCGCGTGCCGAAGATGTCGCGCTTGCCGATTACAGCACCCCGCTTGGCCTGCCGCCGCTGCGGCAACTGCTGGCGCGGCGCATGGCCGGGCATGGCATCGAAGCCTCCCCCGAACAGATCATGCTGACGGAATCGGGCACGCAGTCCATCGACCTCCTGTGCCGGTTCCTGATCGAACCTGGCGACACGGTGCTGGTCGACGATCCCTGCTATTTCAATTTCCACGCTTTGCTGCGCGCCCATCGCGCCAAGGTCGTCAGCGTTCCCTATACGCCGTCAGGACCAGATATCGAGCTGTTCGCGCAGGCGCTGGCCGAACACCGGCCGCGCCTCTACATCACCAACTCCGCCATCCACAACCCGACCGGTGCGATCCTGTCGCCAGTCACCGCGCATCGTTTGCTCAAGCTCGCCGACCAGTCGGACCTGACCATCGTCGAGGACGACATTTTCGCCGATTTCGAACACACCCCTGCCCCGAAGCTGGCGGCGTTCGATGGTCTCAGCCGCGTCGTCCACATCGGCAGTTTCTCCAAGACGCTGTCGGCGTCGATCCGCTGCGGTTTCATCGCCGCGCCCCGCGACTGGATCGAGGGCCTGACCGACCTCAAGATCGCCACGACCTTCGGCGGCGGACGGCTGGCGGCCGAACTGGTGCTGACCCTGCTGAAGGATGGCAGCTACCGCAAGCATATGGATTTGCTGCGCGCGAAGCTTGCGCGCGCCATGGTCGAGACCGGCGCCCGGCTGAAGGCAATCGGCATCACGCCCTGGATCGACCAGCCGGCCGGCCTGTTCCTGTGGTGCGGCCTGCCCGATGGCGTTGACGCAGCCGAAGTCGCACGCCGCGCCCTGGCCGACAATGTCGTGCTGGCGCCAGGCAATGCGTTCAGCCTGTCGCAGACAGCGAGCCGTTTCCTGCGCTTCAACGTCGCCCAGTGCGGAGACGAGCGGATTTTCAAAGTGCTTGAAAGGGCGATGGCGCACTGACCTGGCTGCTTCGCTCAGCGGCCGGCGCAGACCTCCCGCACGCACTCACGCAACCAGCGTTGCGCCGGATCGGCATCGAGACGCGGGTGCCAGAGCATGGAGATGGTGACTTCCACGGTGGCGACCGGCAGCGCAAAACTGTGCATCCCGGCCCGCGCGCCGGCAGTGTGCCGCTCGGGCACGCTGGCGATCAGGTCCGAGGCGCGTGCCATCGCAAGTGCCGCCGAGAAACCCGAGACCATGCACACGACCGTCCGCTGCAATCCAAGTACGCCCAGGGCCTCATCGATCGGCCCCTTCTCGCGGCCACGCCGCGAAACGCTGATGTGCCGGCCAGCCGCATAGCGCTCGGGCGTCACCGTGCCCTCGCCCAGGGGATGGCCCGCTCGGACGGCACCAATGAAGCGGTCGCGAAACAGCGCCTGGATGCGCACTTCGGGTCCGGTTTCGCCGGCAACACCGATTTCCAGGTCGATCGCCGCGTCGCGCAGCGACATTGCATCCTTGTCGGACTTCGCAGCGAAACGCAACCGCACCCCAGGCGCATCGGCTTCGACGCGGGCGACGAGACGAGGCCCGAACTCCTCGACGAAACCCTCATTGGTACGCAGCGTGAAAACCCTGTCCAGGCGCGGGAGATCAAGCAACTCGGCAGGACGCAGCAGCGCCTCCGCGTCCTGGACGGCACGGCCGACCTGCCGCCGCAACTCCTCCGCCCGCGGCGTCGCCACCAGGCCGCGCCCGGCGCGGACCAGAAGAGGATCGGCCGTTGCCGCCCGCAACCGCGCCAGCGTCCGGCTCATCGCCGAGGGACTGAGCCGCAGACGGCGCGCGGCCCGCGCCACGCTGCCTTCCGCCAGCAAGGCGTCGAGGGCGAAGAGCAGATTGAGATCGGGCGACGTCATCAATGGCGCATAACATGATGTGGCGTCTCATGCACGAATATCATGCAAGTGCTGCGCCTTCCGCCATATCAGCCACAAGACTAGATCTCCAACAGCTCCGGTTCGGAGCGAGCACAAAGGAGATCGCCATGACAGTCGCGGAGCAAAATCGGGATGGGCCGATATCAACTTCACAAAAATCCGCCGGCTGGGCGCTGGCAAGCCTGTCGCTCGCCACGCTGCTGTCATCGTTGGGAACAAGCATTGCCAGCGTCGGGCTGCCCTCGCTGATGCAGGTGTTCGGCGCGCCATTTCAGGCCGTCCAATGGGTGGTTCTCGCCTATCTGCTTGCCATCACCACGCTGATCGTCAGCGCCGGGCGGCTGGCCGACATGTTCGGGCCCCGGCCGTTGCTGCTTGGCGGCATTGCGCTGTTCACATCGGCATCGGTGCTCTGCGGGCTCGCGCCGACGCTCTGGCTGCTGATCGCCGCCCGTGCCGTGCAGGGACTTGGCGCGGCGCTGATGATGGCGCTCACGCTGGCCTTCGTCGCGGAGACCGTGAGCAGGGAAAGGACCGGCAGTGCCATGGGCCTGCTTGGCGCCATGTCCGCGATCGGCACCACACTCGGCCCGTCGCTCGGCGGTCTGCTGATCGCCGGCCTCGGCTGGCGGGCGATCTTCCTGGTCAATGTCCCGCTGGGCCTGCTGACCTTCGCCCTCGCCTGGCGCGCGCTGCCTGCCGGCAACAAGGCAGCCCAACAAGGCAAGTTCGACGCGACAGGCACCGTCCTGCTGGGCTTGACGCTGGCCGCCTATGCGATGGCCATGACGCTTGGCCGGGGTAATTTCGGCGTGCTCAATGTCGGCCTGCTGGCTGTCACCGCCCTCGGTATCGTGCTGTTCGCTGTCGCACAGAGGAGCGTGAAGAACCCTCTGGTCCAGCTTGCCAGCTTCCGGGATCTGCGGCTCAGCGCCAGCCTGGCCATGGGCTTCATCGTCGCCACGGTGATGATGGCGACCCTGGTCGTCGGCCCGTTCTATCTGTCGCGGGGGCTGGGACTTGATGCCGCGACGGTCGGCGTGGTGCTGTCGACCGGGCCGCTCGTCTCGACCCTGTCGGCGCTGCTGGCCGGGCGCCTTTCGGATCGGCTTGGCGCCCACAGGATGATGGTCGCCGGCCTGATCAGCCTCGCCACGGGTACAGCCCTTCTGTCGCTCGCCATGACGACGCTCGGCATTGCCAGCTATGTCGGTCCGATCACCGTCACCTGCTTCGGCTACGCCCTGTTCCAGACATCCAACAACGCGGCTGTCATGAGCGGTGTCGGCGCCGGCGAGCGTGGTGTCATATCGGGGTTGCTCAACCTGTCGCGCAATCTAGGCCTCATCACCGGCGCTTCCCTGATGGGCGCAATATTCGCGGTCGCATCGGCCGGTGCTCGGCAAGGAACAGGTCAGGACGTGGTGAATTCCGCCTCGGCCGCCCGGGGAATGCAGGTCACCTTCGAGACGGCAACCGCCCTGGCGCTGGCTGCACTGTTGCTTGCGCTCTTATCGTTGCGCATTTCCGGCCGTCCGCAGCCCGGGATTGCGTGACCTGCGGGGGGCTTTGGGCGGACACCGCTCAGGCCCCTGCCCGTTTACGGCGCTCATAGAGCATGACCAGCGTCTCCGCCGTCAAGGCGGGCTTCTCCTCACCCTCGATCTCGACCGTGTTGGCGGCCTTCATCAGGTATTGGCCAGGCCCCCTGTCTTCCATGGAAAGCAGCGTGGTGCGCAGCCGGATGCGCGCACCGACCTTGACCGGTGCCAGGAAGCGCACCTTGTCGAAGCCGTAATTGAAAGCGGCCTGCGTATTTTCCGGCACGATGCCCATACCGAGCGCCAGCGCGCCAATGATCGACAGCGTCAGATAGCCGTGCGCGATCGTCGTGCGAAACGGGCTTTGCCGCCGCGCGCGTTCGGGGTCGACATGGATCCATTGATGGTCGCCGGTGCATTCGGCGAACTGGTTGATACGGTTCTGGTCGACCGTGGTCCATTCCGAGACGCCGAGCTCCTGCCCGGACATCGTCCTCAACTGCTCGTAGGTCGGCGGCGTTTTAGGCCGTATTTCAGTCATTCCTGCTTTCCCGATAGCTTGCAGCGCCTCCGGACCACGAACTGACTGCTTCTGTCAATTCGTCGCGCATGATTCCGTTCCGCTGAATTCCGGCCGATTCGTGCCATGGCTTGCCTTGCAATGGCAGGTCGAATTCGGATTTTCTGACTGTCAAGAACGGGCGTGAGCGATAGCGTTGCGCTGGTGCAACTATGCGCAAGGTTGCGGGATTGCGAACCGGCGCCCCCGGCCGAAGGCAGAACCGCAGCCCATCGAAGCCTTACTTCTGCCCATAGCCGGCGCGGATTTCCTCCATCGCCTCCTTGATGCGCGCACGCAGGATATCGATCGATTCGGTGCCCGATTCCCTCGCCAATTCGGCCACTTCACCGGCATTTTTCAGGGCGGCCTCGAAGGATTTCCTGGCGAACTCCGTCTGCTTGGCCAGGAGTTCTTGGGGGTTCCCCGGCGCCCGGTAGCTCTGCGCCATGTCGGCAACCTCGCGCAGCGTGTCCTGCAGCATCTCGCGTTGTCTTGACAGCAGCGAGGACGCTCCGGCGGCACTGACGCGCGCCGATTTCTCCAAGGCTTCGAGGTTCTTGCGGTGATGGGCGAGGATCGCCTCGACATCGACATTGGGCACCTTCAGGTCACGGCCGAATCTGCCGAACATGTCCATGAAGGAATCGGATTCCGGTTGCTTTGCCATGAGTGTCTTCTCCCCTGTTGCCGCGGATGCGGTGCCCTCGTCGGGAGAATAGCACTGGGCTGCCGTATGTCCATTTCGAACACAGGCCTGGCGAGCGAGGCGCATCAATTGACCGGGAGCAGCAGCTCGATCGTGTAGAGCACGATGCCCGCCAGTCCGCCGATGATCATGCCGTTAAAGCGGATATATTGCAGGTCCCTGCCGATGTTCATCTCGATCAGCCGCGTCAGTTGCGCCAGGTCCCAGCGCTTGACCTGATCGGCGATGAATTTCGACACGCCGCTCTTCTGGCTCTCGACGAAGGAGGCCAGCGCCACGACGAACCCCTGGTTCATGTCGGCCCGGATCTGCGCATCGCCGGCAAGGTGCCGCCCGACCTCGACGAACATGTTGGCGAGATGCGCGCGGATCACCGAATTCGGCGCCTTGGCGTCCTGTTCGATGAACAGGCTGAGGCTCTCCCACATATCGCCGGCCAGCGCCCTGACTTCCGGTCTGGCGAGGAAATCGTGCTTCATCTTCTCGGCACGCCTGGCATACTGCTTCGACGTCCGCAGCCGCTCGACGAAGCCTTGCGCGAATCGGTCGAACTCGGCGCGCATTGGATGGTTGGGATCGGCCCGGACCTCGTCGAGCAGGGAGCCCGCGGAGGCGACGATCTTCTTCAGCAGATAGGCGTCGGCCCTGAACAGGTTGAACAGCGATGGCAGTTCCTCGCGGATCTTCTCGCGCATCGTCGCCAGCGCCTGCTCATCGTTGAGGAAACGGCCGATCACCTTGATGAATTCGTCGAACAGCTTCTGGTGTCGGCGGTCATCGGTGAGTGCCGACAACAGTTCGGCGGCCAGTGGCGCCAACGGCACCTTTTCGATCTGCTCGAGCATGCGGCTGGTGACGAAGCCGCGCAATCCGGATTGCTCGACGGCGGCAAGCGTCTGCGGCACCAGCCGCACGACGAAGCGCGACAGGCCGGCGGCGCGCTCGGCGTCGGCCAGCCAGTCGGCGACCAGCGCTGAAAAATCGACCTCGGCCAGCTTTTCCCGCACCGGTTCCGGCGCCAGGAAGTTGACCTCGATGAAGCGGCCGAGATTATCGGCGATGCGGTTCTGGTTTTCCGGAATGATGGCGGTGTGCGGGATCGGCAGCCCGAGCGGCCGCCTGAACAGCGCCACCACCGCGTACCAGTCGGCGAGGCCGCCAATGGTCGCCGCCTCGGCGAAGGCAGCGACGAACCCCAGCCACGGATAGGTGCCCTGGAACGACTTGGCCAGCGCAAACACCAGCACGCAAAGCGCCAGAGCGGCCGTGGCGATGAATTTGGTTCGCCGCAGCGCGGAGAGTTTGGCGGCCGCGTCGGTGTCGAAACGGACGGGCGCCAGGGACTGGGCCGATTGAGACATGATGAACCGCTCCTCGTCGATCCCAGCCTATCTAGTGCTTCGGCCGCCAAAATGCCCGCGACGACCGTTTTCCTAAGCTTTTCGCTCCACTGCGCACATAAAGTTGACGAGAATATTCATCTATCAAACGATGCCAGTCTGGAATTATTCCAAGGTATAAGCCATATTCGGATCGAGGCCAGCGTGGCGAATTCGAATTCCGGATGGGAGCCGCGCGGCAAAGTTTTGGAATCTGGCGTGGGTTGCGCCAGCGCCTAGCGAGGACAAGATGCGGCTAACGCGCCAAACCAACTATGCCATGCGCATCCTGATGTACTGTGCCGCCAACAATGACCGGTTGAGTCGCATTCCAGAGATCGCGGCCGCCTATTCCGTATCGGAGCTTTTCCTGTTCAAGATCCTGCAGCCGCTGGTCGAGAACGGCCTTGTCGAGACCGTGCGCGGCAGGAATGGCGGGGTCCGGCTTGGCCGGGCTGCCGAGGCGATCAGCCTGTTCGACGTCGTGCGCGTCACCGAGGAAAGCTTCGCCATGGCAGAATGCTTCGAGAACGACGCCGCCGAATGCCCGCTGGTCGACAGCTGCGCGCTGAATTCGGCGCTGCGCGAGGCGCTCAACGCCTTCTTCGCCGTGCTGGCCCGCTACACGATCGCCGACCTCGTGGCGGCGCGGCCGAATGTGCGCAACCTGCTCGGCATCGACATGCTGGAGCGCCGCGCGCCGGCCGCGTAGTCCACAACGCGGCCTTAGCGGCTCGATTCTTCGTCATTCCAGGGCGGAGCAAGGAGCGAAGCGACGCGCGTAGACCCTAGAATCCATGCCGTAACGTTCGAGCGCCGCTACGATGAAAAACTAGCGACACAGCGCCAGCTCTTCTTCCGGACCGCTGCATTCTTCGTTTGATGTAGCGGCATGGATCCTCGGGTCTCCGCGTCCGCTACGCTCCCGCTCCGCCCGTGGATGACGAGTGAGAGGGTTGGCAAATGTTTCCTCAGGCCGAGCCTAAACCGCCGATTGCGGCAATACGAAAGGCACGCTTCCCGCAGGCAACGCGCCGGTATCCAGTTCTACGGCACCTATGCGGAGGGCTATCGCTCACCTTCGATGACGGAGACATTGATCAGCGGCAACCATCCCGCAGGAGTGAGCTTTCCGTTCCTGCCCAACCCAAATCTGCGCCCCGAAACCGGCAAGACGACCGAGTTCGGCGTCAACTACAAGCAGAACGACATCATCGAGGCCGGCGACGCGCTTCGTCTCAAGGCGGCCTATTTCAACAACAATGTCGACGACTATATCGACGGCGTGACGCTGTCGCCGTTCGCTCCGGGCAGCGGCTGCCCGTTCGGCCCCGGTATCCCGATCTGCTTCAGTATCAGAACTTCGCCAAGGCCGGGATCGACGGCTTCGAACTGGAAAGTGTCTATGACCCGGCCTGGGGCTATGCCGGGCTCTCGGCATCGTTCGTCGATGGTCACACCATATCCTACATGGGCGCCGAGGCCGATCTTGCGACGATCCCGTCCTCGCAGGTGACAGCCCAGCTAGGGCTGCGCTTCCTCGAGGACAAGCTCACCGTCGGCGTCGAAGTGCAGTACAATGGCAAGCCGAAGGGCAATGTGGTGACCAGGGATTATACGCCGGTCAATGCCTTCGTCAGCTATCAGGCGACCGACGCTCTGAAGGTCGATTTCCGCGCCGACAATCTGTTCGACGTCAAATACGCCAACCCGCTGAACGGCAGCACGACAGCCGCGGTCTATGAACCGGGCATCACGCTGAAGCTGGCCGCAACGATGCGGTTCGGTGGTTGATGATCGTGACGCGCTTGACGGCACCCCTTGGTTTGCTGACCTCGACGCTGGGACTTTCCGTCGTCGAAGGCGCCTGACCACGGCAATGCCATGGAGGCCAGCCGCGCCGGCTCAGGCCGCGGCGAGCAGGCTCGCATTGCCGCCCGCCGCCGTGGTGTCGACGCAGACAGCCCGCTCATGCGCATAGGCCGCCGGATTGAGCACCTCGCTGACCAGCGGCACGATCGGCCCGCCGCGCTCGGCAATCACCTTGCGCACGATGCGCGCCGCCTCGGGCGTTCCGGAAAAGGCGACGACATCGACGCGTAACGAGCGTGCCTCGACCGGATCGGGCCGGCCATCGATCGCCGCCAAAGGCAAGCCCTTCCCGGTCAATGCGGACAGTGCGGCGGGAGCTCCCGGCGCCACGGCCAACACCGCATTGCCGGCGGCAAGCGCCTGGATGGTCTGGGCGAGCAGCGTATCGCCATCTGGACCGAGGCACAGCACCCGCCCGCGCGGCGACAGCGACAGCGTGTTGGCCTCACCGGTCGGCCCCGGCAGATCGACCTGGCCGAAGTCGATGCTGGCGGCGGCAGCGATCGCCGCCGCTCCCTTACCGCGCAGATGCTTGCGCAGGATGGCGATGCGGTCCGGCCGGGTCGACCAGCCGCCAAGCGCCGAATCCGGCAGATTGTCGGCCAGTTCGGTCGCCGTCACCTTGTGGCCGTCCTGCACATGCGTGCCGGCCTCGGGGCCTTTGCGGAAGCGTCGGAGATAGTGCGGCCCGCCGGCCTTTGGTCCCGTACCGGACAGCCCCTCGCCGCCGAACGGCTGCGATCCCACCACGGCGCCGATCTGGTTGCGGTTGACATAGATGTTGCCGGCATGGATGCCGTCGACGAAATGCTGCACGCGGCCTTCGATACGGGTGTGCAGGCCGAAGGTCAGGCCATAGCCCTTGCGATTGATCGCCGCGATCACCGCATCGATCTCGTCGGCGTCGAACGTCGAAACGTGCAGCACCGGCCCGAACACCTCGCGCTCCATCTCCTCGATGCCCTTGACCCGAAAGACGTGCGGCGCCACGAAGCGGCCGTCCTTCGGAGCTTCGAGCTTGGCGATCAGCCTGCCCTCGAGGCCCTTCTTGGTACAATAATCGCTGATCGAGGCCTGGGCCTCGTCATCGATGACCGGACCGACATCGGTCGAGATCAGCCAGGGATCGCCGACGTTGAGCGCTTCCATCGCGCCCTTCAGCATCTGCAGCATCTTCTTCTCGACGTCCTTCTGCACATAGAGCACGCGCAGCGCCGAACAGCGCTGGCCCGCACTCTGGAAGGCCGAGGCCAGAATATCGCGCACCGCCTGTTCCGGCAGGGCCGTGGAATCGACGATCATGGCGTTGAGGCCGCCGGTCTCGGCGATCAGCATGGCATCTGGCGCGGCGGTCTCGGCCAGCTGCTTTTCGATCAGCTTGGCGACCTCGGTCGACCCGGTGAAGCAGACGCCGGCAATGCGCGGGTCGGCGGTCAGCGGTCCGCCGACCGACGGGCCATCGCCGGGCAGAAGCTGGATGACATCCTCCGGCACGCCGGCCTCGCGCAGCAATTCGACGGCGCGGAAAGCGATCAGCGGCGTCTGCTCGGCCGGCTTGGCGATGACCGAATTGCCGGTGACGAGTGCGGCCGCGATCTGACCGGTGAAAATGGCGAGCGGGAAATTCCACGGCGAAATGCAGACGATGGCGCCCCGCGCCTCGGTGCCCGCCTCGGCATTGGCCGCCTCAGTGGCGTAGTAGCGCAGGAAGTCTACGGCCTCGCGCACCTCGGCGATCCCGTCGGCCAACGATTTGCCGGCTTCGCGGGTGGCCAGCGCGAAAAATTCGACCGCATTGGCTTCATAGAGATCGGCGGCGCGGTTGAGGATGGCGGCACGTTCGGCGACTGGACGTCTGGCCCAGGCCGGTTGCGCTTCCACCGCGATGCGCACGGTGGCCGCGACCTGCTCGGCGGTGGCCTCATGAACCGTGCCGACCACCTCGTCAGGCTTCGCCGGATTGACGATCGGACGCTGCTTGCCGTCGCCGGCGGCGCGCGTGATCGGCTTGGCGTGCCAGCGGTCCGGCCCGGCAAAGGCCGCCCTGGCCTTGTCGATTGCCGCGAGCGTCACCGTGTCGGTGATGTCGAATCCCTTCGAATTGCGGCGGCCGGTTCCGAATATCTGGGAAGGCCGGGCAATCGCCGGATTGGCGGCCGGCCCTTGGTGCTCGATCGTCTCGAGCGGATCGCGGGCAATGTCCTCCGGCTCGACATCCTCGTCGGTGAGTTGATGCACGAACGAGGAATTGGCGCCGTTCTCCAGCAGCCGGCGCACCAGATAGGCCAGCAGGTCGGAATGCGCGCCGACCGGCGCATAGATGCGGCAGCGCGTGCCTTCGGCCTTGCGCACCGTCTCGTGCAGTGCCTCGCCCATGCCATGCAGGCGCTGGAACTCGAAGGAATCGCGATCTCCTGCCATGGACAGGATGGCCGCGACGGTGTGGGCGTTGTGCGTGGCGAATTGCGGATAGATGCGGTCGGTCATGCCAAGCAGCTTCTTGGCGCAGGCTATGTAGGAGACGTCGGTGTTGGCCTTGCGGGTGAAGACGGGATAGCCCGACAGTCCCAGCGTCTGCGCCCGCTTGATCTCGGTGTCCCAATAGGCGCCCTTGACCAGCCGCACCATGATGGTGCGGTCGTACTTCTTCGCCAGCGCGTAGAGCCAGTCGATGGCAAACGCGGCGCGCGGCCCATAGGCCTGGACGACGACGCCGAAACCATTCCAGCCGGCGAGTTCCGGCTCGGCCAGCACCCGCTCGATCACGTCGAGCGACAAATCGAGGCGGTCGGCCTCCTCGGCATCGATGTTGAGGCCCATTCGCGAATGGCGCGCTGCGAGCGCCAGCGACAGCAGCCGCTCGGCCATGATGGGCAGCATCTCTTCCCTCTGCGCCACTTCGTAGCGCGGATGCAGCGCCGAGAGCTTGACCGAGATGCCGTGGTTCTGGCGGATGTCGGGGCCGTTGGAGCCGGAGTCGAGCGAGGAAATGGCATCGGCATAGGCCCTGTGGTAGCGCAGGGCGTCGGCCTCGGTGCGGGCGGCCTCGCCCAGCATGTCGAAGGAATAGAGATAGCCCTTCTGGATCATCGGCCGGCCGCGCTTGACGGCTTCCGCTATGCTACGGCCGAGCACGAACTGCTCGCCCATCTCGCGCATGGCGGCGGCCACCGCCTTGCGGATGACCGGCTCGCCCAATCGCCGCACCATCGAACGCAGCGTGCCTTCGATGCCGCCCTCGCCCTCGTCGAGGACACGGCCGGTCAGCATCAGCGCCCAGGTCGAGGCGTTGACGAAGATCGAGCTCGAACCGCCGGAATGCGCCGACCAGTCGTGCGGCGCGATCTTGTCGGCGATGAGATCGTCCATCGTCTCGGTATCAGGCACGCGCAGCAGCGCCTCGGCCAGGCACATCAGCGCCACGCCTTCCTTGGTGGAGAGGCCATAGGCGGAGAGGAAGACCTCCATGAGCCGTGGATCCGACGAGCCGCGCACCGCCCGCACCAGGTCGGCGGCGCGGGCCGAAATCGCCCTGCGGTTCTCGGCCGAGAGCCCCGTCGTCTCCGCCAGACGCTTCAGCGCCTCGTCTTCGTCGGGCAGGTAGTTGGCGCGGATCTGCTGGCGGATAGCGTCGAGTGGCATGGCGGTCCTATGAGCAAGCATAAGGGAGCGGCCCGGCGGTCACCGGACCGAATGGCGCAAGCTAGCACAGGCGCGAATTTTCGTCGGTCCAAAGAAATCGACATTTTAGCCCATCTGATCTATCATAGCGCCATAAATTCATTAAATGGACTATGCTTTTCATGACAGAAGACCAATTGGACCGGATCGACAGGAACATCCTGTCGGCGCTGGCGAGCAACGGCCGGCTTTCCATGTCCGAACTGGCGGCAAAGGTCGGTCTTTCCAAGACACCCGTGCAGGCGCGGGTGAAGCGGCTGGAGAAGGATGGCTATATCAGGGGCTACCAGGCGATCATCGATCGGGAGCGCATGGGCGAAGGCCACGTCGCCTTCGTCCAGGTGAAATTGTCGGACACCCGCTCCGCCGCGCTCGACGCTTTCAACCGCGCCGTTCAGGGCGTGCCGGAGATCGAGCAGTGCCACATGATGGCATCGAGCTTCGATTATCTGCTGAAGGTGCGCACCAGGGACATTGCCGCCTATCGCCGCGTGCTCGGCGAGCGCATCTCCGCCCTGCCCCATGTCGCCCAGACCTCCACCTTCGTGGCGATGGAGACGGTGAAGGATCGATGACCATGATCCCGAAAAGCGGACGCCGGTTTTCGGACGAGATCATGGTCAAACAAGAAAACAGAGCCTATTCCGAAAGCGTCTTCAGGAACGCCACCAGCGCGGCGCGCTCGCGATCCGATAGCTGCAGCGGATGGATTTCGGATACGCCTTCGACGCTCGGTGCAGCCTTCGCGTAGTGCGCAACCACATCGTCCAGCGACGAGAACTGCCCCGCATGCATGTAGGGCGGCCGCGTGGCTGCGCCGCGCAAGGACGGTGTCTTGTAGGCGCGGATCAGTTCCGGTGCATCCTTGACCATGAAGCGCAACTCGCCGCAGGCGCTGACGTCGCCATCCCGATACGCGCCGAAGCAGTTGAACGGGTCAGCCTCCACCTGCGCCACGGCGTCGATGCGCCCGCGATCCGGCGGCAGGCCTGCGACAGGCGGCACGCCGGTGTTGTGGAAACCATTGTCGGTGAAGCGCGGGCCGTTGTGACAGGTCACGCAATTGGCTTTGCCGATGAACAGTTTCAGCCCAAGGATCTCCTCCCTGGAAAAGGCTGCGTCGTCTTTCGGCTCGGCGCCGGTGACGAGGTCCAGCGCGAAGCGGTCGAAGCGCGTCTGTGCCGGTTCGATCGAGCGTTCGAAGGCCGCGATCGCCTTGCCTATGTTGGCATAGACGCGGTTGACGGCGTCGCGCTGCGCGTCGCTCATCGCATTCCAGGCAGCCTTCTCGGAATCAGTTCCAAGCGGGCTGGCATTGAGCGGTATGCCGGAGAAATCGGGCAGCGGCCCGAAGATGCGCTCATAACGTTCGCCGAAGCGCGCCTTGATGTAGTGCGCATAGGCGGCGCGGTTTCCCGCCTGCTCCAGCGGGTTTTCCAGTGGCGTCAACGCTTGCGCCCACAGGCTGTCGCGACGGCCGTCCCAGAAGAACCAGGGGTCGCGCGCCACGCCGGCCAGAGGCATTGTGCGGCGGTTGGTGCGGCCGACGCCCACCGCCTGCGGCAGGTCGTCCTGGAACTGCCGGTCGATCTTGTGGCAGGTCGAGCAGGACACCGTGCCGTCGCGGCTCATCCCGACGTCGAAGAACAGCGTCGAGCCAAAAGCCGCGGCCGCCGGCACGTCGGCAAAGCGGTTGGTGGTGTCTGGCTTCAGAAGCGGCAGCGTGTTCAACGCCAGGGAGGCGATGGTCTTTTTCTCGGCGTCGGAGAAATCCGGTTTGCCGCAACCGGCGAGGATGACCGCCACCGTTAACGCCAGGAAGCAGAGAAGGCGCTTCATCGGTCGCTCACAGCACCACGTTGAACAGCACCGTGTCGGATCCGGCGGTGGCCGAGATGGCAAAGTGCAGCTGCCACCAGCCGCTCATGGTGAATTTCACCCCTTCGATGCGATAGCGCCCGTCGCCGAGATAGTCGGTCGCCTGGGGGCTGGTCGGCAGCCCGTGATTGTGCTGCGGCATGCCTCCGGAGATGGCGATCGCAGCCCCCTCCACCGGCTCGCCAGCCTTCGTCTTCAGGGTCAGCAGCCACGATTCCAGCTCGCCCTGCCGCACGACGCCCCTCTCCGGCGCGAAGCTCACCACGAACAGCCCGTTGTCCGTGGTCTTTGTCCGCGAGACATCCGGGCCGACGGGCTGTGCCGATTGCGGCGCGGTCAGATAGACGATCGCGAGAACGCCGACCAGCAGAGCAGCCAGACCAAGACCTGCCAGGAGATAACGCCATAACGATGCCAAACCGGTTCCTCTTCTGCGGACAACGTTCTGCCGGATGGATCGCATCCCGCCGGCCTGTGGGAAAACGCTGTGGCGGAAAAAAGCCTCCTTGCCAAGCATGGCGCTGTCGCCGGCAAAAAGCTACAGCACCAAAATCACTGGAGGATTGCAGATGGCGGGAAACGGCGTCGCCTCGATCGGCGAATGCATGCTCGAACTATCGGGTCAAACCGGCCCCAACTGGCGCATGGGTTTTGCCGGCGACACGTTCAACACACTGTGGGCGCTGCATGCGTTGAGCGGGGACCGGCCGGCAACTTATGTCTCGGCCTTCGGCGACGATCCCTTCTCGCAGGGCCAGATCGGCTTCTTCGCCGAAAACGGCATCGGCATCGGCTCCAGCCCAGTGATACCGGGAGCGCGCCCCGGCCTCTATGCGATCACGTTGACCGGCGCCGAGCGTTCCTTCACCTACTGGCGCGGCGATGCCGCCGCACGGCAGCTCGCGTCGGACGCTGAGGCACTGTCGAAAAGCCTGAAAAATCAGTCGCTCGTTTACTTCAGCGGAATCACTTTGGCAATTCTGGACGAGGCCGCGCGCAAAACACTGCTGTCGGCCGTGGCCAGGGCGCGGGCGGCTGGCTCGCTGATCGCCTTCGATCCCAATTACCGGCCACGGCTCTGGCGCAACCGCCAGGACGCGCAGGCGGCGATCATCGAAGCGCTTGATGTCACCGATATCGCGTTGCCGACCTTCCCCGACGAGCAAATGCTGTTTGATGATGCATCGCCACGGGCGACCGCCGAACGGCTCGGGCGGCAGGTCGGCGAAATTGTCGTCAAGAATGGCGAGCAGCCGGCATTGGTTGCCGAAAACGCGACAGTGGAGGATGTGCCCGCGATTCATGTCGCAGCCCCCACCGACACCACCGGCGCCGGCGATTCCTTCAATGGCGGCTATCTCGCGGCGCGTCTTGCCGGTCATGGCCCTCGGGAAGCCGCCCGCCGGGCCCATCGTGTCGCCGCCGCCGTGGTGCAGGTTAGCGGCGCGCTGGCGCCATTCGAGACTCTGCAAACTGCGTTCGACGGCCTAGGTCCAGCCTGATTCTCGGAGATTTAAGGCAGGTGGAAACGGTATTCCGTCACATGGTGGTAGATCGCCCCGGGCCACAGCGTCGCCTGCGGGAAATACGGCCGGTTCGGTGCATCCGGCCATGTCTGCGGCTCCAGGCAGAAGCCGCAGAAAGGCTTGTAGCCGCGCCCCTCCAGCCCGGTGCGCGGCGTCACGTACTGACCAGTGTAGAGCTGAATACCGGGCTCCGTGGTCCAGACCTCCATTTCGACACCTGAACTCGCCCCTTGCGTCCATGACGCCTGCTTCAGCGGCCCGCGCGTCGAGGCAAGGCAGAAATTCCGGTCGTAGGGAAGCTGCTCGCCCTCGGTTTCCATGCGCAACGGCCGTGCCTGACGGAAATCATAGGGCGTGCCGTCGACCGGCTTGACCACGCCGGTCGGGATCATGTCGCCATCGACCGGCAGATAGGCGCCGGCATTGAGCATCATCCGGTGGTCGAGGATGTCGCCGGCGCCGCCATCATCCAGGTTGAAATAGGAGTGCTGGGAGAGATTGCACAGCGTCGGCTCCTCGCAGGTCGCCGTCAGTTCGACGCTAAGCGTGCCGGGGATCTTCAACCGGTAGGTGCAAGTGACGTCGAGCGCGCCGGGAAAACCCATCGCACCGTCCGGATCATGCAGCGTCAGCGTGACGAAGTCCCTGCCATGCAGCGAAACCGCCCACGGCCGATGCGAATAGCCTTGCGAGCCGCCATGCAGCGTATGCTTGCCGAGGAAGTTGCGTTCCGTCTGGTAACGGTTGCCGCCAATCGTGAAGCGGCCGTCGGCGATGCGATTGGCATAGCGGCCAACCACCGCGCCGAAGAAGGCAGTATCGGTTTCATAGGCTTCCAGATTGCCGTAGCCGAGCACCAGCGGTGCATCGTGCCCGGTCAGGCGCAAATCCTGGACGATGGCGCCAAATCCGATGATGTTGGCGGTGAGGCCGCCGCCTCTGATCGTGAAGCGGCGCACCGGCTCGCCTGCCTGAGTCCTGCCGAAAACCTCGCCGTCCTTCATCGCCATGCCCGCAAACGCCAGTTGATCCAGAAAAGTTCGGCTGGTCTTCCATGAGAGATGGGAAGGCCAACGGCCTTCCCATCCGGGAAGCTCTATCAGAGGCCGAGGCCGCCGATGCAGACATATTTGGTATCGAGGTAATCCTCGATGCCCTGGTGTCCGCCTTCCTTGCCCAGGCCCGATTCCTTGACGCCGCCGAACGGCGCCTCCGGCGTGGTGATGAGACCTTCGTTGACGCCGACCATACCGTATTTCAGGCCTTCCATGACCCGGAAAGCGCGGCCGAGATCGCCGGTGTAGAAATAGCAGGCAAGGCCGAACTCGGTGTCGTTGGCGAGCGCGACCGCCTCTTCCTCGGTCTCGAATTTGAACACCGGCGCGATCGGGCCAAAAATCTCTTCCTTCATGAAGCGCATCTTGGGCGTGGCATCGGCGATCACCGTCGGCTGGAAGAACGAACCGCCAAGCGCATGGCGCTTGCCGCCGGCAACAACCTTACCGCCCTTGGAGGTGGCGTCGGCGATGAATTCCTCGACCTTCTCGACCGCCTTCTCGTCGATCAGCGGTCCCTGCTGCACGCCCTCCTCAAGGCCGGAACCGACCTTCAGTCCGTTGCTGGCCGCGGCCAGCTTCTCGACGAACCTGTCATAAACGCCCGCCTGGACGAGGAAGCGGTTGGTGCAGACGCAGGTCTGGCCGGAGTTACGGTACTTGGCAGTGATGGCGCCCGTGACGGCACGGTCGATGTCGGCATCGTCGAAGACGATGAACGGCGCGTTGCCGCCAAGCTCCATCGACACCTTCTTGACCGTGGTCGACGATTTCTGGATCAGGATCTTGCCGACCTCTGTCGAGCCGGTGAAGGTGATCTTCTTGACCAGCGGATTGGCGCAAATCTCATCGCCGATCTCGCCGGCGGCGCCGGTCAGGATGTTGACAACGCCCTTGGGGAAGCCGACTTCCTCGACGAGCGCCCCCCAGGCGAGACCCGAATACGGCGTCTGCGAGGCCGGCTTGACGACGGCGGTGCAGCCGGCGGCCAGGGCCGGACCGAGCTTGCGGGCCAGCATCGAGGACGGAAAATTCCACGGCGTGATAGCGGCGATGACGCCGACTGGTTCCTTGGTCACCAGGATGCGGCGGTCCGCCCACGGCGACGGTACGATGTCGCCATACGCGCGGCGGCCTTCTTCGGCAAACCACAGGATATAAGCAGCGGCCGAACCGATCTCGCCCTTCGATTCGAATAGCGACTTGCCCTGCTCGATGGTCAAGAGTTCAGCCAGCACGTCCTGATTGTCCATCATCGCGTCATGCAGCTTGCGCAGCAGCTTCGAGCGCTCGAGAGCGGTGGTCTTGCGCCAGGTCTTGAATGCCTCATCGGCGGCTTCGATGGCGCGGCGCGTTTCGGCCTTGCCCGACTTCGGCACCGTGCCGATCTTGAGACCGGTGGCCGGGTTGGTGACGTCGACCGTCTGCCCGCTGTCGGCCGGGACCCATTCGCCATTGATGAGATTGGCCTGCCGCATGAAATGGCTGGTTTTCTGAAGCATGGTCTATCCTCCGTTCGGCGCGCTAACGGGCCGGTCTGTGAATTCTGCGTGAAGCGTGCGCATGACTGGAACCTGCTCTTTACCTAGGGCAAGGCCCGCAAGCAATCGCAAGATGGCATATAGGGCTTGGGCCAGCCCATAACGAGAGCAACCGTGGTTCGCTGTGTGTATCGACACATCCTACCCAAAGACATGCAAAACAATCGTCAGCCAGAAGGCCGCGGTAACGGCGGCAAAGGCGGTGGCGATCGTCATCTGGTTCGATGCCAGCGCCTGGCCGGTGTTGAACTGCACGGCGATAAGATAGGAATTGATGCCGGACGGCAGTGCCGCCACCACGACGGCCACCTTGGCCGTCAAGGGCGGCAGGCCGAGCAGCCAGACGAAGCCCAGAACCAGCGCCGGCATCAGGAACAGTTTCAGCGCCGAAAGCGCCAGTGCCGGCCGCACATTGCCCGATATGCCGAAGCGGCGCAGGCCAAGCCCCATGGCGAACAGCGCCACCGGCCCGGCGGTGTTTGCCAGGGCCTCGACCAGCCGCGTCACGAGGGCCGGCAATGGCACGCCGCCGAGCCGCCATGCCAGCCCCAGGAGAATGCCGATGATCAGCGGGTTGATGAACAGCCGCTTCAGGAAACTGTGCAGGACCCGCAGCGGATGCACATGCTCGCCACTGCCGCGGCCGAACATTTCGAACAGCACGATCGACGCCATCATCATCATCGGCAGGTGCACGCAAACCAGCAACGACAGAACTTCGAAGCCACTCGGGCCGAATATGCCGAGGATGAAGGGAGCGCCGAGCAGCACGATGTTGGAAAAGGCTGACGAGACGCCTCCGACGACGCCGGCGCGGGCATCGCGTCCGAATATCCGCGTGATGACGACATGGCCGGCGGTCCAGGTGATCGCCGCCGCTGTGAAGTAGGCGCCCCACAGCGGCCAGGGCGCCACGCCGTGGAAATCCGCCTTCACCATGGTCTGGAACAAAAGCAGCGGCATCGCCACCGAAACCGCGAAATCGGATATGCCCTCGCCGCTCGCCGGCCTGAGATAGCCGGTAAGCCCGGCGAGATAGCCGAGCGCGACCAGGCTGAAGACGAAGAGGACGGTTTCTGTGAGCGGAGACATTTTTCAGGGATAGGCGAGCCATGCCCGGGGCGCAATCGCGGCAATATCCACAGTAGCTGCCCCAGCGATGACCACCGGAATATCTGAAAGTCGGCGAACTCTTCTGGAAACGCAACGTGTGGTTTGTCATCTTGCCGGCCAGAAGATCGATCTGGTTAGGAAGCAACTCGCTAAAAAGTGAGGCTCGGAACGCGGCCGGTTCTTGGCTTGTCTTTGTGTCTGCCTTCCAATGCCTATATGCGAATCGTCGGAGGCCGATGCCGGGCTCCTGGAAGGTGACGATGTTCCGATTGGCCTTGGCGTTGTTCCTGCTTGTTGTGCCTGTGGCGGCCCACGCAACGGATGCCGGGTGGGCGCTGCTGCGTGACGGCGGCCATGTGGTTCTGCTTCGCCACGCCATGGTCACCGGCACCAGTGACCCCGCCAATTTCGACATCGACAACTGCGGCACCCAGGTCAACCTGTCGGCGCGCGGCAAGCAGCAGGCGAGCAGGATAGGCGCCCTGTTTGCCGCCCGCGCGGCGCCCGTTGAGCGCGTGCTCTCCAGCCGCTACTGCCGCTGCCTCGACACAGCGCGCATCGCCTTCGAGGCCGAGCCGAAACTGTTCGCGCCGCTCGACCTCTTGAAGGGCGACGATGGGCAGAAGGCCGCGCAGATCGCCGGCATCCTGAAGGAAATCCGCGCTTATTCCGGCTCCGACAATCTGGTCATGGTCACCCACCTGGAAAACATCGTCGCGCTCACCGGCATCTCGCCGCGCGAGGGCGAGGCCGTGGTCGTCGAGCCGCAGGGCGACGGCCTGCGCGTGCTCGGCCGCGTCACTTTCTGAGGACCGGCCCGAGGACCGGCAAGACGGCGGCGATTTGCCATCGCCGGCAGCTGCCGGAACGTCAACCGGCGGAACTGCCGCTTGACCGGCGGACCTTCTTGCGTTTCTTGGGCATGCTTCCCATCTGCGCCCGGCTCATCAGGCCTTTTCCTGCCGGGAAAAACCGATTAGACAGCGCCCAAACCAAGCTGCGGACAGATTCCGCCCGCAAAGAAGGAAAAGCCCTTGTCCACCACGTTCGACAAAGTCGCCAAGATCATTGCCGACACCAGCGAGATCGATATCGACACCATCACGCCCGAAAGCCACACGATCGACGATCTCGGTATCGACAGTCTCGACTTCCTCGACATCGTCTTCGCCATCGACAAGGAATTCGGCATCAAGGTGCCGCTGGAAAAGTGGACCCAGGAAGTCAATGACGGCAAGGCTTCCACCGACGATTACTTCGTCATGAAGAACCTGTGCGCCAAGATCGACGCGCTGGTTGCCGCCAAGACCGCCTGACGTCAGTTGAGCGCCGCGACCTTGACGCGCTCCGCCGCCTGACCCACAAAGCCGCTCATGAGCAGCCCCCGCGACGTCGTCATCACTGGAATCGGCCTTGTCTCCTCATTGGGAGAAGGCCCGGAAGCCCATTGGCAGAAGCTCGCGCAACCAGGCCTGCAGCCGGTGCTCGAAGCGGCGCGCTTTGCGCCCTACACCATCCATCCGCTGCCGGAGGTCGACTGGAACCTCCAGATCGCCAAGCGCGGCGACCAGCGGCAGATGGAAACCTGGCAGCGGCTCGGCACCTATGCGGCCGGGCTTGCGCTCGACGATGCCGGCATCAAGGGCAATGATGATCTCTGCGCCACCATGGACATGGTTGTCGCCGCCGGCGGCGGCGAGCGCGACGAGGCGGTCGATGCCGCCATTCTCGCCGCTTCGGAAAGCCGCAACGACCGCGATGTGCTGCTCAATGAGAAGCTGACTACCGAATTGCGGCCTACCCTGTTCCTGGCCCAGCTTTCCAACCTGCTCGCAGGTAACATCTCCATCGTCCATAAGGTGACCGGCTCGTCCAGAACCTTCATGGGCGAGGAAGGCGCCGGCGTCGCCGCCGTCGAGACGGCCGCCGCGCGCATCCGCTCCGGCCAGTCGACACACATCCTGGTCGGCGGCGCTTTCCAGACCGAGCATTCCGACATGTTGCTCGGCTACGAATTGGCCGGCTATCTGCATCGCGGCCCGTGGATGCCTGTCTGGCAAAGGCAAGGGGCCGAGGGCGGCGGCGTGGTGTCTGGCTCCGGCGGTGCCTTCCTGGTGCTGGAGCAGCGCGAACACGCGATGAGCCGGGGGCGCAAGATCTATGCCGAGCTCGGACCGGTCGTTTCCGGCCGCGCCAGGCGGTCGCGCGGAGAGCTCGACGCCGAGATCGCCGCACTGCTCGCCCGGGCGAAGCTGCCGAACGGCGAGTTGCTCGCCATGTCGGGCGCGTCCGGCGCGCATGCGGCAACCACCGCCGAAAAAGCCGCTCTCGATGCCAATCCGGCAATCGCCGCGCGCGGCTTCTCAACGCTGACCGGGCACATGAAGGAAGCGCAGTTTCCGTTCGCCGTCGCGCTGGCCGCATTGGCCGTCGACCGCAAGGCCGCCTACCCTGTCTTTGATGCCGCCGCCGAGAAGCCGTTCGAAGGCATTCCCGGAACCGTCCTTGCAACGGCGATCGGCTATCACCAATTCGAGGGCATGGCACTGGTCAACGCTGCGTAAGGCGGCATTGTTCGGCGATGCTGTAACGATAAAAGGTTGAGGGCTTCCGATGGCCAATCTCAGAGATCACATGGGCAGGCCGATCGTCGCCGTCACCGGCATCGGCGTGGTGACCTCGCTTGGCGTCGGCAAGGCCCATAATTGGGCGGCGCTGACCTCGGGCAAATCAGGCATCCACCCGATCACCCGCTTTCCGATCGACCACCTCAACACCCGCATCTCCGGCATGGTCGATTTCCTGCCGTCGAGTTCGAAGGGCGCCAGCCCCCTCACCTACGAACTGGCCGAGACCGCCGCGCAGGAAGCCGTGGGCGAAGCTGGCCTGAATTCCGGCGATTTCGGCGGGCCGCTGTTCCTCGCCTCGCCGCCGGTCGAGCTCGACTGGCACGAACGCTTCTCGCTCTACAATTCCGACAAGGACGACGTCGGCGCCGAAAGGCTGCTGCGGGTGGCGCGCGGCCTGAAGGAACTCGACATTTTCGAAACCACCCAGTTCGGCTCGATCGCGGACCGGCTCGCCGACCGGTTCGGCACGCGCGGGCTGCCGATCACGCTGTCGACCGCTTGCGCCTCCGGCGCCACCGCCATCCAACTCGGGGTCGAGGCGATCCGTCGCGGCGAATGCGACCGGGCCCTGTCCATCGGCGCCGATGGTTCGGCGACCGCCGAGGCGTTGATCCGCTTTTCGCTACTGTCGGCGCTGTCGACCCACAACGATATTCCCGAAAAAGCCTCGAAGCCGTTTTCCAAGGACCGCGACGGCTTCGTGCTGGCCGAGGGTTCCGGCGCGCTTGTGCTGGAATCGCTGGAAGCAGCGCTGGCCCGTGGCGCGACCGTTCTTGGCATTTTGCGTGGCTGCGGCGAAAAGGCGGACGATTTCCACCGCACCCGTTCCAAGCCGGACGGTTCGCCGGCGATCGCGGCCGTTCGCGCTGCCCTTGCCGATGCCGGCCTGGGCGAAGACGAGATCGACTACGTCAATGCGCACGGCACCTCGACGCCGGAAAACGACAAGATGGAGCATCTGTCGCTGTCGACCGTGTTTGGCGAGCGGATCGGCTCGATGCCGATCTCGTCGAACAAGTCGATGATCGGCCACACGCTGTCGGCGGCGGGCGCCGTCGAGGCCGCGTTCTCGCTGATGACCATGCGCGAAGGCGTCATTCCGCCGACCATCAATTACGACAATCCTGACCCCGCGATCGTGCTCGACGTGGTGCCGAACAAGAAGCGCAATGCCGAGGTTCGCAGCGTTCTGTCGAACTCCTTCGGCTTCGGCGGCCAGAACACCTGCCTTGTCATGGCGCGGGAACCGGTCTAAGCGACCTTTTTCAGTCCCACTGAACCGACAGGCTCCATGCGCGCATTGCAACTTATCGAGGACCGCCGTCTTGAAACGGTGGACCTGCCGCCTCCCCCGCCGCCCGCACTCGGCGAAGTCACGCTGCGCGTCAAGGCGGTGGCGCTCAACCATATCGACGTCTGGGGCTGGCGCGGCATGGCCTTCGCCAAGCGCAAATTGCCGTTGGTCGTCGGCGCGGAAGCCTCCGGCGAGGTCGAGGCGGTCGGCCCAGGCGTCTCCAGCCTGCTGCCCGGGCAATTGGTGTCGATCTACGGCGCCCGCACCTGCGGCCTTTGCCGTGCTTGCCGCGAAGGCCGCGACAATCTCTGCGAACATGTTTCCGGCGTCCACGGCTTCCACCTAGACGGTTTCGCGCAGGAGAAGATCAACCTGCCGGCGCGCCTGTTGGTCCCAGCGCCGCCTGGCGTGAGCGACATCGGCGCCGCGGTGGCTCCCGTCACCTTTGGCACGGTCGAGCACATGCTGTTCGACAATGCGAAACTTCAGCCCGGCGAGACCATCCTCATCCATGCCGGCGGCTCCGGCATCGGCTCGGCCGCGATCCAGCTGGCCAAACGCATGGGCTGCACGATCATCACCACGGTCGGGTCGAACGACAAGATCGAAAAGGCCAAGGCGCTTGGCGCCGACCATGTCATCAACTACCGCGACGACCGTTTCGAAGGCGTCGTGCGCAAGCTGACGAAGAAGAAAGGCGTCGACGTTGTGTTCGAACATGTCGGCGCCGATACCTTTGCCGGCTCGATGCTGTGCCTGAAGCGCGGCGGCCGCCTGGTGACCTGCGGCTCGACATCAGGCGTGTCGACGCAGATCAACCTGATGCAGTTGTTCCAGCAGCAGTTGAAACTTCTGGGATCGTTCGGCTGCCGCATGGAGAACATGGCCAACGCCATGCAGAAGATGGCGGCCGGACAGGTCGCGCCGGTCATCGACACCGAGGTTGGCTTCGACGATATCGATGCAGCGCTGAAGCGCATGGAAGGCCGCGACGTCTTCGGCAAGATCATCCTGCGCGTGGCCTAGGCCCTGATTTCCGTGCTCAAGAAGCTTCGCCGCGACCTGAAGTTCCGCTATGGTCGGCAGCTGCGCCAAGTGAATTACTGGCTGGTTGCACGCGCCGCGATGATCATCATGTCGATGCTGCGCCTGCTGCCGGTCGACAGCGCCCTGAATTTCGCCGACCGCGTCGCACGCCTCATTGGTCCAAGGGTTGGGCGTCACCAGGTCGCCATCGACAATTTGCGCAAGGCCTATCCGGAAAAGAGCGAGGGCGAAATCCAGGCCATCGCTTCCGATATGTGGGGCAACATGGCCCGGCTTGCCGCCGAATACATTTTCCTTGACGCCCTGTTCGACTATGACCCGGCCGCCAGCAAGCCCGGCCGCATCGAGGTCAGGGGCACTGAACACTTCATCGAGATCGCGGCCGAAAAGCAGCCGCATATCGTCTTCACCGGCCATCTCGGCAATTTCGAGCTGCTGCCGGTAGCGGCGGCCACCTTCGGCATGAACATCACGGCGCTGTTTCGCCCGCCCAACAACCCCTACCTCGCCGACTACATCCTTTCAACGCGCCGCTCGACCATGGGATCGCTGCTGCCGTCGATGGCCGGCGCCTCGTTTGCCTTGGCCGGGGTGCTGGAAAACGGCGGCAACATTGGCGTTCTCGTCGACCAGAAATTCTCCAATGGCCTGGAGACGACCTTCTTCGGCCGTCCCTGTCAAAGCAATCGCGTGCTCGGCACCCTTGCCCGCCACTACGATTGCGATGTCTATCCGGCGCGCTGTGTCAGGCTGCCGGGCAACCGCTTCCGCCTCGAAATCGAGGACAAGCTGGTCTTGCCGCGCACGGCCGATGGCAGCGTCGACGTCCCCGCCGCCACCCAGATGCTGAACGACGTGGTCGAGCGTTGGGTGCGCGAGGATCCTGGCCAGTGGATGTGGTTCCACAAGCGCTGGGAGATCAGCAACTGGCGGCGCAAACGGCGGCCCAAGCCAGCTCCCGTCTCAGACGCTTGAGCCAGCCGCCGGCGAGAACGCGAGTTCTACGCCGGCCGACGAAGCCGATTTGGACGACATTAGTTGCTGACGACAATGCGTGTGTTGCCGAGGCCCACTTCCCGCACCATCGTATAGAAGGTCGCGGCATTGGTCGTGTGCAGCCGCACGCAGCCATGCGAAGCCGGGCGGCCGAGTTGCCTGACGGCGCCCGTTCCATGGATGGCGTAGCCACCGCGGAAGAACACGGAATAAGGCATCGGCGACATGTCGTATTTTCGCGAATACCACATCCGCGCGGTCCGCTGCGGCCGGTAAGTGCCGCGCGGCGTGAAATAGCCCGGACGGGCGGTGGACACGGCCCACCGGTAAACCGCCGAGCCATACCGGACGGTCATCGTCTGCGACGACACGTCGATATTCGCCACCAGCATCGCCGCCTGACTTGCGATCGATGTACCAAACAGCGCGGTTGCCAGCATCGCTGCCACGAAAAAGAACTTTTTCATACGATCAAACCCCTTTGATTGCCCCTTGCCTGCCCGCCATCACGTTGTTTTCACTTTTTTAATGGCGATGAACAGATAGCACATACTCCTTGACCAATTCGCCAATCCAACGCAGCGAATTTGAACGATTTCCCGCAATAGTTGCCGCAACGACGCGCCGCACGGCTCGATCGAGGGGCTTGCAAAACCACAGGGATCGCTGCTCAACTCGCGGCATGAACGAGCGACTCCTCGAGGCAATCGACATCAGGCGCGACGAGATGGTGGCGCTGACCGGCGACCTGATCCGTTTTCCAACCATCAATCCACCGGGCGAAGCCTACCGGCCTTGCGCCGAATATATCGGCGCGCGGCTGAAGAAGCGCGGCTTCGAAACCGAGTTCATCCGCGCCGAAGGCACGCCTGGCGACACCGATCGCTACCCGCGCGTCAATGTCGTGGCCCGTTTCGACGGAAGATCACCCGGCGCCTGCGTCCACTTCAATTCGCATGTCGACGTGGTCGAGGCCGGCGACGGCTGGACCGTCGATCCCTTTGCCGGCATCGTCAGGGACGGCAAGGTCTACGGCCGCGGCGCCTGCGACATGAAGGGTGGCCTGGCCGCCTCCATCATCGCCGTCGAAGCCTTCATGGAAGTCTTCCCCGATTTTCCCGGCGCCATCGAAATATCGGGCACGGTCGACGAGGAATCCGGTGGCTTCGGCGGCGTCGCCCATCTGGCCAGGCTCGGTTATTTCTCGAAACCCAGGGTCGACCACGTCATCATCCCTGAGCCATTGAACAAGGACCGCATCTGCCTTGGCCATCGCGGCGTCTGGTGGGCGGAGATCGAGACCAAGGGTGAGATCGCCCACGGCTCGATGCCCTTCCTCGGCGACAATGCGGTACGCCATATGGGCGCCGTGCTGCAGGCCTTCGAAGACGAACTGTTCCCGGCTCTCGACCGCAAGATGACGCGCATGCCCGTTGTGCCTGAAGGTGCCAGGCGCTCGACCATGAACATCAACTCCATCCATGGCGGCCAGACCGAGGATTTCCGGCCCGGCCTGCCCTCGCCCAACGTGCCCGATTCCTGCCGGCTGACCATCGACCGCCGCTTCCTGCTCGAAGAGGATCTCGCCACGGTCAAGGGCGAAGTGACTGATATTCTCGACAGGCTGAAGCGCGAACGCAAAAAGTTCGACTACGAGATCCGCGACTTGATGGAAGTGTTGCCGCTGATGACCGAGCGCGACGCGCCGGTGGTCAAGGCGGTGGCGCAAGGCATTCATGCGATCTTCGACCGCGAGCCCGATTACGTCATCTCGCCCGGCACCTACGACCAGAAGCACGTTGCGCGGATCGGCCACATCTACGACTGCATCGCCTATGGGCCGGGCATTCTCGACCTGGCACACCGGCCGGACGAGTGGGTCGGCATATCGGACATGGTGGAATCGGCCAAGGTAATGGCGATCGGCCTCAACGTGCTGCTGCGCGGCACGGCTGCATGATTAGGCCGCGGCGCAAAAACATTTCACTTCGCGTGACGCGACAGCACGAAACGCAATTTACTCCCGCGCGAAATCACGCTTCTATCCGCCGGCTTGAGCATCTGAGCACATGGGGAGTTCAGCGATGAAACTGTGGAAGACCCTACTGGCCGCTGCCGTGCTGGCGTTCGCAACCGCCACGTCGGCGTTTGCCGCCAGGACCGATCTGGTCATCGGCATTCCGCTTGAGCCTCCGCATCTCGATCCGACGGCAGGAGCGGCCGCGGCTATCAGGGAAGTCACATACGCCAACGTCTTCGAGGGCCTCACCCGCATCGGCCCGAACAGCGAAGTTCTGCCCGATCTGGCCGAGAGCTGGACCGTTTCAGACGACGGCAAGGTCTACACTTTCAAGCTGCATACCGGCGTGAAATTCCACGACGGCACCGATTTCAGTGCCGATGACGTGAAGTTTTCGCTCGACCGTGCCCGCGCGGAAAACTCCATCAACGCGCAAAAGCAGCTCTTTGCTGCCATCGACAAAGTCGAAGTGGTCGATCCCGCCACCGTGAAGGTCACGCTCGCCCACCCGCAGGGCTCGTTCCTCTACAATATGGGCTGGGGCGACGCGGTGATCGTTTCGCCGAAATCCGCCGACACCAACAAGGAAAAGCCGATCGGCACCGGGCCCTTCAAATTCGAGAGCTGGGCCAAGGGTTCATCCATCACCCTCGTGAAATCGGACCATTACTGGGGCGCCCCTGTTTTCCTCGAAAAGGCCGAATTCCGCATCGTTCCCGATGCCGCCGCCGCGGTGCCGGCGCTGCTTTCCGGCGACATACAGGCTTTCCCCTTCTTCGACCCCGACAGCGTTTCTCAGGTCAAGGACGATCCGCGCTTCAAGGTCGTGGTCGGCGCGACCGAAGGCGAGACCATCCTGTCCATCAACAACAAGAAGCCGCCCTTCGACAAGCTGCAGGTGAGGCAGGCGATCTCCTACGCGCTTGACCGCAAGGCGATCATCGACGGCGCCTCGGCCGGGCTCGGTCTGCCGATCGGCTCGCATATGTCGCCGGCCAACAAATATTATGTCGACCTCACCGGTCTCTATCCGCACAATGTCAACAAGGCCAAGGAACTCTTGAAGGAGGCCGGGCTGGAGAACGGCTTCAAGGCCACATTGAAACTGCCGCCACCCTCCTATGCGCGGCTCGGCGGCGAGATCATCGCTTCGGAACTTCGCGACGTCGGCATCAATCTCGAGATCATTCCGGTCGAATGGGCGCAGTGGCTGGATCAGGTGTTCACCAAGAAAGACTACGACCTGACCATCGTCTCCCACACCGAGCCGAACGACATCGGCATCTATTCGCGCAAGGACTACTACTTCAATTACGACAACCCGACCTTCGACAAGATCATCGCCGATCTGGATCTGACCTCGGATGAGGCCAAGCGCAAGGAACTGTATGCCGAAGCGCAAAAGATCCTTGCCGACAATGCCGTGGTCGGCTTCCTCTACGAATTGCCCAAGGTCGGGGTCTGGGACGCCAAGCTGCAAGGGTTGTGGGAAAACGCGCCGATCCCTGCCAACGACCTGACCAAGGTGAAATGGAGCGAGTGAGGCTCGCACAACGGTTCGTCATCCTAGGGCGGAGCAGATAGCGCAGCGAACTGCGTAGACCCTAGGATCCATTCCGTGACTTATGAGCGATGCTGCGACGCAGAACCTGGGGGAACGTGAGTTGGAGACAGAAAGAGGCAACGCTGGTTTTGGACCGCCGCGCTCTTCGACTTCTGTCACGGCATGGATCCTGGGGTCTTCGCGACGTCGCTTCGCTCCTGCTTCGCCCCAGGATGACGAAGTTGCGGTTCCCCACCTCCCATGACCGCCTACCTTCTCAAGCGCCTCGCAATAGCCATCGCCACGCTGGTGCTGGCTTCCATCGTGGTGTTCGCCGTGCTGGAAGTCCTCCCCGGCGATCCGGCGCGGCTGATGCTGGGCATGAACGCCAGCGCCGACCAGGTGGAGCTGTTGCGCAACCAGATGGGTCTCGACGCGCCGCTTGCCTGGCGTTACCTGCACTGGGCCGGCGGCCTGCTCAGCCTCGATTTCGGCCGATCCTACACCTATTCGGTGCCGGTCATCGATCTCGTGCGTGAACGGCTTGCCGTATCGCTGCCGCTGGCGCTGATCGCGCTGGCGCTCTCCACCATCATCGCCATTCCGGTCGGGCTGTTTTCCGCCAGCCGGCGTGGACGGGTCGGCGACACGGTGGCGATGGGCGCGGCGCAGCTTGGCGTGGCCGTGCCCAATTTCTGGTTCGCACTGATGCTGATCTATGTCTTCGCCGTCTGGCTGCACCTGGTGCCGGCCGGCGGTTTTCCAGGCTGGGCCGCCGGCGCCTGGCCGGCGCTGAAATCGCTGCTGTTACCGGCGGTGGCGCTTGCTTTGCCGCAGGCCGCGATCCTGGCGCGCGTCACCCGCTCGGCGCTGATCGAGGTGCTGAACGAGGACTATATCCGCACCGCCCGCGCCAAGGGCCTGCCCTACCGCGCCGTGTTGTGGCGCCACGCGCTGCGTAACGCCATGATCCCGGTGCTGACCATCCTTGGCCTGCAATTCGCCTTCCTGCTCGCCGGCACCATCATCATCGAGAATGTCTTCTACCTACCCGGGCTCGGCCGACTGGTGTTTCAGGCGATCACCCAGCGCGACCTGATCGTCGTCGAAAGCGTCGTCATGCTGCTGGTCGCCGCCGTCATTGCCGTCAACCTCGTCGTCGACCTTTCCTATGCGGTGGTCGATCCCCGCCTGAGAACCCGGCAATGACGCTGCGCATCGACATCCCCGAGGACACTTTCAGCGGCATCCTGGCCAAGGCGTTCAGGAACACCGCTTTCGTCAGCGGCTTCGTCATCACCGCGCTGATCCTGACGATGGCCATCGTCTCCTATATCTGGACGCCGTACGACGTGACGAAGCTGGTCATAGCGGACAAAACCCAAGGCCCCGCGCTGGCGCACTGGTTCGGCACCGACCATTTCGGCCGCGACATCCTGTCGATGATCATGGTCGGGGCGCGCAATTCGATTGCCGTGGCGTTGGTCGCGGTCGGCATCGGCATGGGTGTCGGCGTGCCGCTCGGCGCCTTTGCCGCGGCCCGCGGCGGCCTCATCGACGAAGCGCTGATGCGCATCAACGATCTCGTCTTCGCCTTCCCGGCGCTGCTGTCGGCCATCATGATCACCGCCATCTTCGGGCCGGGCGCGGTCAACGCCATCATCGCCATCGGCATCTTCAATATCCCGGTCTTTGCCCGCGTTGCCCGGGCGGGTGCGCTGGCGATCTGGCCGCGCGAATTCATCCTTGCCGCGCGCGCCGCCGGCAAGAGCAGCACGCAGATCACTGTCGAACATGTCCTGCCGAACATCGCTACGCTGCTCCTGGTGCAAGGCACCATCCAGTTCGCTCTGGGCATCCTGGCCGAAGCCGGGCTTTCCTATCTCGGCCTCGGCGCGCAGCCGCCAATGCCGAGTTGGGGCCGCATGCTGTTCGATGCGCAGACGCGCATGGTGGCGGCGCCATGGATGGCGATCTTCCCCGGCATGGCGATCGTCATCACCGTGCTCGGCCTGAACCTTCTGGGCGACGGCATCGCCGACATCCTCGAGCCCAAATCGCGGCGGCAGCGATGAGCCTGCTTGAGATCAACAATCTGTCGCTGACCATCGGCGATACGCAAATCCTGAAGGACATGGAGCTTTCCGTCGCGCCTGGCGAGGTGATGGGACTGGTCGGCGAATCCGGCTCCGGCAAATCGATGACCGCGCTGACAGTCATGCGGCTGCTCCCGCACACCGCACGTGCCACTGGGCGCGTCACATTCGACGGCATCGATATCCTTGCGGCGACCGAGGACCAGATGTGCGCGCTGCGCGGTGACGACATCGGCATGGTCTTTCAGGAGCCGATGACTGCCCTCAATCCGGTCAAGACCATCGGCGAACAGGTGGCCGAAGGCATACGCTGGCACACCAAAGCGACGCGCGCCGAAGCCGAGGAGCGGGCGCGAAAAATGCTCGACCGCGTCGGCCTTCCCTCGGCGAAATTCCCGCTGTCGCGCTATCCGCACGAACTGTCCGGCGGCCAGCGCCAGCGCGTCGTCATCGCCATTGCCTGCGCGCTGAAACCGAAACTGCTGATCGCCGACGAGCCGACGACGGCGCTCGATGTCGTGCTGCAGGCGCAGATCCTCGATCTCTTGCGCGGTCTCGTTGCGGAGAGCCGCATGGGTCTGCTGCTGATCTCGCACGATCTCGCCGTGGTGACCGAGATGGCGGATCGCATCACCATCATGCGCCGCGGCGAGGTGATGGAGGCCGGAGACACCGCGCGCACGCTGTCGGAACAGCTTCATCCCTATACGCGCCAGCTGGCGCAAGCCTCGATGCATGTACCGGCACGCGCTAGGCCACACGGCGCCGGGCTGGGCCAACCCATGCTTCAGGTTGAAGGCGTGACCCGCGACTATCCCGGCCGGCGTACTTCGCTGTTTCGGCGCGCGCCTGATATCCGTGCCGTCGACGATGTCTCCCTGTCGATTGCGCCCGGCCAGTCGGTGGCGCTGGTCGGCCGTTCCGGCTGCGGCAAGTCGACACTCGCGCGCATGATCCTGGCGCTGGACCGGCCGAGTTCGGGCACGATCCGGTTTCGCGGCGAAACCATCACCGGCAGGAGCAAAGCCGAGCTGAAGCCGGCCAGGCGCGATATGCAGGTTGTCTTCCAGGATCCCTATGGCTCCTTCGACCCGCGCCAGAAGGTCGAAAGACTGGTCGCCGAACCCTTGCATGTACTGGACAAAAAACCGACGCCCGCCGAGCGCCGCGAGATGGTCGCGCATGCGCTGCACGAGGTCGGCCTGGACCAGCGCGACATGGACAAGTACCCGCATGAATTTTCCGGCGGCCAGCGCCAGCGCCTGTCGATCGCTCGCGCCATCATCACCCGTCCCAAGCTGGTTGTCGCCGACGAGCCGGTTTCGGCGCTCGATGTGTCGATCCGTGCCCAGATCCTGGATCTGTTCGCCGGGCTCAACCAGAAGCTTGGCATCGCCTACTTCTTCATCACCCATGATCTGACTGTCGCTCGCGCCATCACCGACGAGGTGCTGGTCATGCATGAGGGCAAAATCGTCGAGCGCGGCAAGACGAGCGAGGTGCTGGATCACCCGCAATCAGAAGCCGCGCGAGCCCTGGTCACCGCTGCACCGGACCTGCACCGAGCGATCGCGCGAAGAATGCAGGAACAGGGGTGAGCAAGCCGTGCGACCTTAGTCTTCCGGCTGCACCACATCGACCGGGCTGATGTCGAGCAGGTCGAGCGTGCGGCGCAGCAGGCGCACCTCGGTCTCGGCCAGTTGCGAATCCGCCTTCGCGATCTCTGCCATGTGGCGGGCCAATTGCTTGCGTCGTTCGATGTCGAGATCGCGAAAAAGCGCGATAGCCTGCGAGCCATTGGTCTCGTAACCGAACTCATTGAGATATTCGATGACGTTGTCGATGCTGGTCTCGGGGATACCGAAAGCATCCTTGCAGATGCGCCGGAAGGCAATCATCTCGCTCTCGCTGACGGTGCCGTCCGCCAGGATCATGCGGAACAACATCAACAGTTCCGCCGAGAGGACCGGGTCGTCCGCCACCTTGCGCACGCCAGGGTCGCCGTCGAAGATAGAGCGTATCTGGTCCATCAATGCGAACGCCATCAGAGCCCCTTTCCGATTCCTCTTCAATAGTTAGCGCGGAATCAGCCTTGCGCAAACGGGATCGTCGTGGTCGAACGCCTGATATCTCAGCGAAGTGCGCTTTCTCATCTCGATGATCGACCTCAGCCTGCAGACTGTCGCCATGCTCGCTTTCGCCGCTTTTGCCGCGGGCTTTGTCGATTCGATCGCCGGCGGTGGCGGGCTGATCACCATCCCGGCACTGCTGCTTGCCGGTTTTTCACCGGTCGAGGCGCTTGGAACCAACAAGCTGCAAGGCATGTTCGGCTCCGGGTCGGCGACGATCCACTATGCCTCCAAGGGGCATGTCCACCTGCGCCGGCAATTGCCGCCGGCCCTGCTGGCGCTTGCCGGAAGCGCCGTCGGCGCCTTGCTGGCCACGATCGTTCCCGGCGACCTGTTGCGCGCCCTGCTGCCGCTGGTGCTGATCGCCATTGCGCTCTACTTCGCCCTGAAGCCCAACATGAACGATGTCGACCGCGCCGAGCGCCTGTCACCCTTCCTTTTTGGACTGACCCTGGTGCCGGCAATTGGCTTTTATGACGGGCTGTTCGGGCCTGGTGCCGGCTCCTTCTATATGCTGGCCTTCGTCGCGCTTGCCGGCTATGGCGTGCTCAAGGCGACGGCGCATACCAAGCTGCTCAACTTCGCCTCCAACATCGGTGGCTTCATCGTCTTCGCCGCCGTCGGCGTCATCTCCTGGAAGATTGGCCTGATGATGGGCGTTGCCCAGTTCCTCGGCGCCCGCCTCGGCGCCAGCCTCGCCATGCGCATCGGCGCCAGATTGATCAAGCCGCTGCTGGTGATCGTGTGTGTGGCGCTGGCGGCGAAACTGCTGGCCGACCCGGCCAACCCGCTGCGTGTCATGATCGGCGTTTGATAGACAGCCACTGTTCGAATAATGTTGGATTGGCCGGGCGGAAGGATGGCCAATGCCAATCGAGATGCAGCGCCGAACGGAACAGGACCGCTCCATATCTGGACGCTTCGAGATGCGCCGGCTTCTTCCCGGTCCCGCGCTTGAGGGCGTTGTCACCGACATTTGCGGCTACCGCGAAACCGCTGCCGGCCATTTTTGCAATGTCGAATACGCCTCGCTGACCGTGCCGCTGGTCATCAGCTTCGCAGAGCCCTTCGCCATCGGCCTTGGCAAGGCGCCTGATGACAATGACCGCTTCGCCAGCTTCGCCGCCGGCCTCTTCGCCGGACCTGTGATGATCGAATCCTTCGGCGCCGCCTGCTGCGTCCAGATCAATTTCACGCCGCTTGGCGCGCGCCGCTTCTTTCGCCTGCCGATGAGCGAACTGACCGACAGCATGGTCGTGCTCGACGACGTGCTGGGCATTGAGGGCATGGCGCTGCGCGAACGGCTTGGCAACGCGCCGAACTGGACGGCGCGTTTCGATCTTGCGGAAGCCTTCGTCACCGCCCGTCTTGCGAGCGCCGCCGAAACGCCGCCGGAGATCGCGTGGGCCTATGACCGCATCGTCACATCGGGCGGCCGGACACGGATTGCGTCGCTCGCCGAGAGACTGGGCTGGAGCCGCAAACATCTGGCTGGCAGCTTTTCCAACGCCATCGGCATCGGCCCCAAGACGATGTCGCGCATCGTGCGCTTCAACCGCGCGCTCGGCCTGTCGCGGCAGCAAACCGCTGACTGGGCCGACATTGCCGCCGATTGCGGCTATGCCGACCAGGCGCATCTGGTGCGCGAATTCCGTGAGCTGGCAGGCGAGACGCCGACGGCGCTTTCGGTCAGGTAACATTTCTTCAAGACGCTGGAACGGCCTTCGCCCAGACTGGGTATCGACCAACCCAACCGAAGGAGATCGACATGAACAGCAGCACTGAAGCACCACGGCTCTACCCTGCCCTGCGCTATCGGAATGCCGCGAAAATGATCGACTGGCTGTGCGAAGCCTTTGGCTTCAGCGTCCGTGCCCGCTATGGCGAAGGCGATGTCGTTCATCATGCCGAACTGGTGTTCGGCTCCTCCATGATCATGCTGGGCACGGTGCGTGATGACGACTACGGCAAGATGGTCGGGGAGCCAGGTTCGGGCGGCGGCAAGTCGATCTATATCGCCGTCGACGATGCCGATGCCGCCTACGCCAGGGCAAAGGAAGCCGATGCCACGATCATCCAGGAACTGACCGACCGCGACTATGGCAGCCGTGAGTTCATCTGCCGCGACCCGGAAGGAAATGTCTGGTCCTTCGGCACCTATTGGCCGAAGACCGGCAAGAAGGCCTGAGCCAATAGCGCCATATGGCTGACGACGCCCAGCTTCGTCATCCCTGCGCGAAGCAGGGCTGACGAAGCTATGGATGTTCCAGCAATTACCAGCGCCGCGAGATCAGCGCGCCATCGCGAAAATCGCGTCACAGTCGAGATGGCCCTCCAACTCGGCGGCGACCTCGTCCAGGGCCCGCTCGACCTCGGCCCGGTAATCGATGCCGCCACCGCTGATCCCAAGGCTTTCAAGGAACTTTCCTCGAAAGCCGTCGGCGCCGAACAGACCGTGCATATAGGTGCCGATCACTTTGCCATCGGCCGAGATCGCACCATCCTCGGCGCCGTTGATAATCGCCGACGGTCGCATAGTATCCGGCCCGGTGGTGCGGCCGAGATGGATCTCGTAACCTTCGAGCGGCAGGTCGAACGGGACGGATCGCGCGCTGACATTGCGCACGGTCTTCTCCGGCTCCATCACCGTTTCGACATCGAGCAGGCCGAGCCCTTCGGTCTCGGTAACGCTGCCTTCGATGCCATCGGGATCGCGCACCAGACGGCCAAGCATCTGAAAGCCGCCGCAAATGCCTACGATATGGCCGCCCCGCCTGCGGTGCGCCAACAAATCGCGATCCCAGCTATTCTCGCGGAATTTCAGGAGATCGCCGATCGTCGATTTCGAGCCGGGGATGACCACCAGCCCGGCATCGGCCGGCAGCGGTGTACCGGGCGGTACGAACACCACTTCGACCTGAGGTTCGGCCTTGAGCGGGTCGAGATCGTCGAAATTGGCGATGCGGCCAAGCATCGGCACCGCCACCTTCAGCGCGCGCGCCTCGCCGGACGCAAGCCGTTCCAGCACCACCGAATCCTCCGAAGGCAACCTTGCCGCCGCCTTCAGCCATGGCACGACGCCAAAACAGCGCCAGCCGGTGAATTTTTCGATCGCTTTCAGACCATCATCGAACAGCGAGACATCGCCTCGGAACTTGTTGATGAGGTAACCCACGATCATGCGTCGGTCCTCTTCCGGCAGGATAAGATGGGTACCGGCAACCGAGGCGATGACGCCGCCGCGGTCGATATCGCCGACCAGCACAACCGGCACATTGGCACGCGTGGCAAAGCCCATATTGGCGATGTCGCGGCTCCTGAGATTGATTTCGGCCGGCGAGCCGGCACCCTCGACAATGACAAGGTCCGCGTCCTCACCGACCTTCGCCCAGGAATCGAGCACCGCGTCCATCAGCCGGCCCTTCAGCGCCTGGTAGTCGCGCGCCCTCGCCTCGCCGAACACCTTGCCCTGCACGATGATTTGCGCGCCGACATCGGTCTGAGGCTTGAGCAGCACCGGGTTCATGTGGACTGACGGCGCGACGCCGCAAGCGATTGCTTGCAGCCATTGCGCACGGCCGATCTCGCCGCCGCCACGTCTGTTGTCGCCGGGAATGTCGGCGACCGCGGCGTTGTTCGACATGTTCTGCGGTTTGAACGGCCGCACCTTCAGGCCGCGTTTTTTTGCGACGCGACAGAGGCCGGCAACCAGCACCGTCTTGCCGACATCCGAACCCGTGCCTTGCAGCATGATTGCCCTGGCCATCAGTTCCGGCCCTGCGTCGCGGTTCCGGTGATCGTGGATTTCTGCGCCAACGGCCCGCCGCGCCAGATGTAGAGCGCCAGCAGCGGCTCCTTGCCCGTTCGCATGGCGTGATTGACGTTCGAAGCGTGGTGGACGACCTCGCCGGCCTCCCGCTTGCGAAAACCGCCCTCGCCCATGCGCCACTCTGTGCCACCGGTCAGCGGAATATAGATCTCCTCGGCGACGTGATGGTGGTCGGGATAGACGATGTCGGGTCCGAGGATCAGCAGCCCGGCCGCCACCTCGTCATTGGCGAAATGGCCACGCGTACCGAACATTTCCAGCCAGCCGTAATTGTCGATGAAGGCCTTGCCGAAATCAGCCTCCGTATAGGTCTGCCCCCAATGCAAATCGTTGCGCTGCCGCGCCAGCAATTGCACCAACGGCTTCGCATCCGGCGGCGTCAGTTCGGCGGCGCGATCGAGATGGCGCAGACAGCCGAGGGTATGTGACTCCAGTGCGCGGGCCGGCATGTCCCAGCCAATGCGCGCCACGGCGTCTCGCACCAGGGCATTGTCCACCGAAGCGAGATAGGCGCGGAACTGTTCGAGCAGTTCGTCGAATTTTGTCGTCACATCTGGCTCCGAACACGCATTGATGCACAGCCGCTCCGCGAACGGTTGGGTTGCGCGGCGGCATCATTGGTCTAGATTGGTGCGCGCGCAAAGCCAAAAACGACAGGCCAGCGGGCTAGCTGGCCAGCACACAGGGAGCACGCCATGGACGCCGCGGTCGATGCGAGCACCAGCCAGTTCGAACTCAACGAGGAACAGCGCGCCATCCAGGAGATGGCCCAGGCCTTCGCCACCGATCGCGTCGCGCCGAATGCGCTCGACTGGGACCGCAGGAAACATTTCCCCGCCGACGTGATCCGCGAAACCGGGCCGCTCGGCCTCGGCGGCATCTATATAAGGGACGATGTCGGCGGCTCCGCGCTCGGCCGACTGGATGCCGTGCTGATCTTCGAGGCGCTGTCGCACGCCGACCCGGCCTTTTCGTCCTTCATCTCGATCCACAACATGGTGGCCTCGATGATCGACCGCTTCGGCAATGAGGAGCAGCGCCAGCGCCTCCTGCCCAAGCTGACCTCCATGGAATCGCTGGCGAGCTACTGCCTGACCGAGCCGGGCTCCGGATCGGATGCCGCGGCGCTGAAAACGCGCGCGGTGAAAAGCGGCGGCGACTACATTCTCAACGGAGCCAAGCAGTTCATCTCGGGCGCCGGCGACAGCGATGTCTATGCCGTCATGGTGCGTACTGGCGCGGACGGGCCAAAGGGCATTTCCACCCTCATCGTGCCGAAGGACGCGCCCGGCCTCTCCTTCGGCGCCAACGAGCACAAGATGGGCTGGCACATGCAGTCGACGCGCCAAGTCATTTTCGAGGACTGCAAGGTGCCGGCCGAAAACCTTCTGTCGGGTGAAGGCGCCGGCTTCGGCATCGCCATGGCCGGCCTCGACGGCGGCCGGCTGAACATCGCCGCCTGTTCGCTGGGTGGCGCGCAGTCGGCGCTCGACAAGGCGCTGTCCTACACGGCCGAGCGCAAGGCCTTCGGCTCGAAAATCAATCAGTTCCAGGCTTTGCAGTTCAGGCTGGCCGACATGGAGACAGAACTGCAGGCCGCGCGCATCTTCCTCTATGCCGCTGCCTCCAAACTCGACCGCAAGGCGCCGGATGCCGGCAAATGGTCGGCGATGGCCAAGCGCTTCGTCACCGACACCGGTTTCAACGTCGCCAACGATGCGCTGCAACTGCTCGGCGGTTACGGTTATCTGCATGGTTACGGCATCGAGAAGCTGGTGAGGGATCTGCGTGTCCACCAGATCCTCGAAGGCACCAACGAGATAATGCGCGTCATCATAGCGCGCGCCTTGATCGGAAGGTGAAACTAGGCAGTAGGCAGTAGGCAGTAGGCAGAGATGACCGGCAAGATCAATTCGTACAAGGATCTTATCGTGTGGCAGCAGGCCATGGACCTGGCCGTCGCTACCTACTCGTTGACCAAGACGTGGCCAAAAGAAGAATTATATGGGCTCACCAGCCAGATCCGTCGTTCAGCCAACTCCATTCCTGCGAACATCGCGGAAGGGTACGGCCGAGACAATAGAGGCTCTTATCAGCAATTTCTCAGGATTGCCCAAGGCTCCCTGAAAGAGTTCGAGACGCACCTCCAGATCGCCGAACGAATCGGCTTAGCCACGCACGATCAAACAAATCAGATGCTGTTAGCGACCGAGGGCATCGGAAAAATGCTTCGCCAACTTATCATCAAACTTGCACCCGAATAGTCGCCTACTGCCTACTGCCTACTGCCTACTGCCTACTGCCTACTGCCTAAAGGCCTCACCCCAAATCAAGGAGCGCCCCTATGACCACCATCGCCTTCATCGGCCTCGGCAATATGGGCAATCCAATGGCCGCGAACCTGGTCAAGGCAGGGCATACGGTGCATGGCTTCGATCTGGTGACGGAGAACCTGACCGTCGCGAGGGAACACGGCGTCATCGTCATGGCCAACGCGCCGGCCGCAGTGAAGGACGCCGATGTAGTCATCACTATGCTCCCCGCCGGCAAGCACGTGCTGTCGGTCTATGAGGACATCGCCTCCAAGGCAAAAAAAGGCGCGCTGTTCATCGACTCCTCGACGATTGACGTCGATTCGGCACGCAAGGCGCATGCCATCGCGGCGAAACACGGCCTGCTGTCGATCGACGCCCCTGTTTCCGGCGGCACCGGCGGCGCCACCGCCGGCACGCTGACCTTCATGGCCGGGGGCTCCGACGATGCATTCGCCACGGCCGAACCAATCCTCAAGCCGATGGCCGGCCGCATCGTCCATTGCGGCGGCGCTGGCGCCGGCCAGGCGGCGAAGATCTGCAACAACATGATCCTCGGCATTTCGATGATCGGTGTCGCCGAGGCCTTCGTGCTGGCGGAAAAGCTCGGCCTGTCGCATCAGGCGCTGTTCGACGTCGCCTCGACCTCTTCAGGCCAATGTTGGTCGCTGACCACCTATTGCCCGGTGCCCGGCCCGGTGCCCACCTCGCCCGCCAACAAGGACTACAAGCCGGGCTTTGCCGCCGCCCTTATGCTGAAGGACCTGAAACTGTCACAGGAAGCAGCACTTGGCGCGGGCGCGGTGACGCCACTTGGTGCCGAAGCGGCACAACTCTATGCCCTGTTCAACGCCCAGGGGCATGGCGGCGCCGATTTCTCCGGTATAATTAATTTTCTGCGCGGCGCCCCTGCGTAACCAACGGGTTTGATGGGCTTTTTCCTGGTTGGCCCGGCAGGACGGCCGCAAATTTAGATTTGTTTAAGCTCTCGATAACTCCGCGGTAACGATGTCCCTATAAAACGGATTGCGAGGCGGACATATCGCATCCGCCCGGCGCTCCGGATCAGGTCTCGCGTACCGGAGCCCTTCGCCAAGTGTTGAGTAGCGAAACGCCATGCGTATCTGGCAAAGCCGCGTTCCCGACGGAGCGCGGTTTTTGCATTTCCGCCGCGCCCGATCCGGGCTGGAGCCTATATTCCGATCGCGGCGTTCGGGATCGGCACGTGATCTTCATTGGTCAACACGATCGGCGCATCGAAACCGTCCACCCTGATCACGAGCAGGCGCATGCTCCATGTGCCTGCATTGCGAACCAGGTGGGAAAATACGGTCCCTTTACCCTTGGCGCCGTGAACGGGAATGCTGAACTGGGCATCGCCCGCGCCATTCGCATTGACGTTGAGATGCCCGCCGACCCAGAAATTGTCGGTCACATCGTCACCAATGGCGGCTTTCACACGGCTGTCGGCGCGAATGGCGTCCATGGTCATGTGATAGGCACCATTACCTTTGAGCATAAATGGACGCTGCCGACCATCGTCGCGCAGCCGCCTATACTGACCACCCAGACGGAAAGGCCCGCGATTGCCCAGTTGCGCTGCGTCCTGCGGAATTGTTCGGCATCGCGCCAGGTCCTGTTCTGCCAGGCCCAGCGGCTGCCGCGTGCTCCAAGCACGAAGATCATGATGAGGTTGACGACCGGGATCAGCGCCAGCAGCGCGATGAAAGTGTTGTTGCCGATGCCCCAGATCCAGTTGAGGAAAAAGGCGCCCCAATTCCAGCGATCTAGCTCGGCCGGGATTTCGGCTGGCTGATTGAGCGGTTGTGCTGCCATGCTGCCTCCCGTCGGTGCGTATACCGATCGGTTTTAAAGCAACTCCAGAAAAAGTGTGAAACGGTTTTCCGCCCGGAATCGGGCCAACCCGAAAATCAAAGTTCCGCGGCACCCATTTCAAGCCTTTGACGAAAGCCGGCGAAAATTCGCCTTCACAGCCCGGCTGGCCGGCTTCAGCGCGGCGCTGATCGACCGTTCAGCCGCGACGCCGTTGAGCAGCGACGGTGTCTGGCCGGAAAGAACCTCCGGCCAGAAACGGGCCGCCGACTGCAGAAACGACATTTGCGCCGCAACCGCGCCCTCGGCCATCGCGACGGTCTTCTCGCTGACCGCCCTTGCCGTCTCCGCACTCCAGGGCTCGCCGCTCCGGGCCTCCATGGCCATCAGTGGCAGGCGCATCATCGCCACCATCGGCGCCAGCATCAGGCCCGCGCCGATGCTGTTCGCTTCCTGCACGCGTCGACGTCTGGTCTTTCTCATGGAACCCCCTTCGCGGCCGGATCGACCGCCGCTCACACTACGCGCCAAAGGTGGGATCGTTCCCTGGCCAGGATGGTATCTTCTCGATACCGAGCGTCTCCTGAAGAAACGCCCGGTCGAGCTTCGCCTACCGCTTGCGCAGATCCGCCTGTGCCAAATCCAGCGCTTTGCCGATACGTTCGCAGGCCATGTCGATCGTATCGCGGGTCCAGATCAGCGGCGGCGACAGGATCATCGTATCGCCGGTGGCGCGCAGCATCATGCCGTTGGCGATCGCATGATCGCGGACCGTCACCGCGGCACTTCCTGACGGCAGGAACCGTTCCTTGGTCCCCTTGTCCTTGACGATCTCGATCGCACCCATCAGTCCGATCGAGCGCACTTCGCCAACCAGGTCATGCCCAGCAATGCGCTCTTGCAGGGCCTTGGCGAAATACGGCCCGGTGTCGTTCCTGACGCGGTCGACCAGGCCTTCCCGTTCGATGATCTCCAGGTTCTTCAACGCCACGGCGCAGGCCACGGGGTGACCCGAATAGGTGTAGCCATGGTTGAACTCGCCCCCCTTCTCGACCAGCGTCGAGGCTATGCGATCGCCGACCAGGAGTGCCGACAACGGCTGATAGCCCGAGGTCAGCGCCTTTGCCGTGGTGATCGTGTCGGGCTCGATGCCGAAGGTCTGCGCGGCAAACCACTCGCCGGTGCGGCCATAGCCGGTGATGACCTCGTCCAGCATCAGCAGCACGTCGTATTTGCGGCAGATGCGCTGCACTTCGGGCCAGTAACTGGCCGGCGGGATCTTGACGCCGCCCGCGCCCATCACCGGCTCACCGATGAAAGCCGCGACCTTGTCGGCGCCGGCCTCGAGGATGGCATCCTCGACCGATTTGGCCGCGCGCAGGCCGAACTCATGGTCGCTCTCACCCGGCAGCGCCAGCTCATAGGCATAGGGCATCATCACATGGACGATGTTGGGCACGGCCCCGTTGAGTTGCTTGTGCATGGCATCCATGCCGCCGAGCGAGGTGCCGGCGATGGTCGAGCCGTGATAGGCCATCTTGCGCGAGATGACGCGGTTCTTTTCCGGCTTGCCTTCCAGCACCCAGTAATGGCGCACAAGACGCAACGCGGTGTCGTTGGCCTCCGAACCGGATGACCCATAGAACACCTGGTTGACGTTACGTGGCGCGATTTCGGCCAGCTTCTTCGACAACAGCACCGGCGTCGGCGTCGAGCATTTGAAGAAGGAATTGTAGTAAGGCAGTTCCTTCATCTGGGCATAGGCGGCCTCGGCCAGTTCGTCCCGGCCATAGCCGATGTTGACGCACCACAGGCCGGCCATGCCGTCGAGCAGCTCCGCCCCTTCGGAATCGTAAATGAACGGGCCATTGGCATGAGTGATGACGCGCGAGCCGGCCTCGCGCAGTTCCCTATGGTCGGTGAAGGGATGCAGGTGATGCGCGGCGTCGATCTGCTGAAGCTGCTTCAGCGAATAATTTTGATAGGTCATGTCTGATCTTTCCTCTGGATTCAATCCGGCTGCGCCGGGGCGAATGCATCAGAGGCAGGCAGGTGGCGAATAGCCGATGCGGGCGCACAGCCGCAAAAGCTCGGCGCGCAGCGTGCGCGGTGACGGTGTCACTGCGACCCTGAACGCGCGAGCCCCAACTGCGCTGACCAATATCCTGACGAGAGCCATGGTCGGTACCTTAGAGCAAAGGCTGGTCGACGTGAACCACCCTTCGCTTGGCCCATGAGGGAATGTGTCTATGGGTTGGCGCTCAGCGCCCTCTGCAGGAACACGTATTTCATCGCCGTCTGCGCGGCCTGCGGCCGGCGGTCGCCACGCCCGCCATGTCCGCCCTCGGTTTCCTCGAAGAACAGCGCCTTCGCGTGCCCGGCCTCCTGGAGGCGGGCCGCCATCTTGCGCGCGTGGCCGGGATGAACCCGGTCGTCGGCGGTCGAGGTGGTCAAGAGCACCGGCGGATAGGCGGTATCGGCAGTGACATGTTGATAGGGCGAATAGGCGGATAGCCATTTCGCGTCTTCCGGCTTCGACGGATCGCCATACTCTGCCATCCACGAAGCGCCCGGCGGCAATTCGGTGTAGCGCAGCATGTCGAGCAGCGGCACCTCGACGACGACGGCGCCAAACAGTTCCGGGTGCTGCGTCAGGGAAACGCCGGTCAGCAGCCCGCCATTCGAGCCACCCTGGATGCCGAGCGAGGCAGCCGTGGCGATGCCGCGCCTGACGACGTCCTCTGCCACCGCGGCGAAGTCATCGAAGCCGTTCTGGCGCTTGCCCTTCAATGCGGCCTGGTGCCAGGCCGGCCCGAACTCGCCGCCGCCGCGAATACAGGCCTGCACATAGGCGTTGCCCTTCTCCAGCCACAGCCTGCCTCGCACACCGGCATAGCCCGGCAGCAGCGGCACTTCGAAGCCGCCATAGCCGTAGAGCAGCGTCGGCACCGGCCCCTTCTGGTCGCGACGCCGCACGACGAAGTATGGGATCATCGTACCATCCTTCGAGCGCGCCTCGAACTGCTCCGAGATCAGCGGCGAGGCATCGAAACGCGCCGGCTGCGACTTCACCGTCGCAAGCGTCTCACCATCGTCATCGGACCAGATGATTGAACTCGGCGTCAGGAAATCAGTGAAGGAGAAGGACACGCTGGAGCCGAAATGCTCGGCATGGCTGATGCCGACAGTGCCGTTTTCGGGCAGTGCGACGGGCTTCAGCGACCAGGCGCTGTCCTTGCGCTGGCAGACGAGCACCTTGCCACGCACATTGTCCATCAGGCTGATGAACAACCGGTCCTGCGTTCTGGCGAGCCCGGCAATCGACACGTGATATGCCGGCGCCAACAAGGTTTCGATGGCGCCAAAACCGCCGGTTTCGATCCAATGCGCGAAATCGAGCGAATAGAGTCCATCAGGCTGGCACGCCGTGCCGTCCGGCGCCGTCCAGGGGGTGCGCACCCCGAACACCAGTTGATCCTTGAAAAGCGCTGTGTCGGTGACGTCGTCGGGCAGCGGAATGCGCCTGTTTTCGCCTGATGGCAGATGCAGGAAACTGTGCGATGCGAAGAAATTGAGCGTTCGCGCCAGGAACAGATGACGTTTCTCGCCGTCGAATTCGACGCCGGCGCCGACAGCGAGGTCCTCGGTCTTTCCCTCGAAGATCGGCGTGGCGTTTTCGAGTTTCGTGCCGCGCTTCCACAGCTTGACCACGCGCGGATAGCCGGATTCGGTCTTGTCCGCGTCCTCGAGGGCCGCCGAGACGATGACCGTGTCCTTGTCCAGCCAGCCAAAACCCGACTTGGAGGCCGGCGCACGGAATCCGTTCTCGATAAAGGACTTGGTGTCGATGTCGAACTCGCGCATCTCGCTGGCGTCGCCGCCGTCCGGGGACATCGAGAGCAGGCAGCGGCTGAAGTCCGGATAGAGCCGGCTGGCGCCGCTGAAGACCCATTTGATCCCCTCTTTCGCCGCGAGCTGGTCGAAGTCGATGATTGTCTCCCACTCGGGCTTGTCGGTCTTGTAGGAAGCGACGGTCGTGCGGCGCCACAGGCCGAGCGCATTGGTCTTGTCCTGCCAGAAATTATAGACATGACCGGCAATGGCCGCACCGACAGCGATGTTGTCCTCCGCCGTCATCAGGTCGAGCGCCGTCTGGAACGACGCCTGATAGGATGGATCGCCCTGCAGTTCGCCAACCGTGATCTCGTTCTGGCGGTGCACCCAGTCGAGCGATTGTTCGCTCGTCCTGTCCTCTAGCCAGAGGAAGGGGTCTTCATGAGCGGATTCTGGCTTGGCGATGGGCTTGGTCATGGAATCTCCGATTGCTTCGGCATGCAACATCGACATGCGATCTCCGATATTCAATAGCTGCGGCATCTGGGCAGAGGATTCAGGCCTTCCCGCGACTTCATCCGAACCCGCCACCATCACGCCTTGCCGCTCTGGCGCACGGACGAGCGATAGAGCGCGAAGATGACCAGCACGGCATCAAGCCCTGCGATCACCACAGGCAGCCCCAGCGGGCCGATGCCCTGCATCAACAGGCCGGCGCCGGGCGGGCCGACAATGCCGCCAACGCCCCACAGCAAGGCGAAAGCCGCATTGCCGGTGACGAGCAGCGTGCCCTTGAAGCGGCTGCCGAGTTCCACCAGCGCCATCGTATAGACGCCATAGCCGACCGCGCCCATCACCAGCAGCACCATCCAGATCAGCGGTGTCGTTATCGTGAGCGGCAGCAGCGCCGCGCAAACTGCCGTCGCCATCGCGCAGGCCAGGATCATGGGGCGGCCGCCGAAGCGTTCGGCAAGCAGGCCAAGCGGGATCTGCAGCAGGATGTTGCCCAGGGACAGCGCCATCACCAGTGCTGCGAGCACGGCCTCCGGCAGGCCGTAGTCGGCGCCGAAGACGGGAACCAGCGCATAGGTGCTTTGCTGGACGGCGGCCGAGACCAGCACGGCCAGCAGCAGCGCCGGCGCCAGCCGGGCAAAACCGGCAAAGCTGCCGGCCGGCTGCCCATCATCCTCGAAACCGGTGAGCTTCGAAGAAACAAGGCGCAGGATGACGGCGCAAAGCACGAAGCCGCCAATGCCGACGCTGAAGGAAGCCCAGCCCTGCGTACCGACCAGTGTCAGGGTGAACGGGCCGGCGGCGTAGCCGGCGCCCATCAGCGTGTTGAACACGCCCATCACCCGGCCGCGCCGCGAAGGCGGCGCCAGCGACAGCGCCCACACTTCGCCAAGGATATAGAGCGGATTGATGACCACGCCGATTAGAAAGCGGATCACGTACCAGGCTACCCAGTTCTGCAGATAGCCGATGGCCAGGAAGCACAGCGCTCCGATCAGCGAGCAGCCGACCGCCAGCGTGCGCGCACCGACCAGGCGGACAGCCGCCGGCACGAATGACGCCGACAGGATCAGCCCGAGCGGCATCGTCGCCGCGGACAGGCCGATCAACCCTGGCGACATGCCTTGCTTCTGCATCAGGAGCGTGAACAGCGGCGAGCTCAACCCCTGCGCGGCGCCGAACATGGCAAGTGCCGCGGTGACGCCGGCGAGCGCTGCCCACTGCGTCCGCGCTTCGCCTTCGCTCGAGCCGGTTGCGACCATGCAGTCAATCCATGTGAAGTGCCGGCTGACCTCCGCGCGGCAGGCGTCATTAGCTACCGGTACGATCGGGGGAAGGAAAGGGCCGGCAAGCGAAATCCGCTTGCGCCAATCGGCCTGTGCGCCCGATCGTGGCCGAGCGGGCCTGGATCGGATGAGCCTGAGATGCGCGGCAGGCCACGCTACGGGAAATAGCGGGCGATCGCGCCCTTCTTGCCGTCGGCGTAAGGCTTCAGCCACTGGTCGTCGATGGAAAGTCCGTCATCGTCCGAAGGCCCCTTGCCGATCGTCCTCCGCCAAGCGCGAAACTTGTAGTGGTCGAACACGTCGAGCATGTGCACCGCGTAGGCGGCCGCGAAGGTCTTGTCGCCTTCGACGATCACAAGGTTCTCGTCATTTTCGTAAGAGGCCTTGTAACCGAGATTGTGGCTGCCGGTGATGACGGTGGCGTTCTCCTCCATCGGATCGATGATGACGATCTTGTCGTGCACGATCGCATGGCCGACGGTCAGCACCTCGGCCTGGAAGTCGCGGGCGATGGTGGCGCCGGTCAGGTTCGCCGCCCGCACGACGGAGACGTTCGGAGCCTCCCAGATCTTTTCCGGATAGACGAAGGGCGCCTTGCCGTCCTTGTTCGACTTGTGGGTGACCGGATCCTTGGTCGGCGCGACATAGTTGGGCATGGCGGTTTCGTCGCTTATCGCGCCCTGCACGATCAGCTTCGGATCGGCCTTCGCCGCCGCGACGGCCTGGTCGACGATCGAGTTTTCGCCGAGCAGCGAGGGATTGAACACCAGAAACAGCACCGCCCGCTTCGCAGCCTTGATGCGGGCGAAGACATCCTCGAGATCCACCGGCCGCACCGAGATGTCCTTCTTGTTGCGGTCGGGATCGTTCGGCGAAAACCAGATCGTCATGCCGTCCAGCACCGCCGTGGTGCCGTTCAGAGGGTTTGGCATGTGGTTCTCCTTGCGAAACGGCACGCCTTGCGTCTGTGCCACGCGGCCGGCAGCGCTTTCCGAGGCCGGCGGCGGAAACACGTCGGCCTTCATGCGATCCCAGTAGGCGTCGAAGATTTCGGCCATTGCAGGATCGTCGCGGATGAAGGCGTTGTTGGACTGCCCGCAAATGCCCGTCGACGTCCAGTTGGTGCTGCCGGTCATCACCGCTTGCGGCTTCCCCTGGGCGTCGCGGTAGACGGCAAACTTGTTGTGGCCGATGTGGTTGTTGTTGAAGAGGCGATCCGTCACCACCACGCCCGCGTCGTGCAGGCGCTTCCTGTAGGGCGCGTTGCCGGCGTCCCACGCCTTGGTCTGGTCGTCCTTGCCCGAATTGGAAAGAATGACCTCCACGACATCCTTCGCGGCGAGGATGGCGTCGCACAGCTCGTCGTCGCCAAGCTCGTAAAGCGCGAGCCGGACGGTGCCGCCGTCCGTCTTGGCCCGTTTCAGCAGGCTGGTCAGCACGTCGGGCACATCGCCATGCAGGTAGGCGCGTATCTTGCTGGTCGGATCCTGCAGCACCGCCCTGATCTTGTCGCGCTGCCCGACCTTGATGCCGGCTTCCGCCAGTGCATGCGACATCCATTGCGTCGACAGCACGCCATTGGTGAAGGCCACACGCGCCTTGCCGAACATCTGCCCCAGGAAGATCGGTGGGCTGACCGCACCCCGGCCGAGATAGCCCAGCGGCCGCGCCGGCCCGGTGTAGGCGGGCTTGCCGTCGACGACCTGTTCGGGTCGCACCGGCACTGGATCGAGGCCGGGCTTCATGTCGCCTACCGGGCGCACCCGATAGGCAATCAATTCACCGTCAGGTCTGACGTCGATGCTGTCGCGGCGCCGCCGCACGGTGAGATCGCGCCAGAAGGTCTTCTGCACCGGCCAGACGCCGGTATCCTGGGGAATCCAGTCCTTGTTGCTCTGGCCCTTGAAGGGCACCCAGGACGCCAGGCAACGCTCTTCGCCTGTATCGGGATAGAGGCGCACGATCTCGAAGCCCAGGCAGTCCGGGATCATCCCGTCTATGTCCCAGGAAAGGAACGCGACTTCGTTGTTGGTCGCGGCACGCACCTTGACGACATCAGGCATGGGGCTGTCCCTCCAAAGACGTTCAGCCCGCAAGTATATCAGAAGTAAAAGACGGTACTGTAACGCGCGCGCCGTCGGCATCCATTCACTCGGCCGCGCTCAGCACTTGCTGGCGCGTCATGGTGACAAGGTGAGGTCCCCGCCATGCAACTGCCGTTCCGGCATGTCGCTTCCCTCGCTCTAGTGGTCGCCGCCTCCGCAATGGCCGGACCGCCGCCGGTCCATTATGCCGCCCACTTTCGCATCCTACGAGGCTCCTCATGACCGCCGCCCTTCAACCCGCCGAACCGGCTCCGGCAACCGATCGCGCCCGTCGGGGCGGCCGCGCCGGAAAACGCGCCGGTGGCTCGGCCGCGTTCGAGCAGCCTGCCTTCCGCCAGCTGAAAAACCCGTTGCAGCCGACCAGGCTGGTATCCGAGGACGAGCTGGAATCGATCCACCTCGCCTCCTTGCGCGTGCTCAGGGAAATCGGCGTCGACGTGCTGCACGACGAGGCCCGCCGCATCATGAAGGCGCATGGCGCCGACGTGCGTGAGGGCAGCGAGCGGGTACGCTTCGACAGCGACATGATCCTCGAACTGGTCTCCCATTGTCCGTCCGAATTCACCATCCATGCTCGCAATCCCGCGCACAATGTGCGTTTCGGCGGCAACAATCTGATCATCTCGATGATGGCGTCGGCGCCCAACTGCTCCGACATCGATCGCGGCCGCCGGCCCGGCAACCAGCAGGACTACCGCAATTTCCTGCGCCTGGCGCAGATGCACAACATCTTGAACTGTACCGGCGGCTATCCGGTCGAGCCGACCGACATCCATCCGTCGGTCCGTCACCTCGAATGCGTCCGCGACCTCGCCACGCTCACCGACAAGGTGTTCCACATCTATTCCCTCGGCAAGGAGCGCAATGTCGACGGCATCGAGATCACTCGCATCGCGCGCGGCATCAGCCGCGAGCAATTGATGGCGGAGCCGTCGGTATTCACCATCATCAACACCAATTCGCCGCTCAAGCTCGACGTGCCGATGATGGAAGGCATCATCCAGATGTCGAGCATGGGCCAGGTCGTCATCGTCACGCCGTTCACGCTTTCGGGCGCCATGGCCCCGGTCACCATCGCCGGCGCGCTGGTGCAGCAGAATGCCGAGGCGCTGTCCGGCATCGCTTTTGCCCAGATGGTGAAGAAGGGCGCACCGGTCGGCTATGGCGGCTTCACCTCCAATGTCGACATGAAGTCCGGTTCACCTGCCTTCGGCACGCCGGAATACATGAAGGCGCAACTCGTCGGCGGTCAGCTTGCCCGCCGCTACAAGATTCCCTACCGCACCTCCAACACCTGCGCCGCCAACACGGTCGATGCACAGGCGGCCTATGAGAGCGTGTTCTCGCTGTGGGGCGCGGTCCAGGGCGGCGGCAACCTGATGATGCATGCGGCCGGTTGGCTCGAGGGCGGCCTGCGTTGCTCCTACGAGAAGACCATTCTGGACATCGACCTGCTGCAAATGGTGGCCGAATTCCTCACCCCGCTCGACCTTTCCGACGAAGCGCTCGGCTTCGACGCCATCCAGTCAGTCGGCCCCGGCGGCCACTTCTTCGGCACCCAGCACACGCAGGACCGCTACAAGACCGCCTTCTATTCGCCGATCCTGTCGGACTGGCGCAATTTCGAAACCTGGGCGGAAGCCGGATCGCCGACAGCGATGGAAAAAGCCAACAAGGTGTGGAAGGAACGTCTGGCCTCTTACGACGAACCCTACATGGATCCAGCCATCCGCGAGGAGCTCAACGCCTTTGTCGCGAAGCGCACGGCCGAAGGCGGCGCGCCGACGGACTTCTGACCAATGTTGTTGACGAACAGTCGACCCCCACTCCGTCGAGCTGCGCTCGACACCTCTCCCCCGATCGACGGGGGAGAGGAAGGGTGCGCGGCGATTCCAGCCGGCGCCTTTCCTCTCCCTCCGGAGGGGGGAGAGGTGGCGCCGCGAAGCGGCGACGGAGTGGGGGAAACCATCCTTGCCGCGCTTGACGGCAAGCTGACCGAAAACATCGCCGTATCCGATTTGCGCTTTGTTTTCACGCCCTGCTCTCTCGATTAAATCTCTTCAAAGATGGACCTATCTTCATGAAATCCCATGTAAAAGCGGTTGTTATTGGCGGCGGCGTCGTCGGCTGCTCGGTTCTTTATCATCTGGCCAAGGCCGGCTGGACCGACATCATGCTGATCGAGCGTTCGGAGCTGACCTCCGGCTCGTCCTGGCACGCGGCGGGCGGCTTCCATACGCTCAACGGCGATCCCAACGTCGCCAAGCTGCAGGCCTATACGGTCCAACTCTACAAGGAGATCGAGGAAATATCCGGCCAGTCCTGTTCGCTGCACCTGACCGGCGGCGTGATGATGGCCGATACGCCCGAGCGCATGGATTTCCTGCGGCTCGCCCACGCCAAGGGCCGCTATCTCGGCATGGACACCGAGCTGATCACCCCGTCCGAAGCCAAGGCGATGTTCCCGCTGATGGACGAGACGAATTTCGTCGGCGCCATGTGGGACCCGGTCGAAGGCCATCTCGATCCCTCGGGCACCACCATCGCTTATTCCAAAGCCGCGAAAAAACTAGGCGCAGAGATCGTGCTGCGCAACCGCGTCGTCGACCTGACTCAGCAGCCGGACGGCACCTGGAACGTCGTCACCGAGCAGGGCACGGTCCATGCCGAGCATGTCGTCAACTGCGGCGGGCTGTGGGCACGCGAGATCGGCCGCATGGTCGGCGTCGAACTCCCGGTGCTGGCCATGGAGCACATGTACCTGCTCACCGAGCCGATGCCGGAGGTGGAGGAGTTCAACAAGTCGACCGGCCGCGAGATGATCGGCGTGCTCGACTTCAAGGG
>NZ_VFVA01000011.1:0-168754 GCF_006442155.1 Mesorhizobium sp. B2-4-14 | reverse complement strand
GCCGAGAAGTAGGCTCTTGATGTTCATTCTTTGACCTCCAGTGAAGTTAAAGGGGCCGGCCAAGCTTTCAGCCTTCAACCCCGTCCACGAAGCGGCGTGACGCGCCGCCTCTCAGCAAGGGATTATCGGTCATGATGGTTTGTTCAAAGGTATTTTTCGATCTGAAATCTGAAACGTCCAGATATATCTCCAGATGTTGCCCGATTATCACCAATTTTGATACATGTTATACTTGTGAAACAGTTTGGTACTTATGGAACGTGTGGGACGTTTGTTACGATTTACGAAATCCTGTTGGCCTATTTGGCGAGGCCTTCTTGCCTCCAGTTCCCGATGCTCGATTTACGGAAGAGCGCTTCGATTGGAAAATCTCTGCCTCGCAGGCGCTGGACGGATCCCCGCAATGGCTCCTCAACTGCTCAAGCGGGAGCAACGTCGCCGCGACAGCCCGAGTGGATGTGGGACGATCGCAAGTTCGACACACCGCTTGGCGAGCGCCGGCTCAGAATCTTCAATTTGGCTACTTCTGACGCCCAAGCAGGCGCGGCATTGGTGAGATCCCATGCGCCGGCGGTCATCGGCATGCCTGACCAGGTTTGGACATGGTCTGAGTCGGTAGCTGCCGGATCGTTACGCCGACAGGGCATGCGGCCGGGGCTGGCGGGTCACTCTGACCGGGTTCGATTCCCGCGCGTTTCACCAGCAGCTTTAGCCCCTCGTTGAGTTGACAAGTTTGGGTTCATGCTAGTTGGCTGGATGAATAAGCTTGGAAAGATCAAATTCGAAGGACCGGCTGCGGTCAAAGCCCGGAGCTAAGTCAGTCGGCGCCGCCGTTCAGGCATGCCGCGAGAAAGAATTTGACGCTGAGGGCCACATGGCCTGCGATCTCCCTGCGCAACTGATTGAGGTCTTCTCCAAGAAAGGCGCGCATGAGAGCGGGGCCTATTACCAGGTCAAGGAAAAACTGGGCGGTCGTTGCGGCACGCTCCGGTGCAAAGGCGGGGACGATCGCGATCTCGTTTGAGCGGGCAACTGCGCTCAGAACCTCTGCCACAGCGTTGGCGCCCTGCTGGCGCGCCATCTGGCCGACCCTTGGCAAGTGTGGAAAGCTGCCGACCTCGGCCATGGAGAGACGCATAAAGGCGACTGTGTCGCCACCCAACAGGTACTCCAGAACGTCTACCCCAAGCCGAGTCAGTCGCTCTGCGAGTGTCTTTCCGGCGTCGGCGCTGTCGCTGATCCCCGCCTTGATATTTGTGGCATTGCGGATGGCAACGGCAGCAAACAAGTCCTCTTTGGTGGCGTAACGTGCGTAGATGCTCGGCTTCCCAGCATGAGCAAGCCGGGCGATCTCGTTTATACTGGCTCGGCCGAGCCCGCGCGTTAGGAACACTCGGCGAGCCGCATCAAGGATACGCTCGTCCACTTCATGAGCCAGCTCTTTCGGTGGCCTGCCGCTGCGTGCGTGGGCTCGCTTGCTTCGCCGCTGTTGCTTTGTTGTGACACTGGTCATGCTTCATCCCTTTTGGCATTCAGTGACTGGTTGCTCCAGATCATTCGCCCCGGCATTTAACCCATTTCTGTGAATGCGAAAGGCAATGCACTCGAGCCAAACCGCCGCTGGCCCCGCAATGAAGCGGGCGCGGTCACTTGAGTTGCTCAAGCATACATTGTGTTTCCATGGAACTCGTCACTGGATCTGGCAGCCGCTGAATGTGAACCAGTGTTCGGGTTCGCGTGACTAATGCACTTTTTTGTGGTCACCCAGTGATCCAAAAACCTCAGCAATCCGTCTGGTTGTTGCAGGCGGGCCGAGATTGGTCGGAAGCTGGACCGTAATGCTGCCACTCGCTGGCTCCGGCACTAGCCCGGACCTGTCACATCGCCCGACGCTCGCGTCCGTTCAACGCTGCAGCGCGACGCTGATTGCGCACTTTTCCAATCGATAAGTTCACTCCACTGCACGACGGGCGATGATTTTTGACGGGCTTTGTCGCGGAAGATCGGCTGCTCGGACACGGAGTCAGCGCACTCTCTTGAAAAATACCCGCCTTTCTCCAGTTGCGCATCAAATTCCGCAATCCTCACGCGGTGTTGACCTGTTCTGACACGGCTTGGCTCGCCACTGCCGGCTCGTTCCCCTTTGCGATGAGCATGTAGACCGCGGGAACAACAAAGAGGGTGAAGAGCGTCCCGATCGACAGCCCGCTTGCGATCACGAGACCTATGTTGAACCGCGATGCAGCGCCGGCACCCGAAGCGGTGATCAGGGGCACGACGCCGAGTACCATGGCGGCGGTTGTCATGAGGATCGGACGAAGGCGAATGCTCGCTGCTTCGACGATGGCGTCGTGTTTGGACTTTCCCTCGGCTCGCCGTTCGTTCGCGACTTCTAGCATGAGAATGCCGTGCTTACTGACGAGGCCCATAAGGGTGACCAATCCTACCTGGGTGTAAATGTTGAGACTGGCACCGCCGACTCCAAGGCTGATGAAGATCAAAGCGCCGGCGAGCGACATTGGCACGGAGACTAAAATCGTGATCGGGTCCCGGAAGCTGTTGAACAGGGCAGAAAGCGCCAGGAACACGATGATCACCGCAAAGGCGTAGGTCATCAGGAAGCCGCCGGACTCCTGCTGGATCTGCCTAGACTGACCACCATAGTCGATCGTGTACCCTGGAGGCAGTATGTCAGCGCTGACCTTCTTGAGGGTCGCCAACGCATCCCCCAGAGCGACACCAGGCATCGTGACGCCCGAGATCGTGGCCGCATTGACCTGCTGGAAGTGGTTGAGAGATTCCGGAACGGTGGTGGTCTCGATTCGGGCGACAGTCGACAAGGGAACGCTTACGCCGTCGCTAGACATGATCGAAAAGTCGAGAAGCTGGTCGGTGTTGAGGCGAGCGTTCTGCTGGACTTGCGGGATGACTTTGTAAGAACGTCCGTCGAGGCTGAAATAGCCGACGTCATTGCCGCCCAGCATAGTAGCAAGGGCGCTGCCAACATCGTTCATGCTAAGGCCAAGTTCGGCCGCCTTCTCCCGGTCAATGACAACTGTGGCATGCGGCTGGTCGAAGCGAAGATCGTTGTCGAGCGCGATGAACTGTCCCGTCTTGCGCGCCGCCACCATGAACTGCTCCGCCACGGTGTTGAGTTGTGCGAAGTCGTTCGTCGTGCTGATCACGAACTGCACGGGCAATCCGTTGCTGCCCGGCAATGGCGACATCTGGAAAGCGAACGCGCGGACGCCCGCAATTGAATCGAGCGCCGTCTGATACTCCGGCTGCAGGTCAGCGGCGGTCGCCTTCCGTTCATCCCAAGGCTTCAGAACCCAGCCGGCGATCGACTGGCCCGCAGTCACGATCTGGAAGACGGTATTGGTTTCTGGCCGCTTGGCGATAAGGTCATAGGCCTGAGCTGCGTAAAATTCCTTTTGCGCCAGTGTGGCGTTCGGCGCGTGCGTCGTCAGGCTCAGCACGACCCCCTGGTCTTCGTTAGGCGCCAGTTCGCTGGTCGAGCTCGTATAGAGCCAATAGATGCTCGCGAGCACCAGCAGGCCGAAGGTTGCGACAACCGGCAGCGTCTTGAGCGTGCCTATCAACAGGCGGCGATAGCCATTGGTCAACGACTCCAGAGCGCCGTCGATGGCGCGTACGACCTGCTTCTCGAACGCGCCGAGTTCCTGATGAGGCTTCAAAAGATAGGCACTGTTCATCGGCGAAAGAGTGAGGGCAATCACTGCGGATACGGTGACCGCCCCAGCGAGCGTGAAGGCGAACTCTGTGAAGAGCGCGCCGGTCAAGCCGCCTTGGAAACCGACCGGAATATAAACGGCGATGAGGACGACCGTCATCGCGATGATTGGGCTGGCAAGCTCTCGCGCCGCCTGGATTGCCGCATCAAGCGGCTTCATTCCGTCTTCCATGTGCCGGTTGACGTTCTCGACGATGATGATGGCGTCGTCGACGACAAGGCCGATGGCGAGCACCAATGCGAGCAATGTGAGGAGATTGATCGAGAAGCCCATCGCCAGCATCAGCGCGAAGGTGCCGATAAGCGACAGCGGAATGGCGATGACCGGTATGAGCACCGAACGCCATGTTCCGAGGAAGGCGAAGACGACCAGCGTCACGATCGCAATCGCTTCCATGAGCGACATGAGCACTTCTCGAATGGAGCTATTCACGAAGGCGGTCGAATCATACAGCACCTTCATGACCACGTCGCCGGGGAGTTGCGCCTCTATGTCCGGCAGCGCCGCTTTCACACCCTTGATGACATCGAGGAGATTGGCTGTGGGTGCGGTCTGGATGCCGATGAAGACACCCAAATCTCCGTTGAACAGCGTGGCAGAGTCGTAGTCGTCGCTGCCGAGCGAGACGCTCGCGACATCCTGTAGTCGGATGATCGCGCTTTCCGATTGTTTCACCACGAGCTTTCGGAATTGCTCCAGGCTGTGCAGGTCGGTCGACGCGGAAAGATTGACCTGGACGAGCCTGCCCTGCGTCGTGCCCAGACCAGAAATGTAGTCGTTGTTTTTCAGCGCGTTTTTGACGTCGGTCGCAGTCAGCCCATAGGCGGCGAGCTTGACCGGATCAAGCCAGGCCCGCAAAGCGAACTTCTTCGCACCCATCAGTTCCGCCGTCTGCACTCCGTGGACCGCCTGAAGCTTTGGCTGCACCACGCGTATCAGGTAGTCCGTAATCTGGTTCGGCGACAGCTCCTTGCTGGTAAAGCCGATATACATAGAATCGATCGTCTGACCGACTTTAAGCGTGATCGTCGGCTGCTGCGCATCGGACGGGAGCTGATTGAGGACCGAATTCGCCTGCGTCGTGATCTCGGTAAGAGCCCGGCCGGAGTCGTAATTTAGCCGGAGATTGACGGTGATCGTGCTCACCCCAGTCTGACTGGTCGATGTCATGTAATCGATGCCGTTGGCCTGCGCGATTGCGTTTTCCAAAGGCGTCGTGATGAACCCGGCAATGATCTCAGAACTCGCTCCGGCATATGAGGTGGTGACCGTCACGACGGCATTCTGGGTGCGCGGGAACTGTAAAATGGGTAGGCTCGTGATCGAGCGCAGCCCAAGCACAAGAATGAGCGCGCTGACTACCAGCGCCAGCACGGGGCGGCGAACAAAGATGTCGGTGAAGCGCATTGGACGGAGCCTTATTGGTCAACCACGTTGGGTGAAGGTTCGGCCGGAGGAACGTGGGAATTGTCGATCTTGACCGGTGTTCCGTTGCGGAGCTTGATCTGGCCGGCGACGACGACGGTCTCACCCTGTTTCACACCCGAGGTCACCGCGATTTGGTCACCACGCATAAGCCCAGTTTTCACGAACACCTGTCGGGCGACCTGATTTGCACCTTGGCCGTCAATGAGGAAGACGCTATCGCCGTAGGAATTCCTGACGATGGCTGTCTGCGGGAGCGTGATAAACTGTTGCGGTTTTCCGATAGAGACCGTGACCTTGGCAAACATTCCAGGCAGCAAAGAGTTGTCGGCGTTCTTTATGACTGCACGAAGCTGGACGTTGCGCGTGGATGAGTTGACTTTCGGATTGATAGCAGTGATTTCTCCGGCGAATTTCCGGTCGGGATAGGTATCGACAACGGCGGTGATCGACTGGCCGACTTCTAGCTGGCCGAGCGCCTGTTGCGGCAGATAGAAGTCGACGAAAATCGGATCGAGTGCCTGGAGTGTGAAGGCTGTGGTGCCGGCGCTGAGGTATTGGCCGACACTGACAGCGCGAATCCCAAGCCTGCCGGCAAAGGGGGCCTTCAAGGTCATTTGCTCGACAACAGCCTGCTGCTGGGCAGCAAGGGCGCCAGCGTTCTTGAGGTTGGCGATGTCGCTATCGATCGTCGCCTGGCTGACCGCCTTGATCTTGAGCTGCTCCTCGTCGCGCTTGAGGGTTATCATGTAATTCTCAGCGGTTGCCTGCAGTGCCGCGAGCTTGGCAATGTTGTCATCGGCGTTAAGCTGCAAAAGGGTTTGGCCGGCTTCGATCTTGTCGCCCGATTGGAGTGCTATCTCCTTGACGATACCCGAGACCTGCAGGGCAAGATCGGCGCCGTTGACGGCGCTGAGCGAGCCGACTGCCTCGATCGTGTCCTGCCAGCCTTCCGCCGCAGCTGAAATGGCAGAGACGGTCTGAGTCGGGTTCGCCATTCCTGCCATCATCTTCTGAATCATTGCGGCTTTGAACTGTTGGAACCCGTACAGGCCACCAAAGACCAAGCCGAAGCACGCCAACATAAAAATCATGCGCTTCATCATGACTACGTCACCTCAATTCCTTGAAAAGGCCGTCGACAGCACCTTCTTGGAAGGCCCGGCGAAGTAACCTGGCTTGACGCGCGGCGCGGCATCGGGCGTTTCGTCGACACGATTCCACCAGCCGCCGCCAAGCGACTGGAACAAGGCTACCGTGTCGGTGAAACGTGCGGCCTGGGCTTTCACGCGCGAGATACGGGCGTTCTGATACGTCTGTTGCGCGTCGATGATGGTCGCGTAAGAGGTGGCTCCGGCCCTGTATTGTTCCTCGGCAATTCTCAGACTGTCTGCTGCTGCCTTCTCTGCCGCCGCCTGGGCCTTGAGGGTGTCAGCGTCAAATTGAACGGCGCGCAAGGAATCGGCGACATCCTGGAACGCGCCGATCACTGTGCTCTTGTAGTTGGCAAGATCCTGCTCGAAAGCCGCGACACTCGCCTCCTTCGTGTGATAGTTGCTTCCGCCATCGAAAATGGTCTGCGTGACGCTTGCCGCGACGCTCCAGGCAACACCTTCGGCAGAGAACATGTTGGAGGTCGAGTTGCCGGAACCGCCGTAGCTGCCAGTAAGCGTCACCTGCGGCAACATATTCGCGACATCGACTCCGACCTGTGCCGTCGCCGCATGAAGTGTCGCCTCGGCCACGCGGATATCGGGCCGTTGGCGCACAAGCGAGGACGGCAGGCTCACGGGGAGTTTCCGGGGCAGCGCCAGGGCGGAAAGATCGACTTTCTCGCCCTGATCCTCGCTAGGCAGGCGCCCGAGATAGGCCATGAGCTGGTCGCGTTCCTGCGCAAGCTGCTTCTGGAGCGGCGGCAAGGTCGCCTCTGTCTGCGCAAGCGTTGACTGCTGCGAAGCCACGTCGGATTGCGCCACGGCGCCAAGCTCGAACTGGCGCTGCACGCGGTCGAGCTGGTCGCGTTCCGCCTTGATGATGTCCTCTGTTGCGGCGATCTGAGCCCTGAGCGAAGCGTCCGTGATGGCCGCCGTCACCACATTGGCGGTCAGGGAAAGATAAGTCGCTTCCAGCTCGAAACGCTGGTAGTCGGCCTGCGCTTGCAACTCCTCGATCTGCCGGCGTGTCCCGCCGAAAATATCGAGGCTGTATGAAACGCTGACCGAGGCGTTGTAGAGTGTGTAAGCCGAGGCTGTGCCGCTTTTCTCGCGTGTCGCCGATTTGCTCAGGCTCGCTTCGGGAAGGAGGGAACCGCCCTCGGCAAGAACCTTTTCGCGGGCCGAGCGCAAAGCGAATTGCGCCGCCTTCAGGTCAGGATGGTTGCGGACCGCTTCCTCCACGAGCGCATTGATCTGCTTCGAATGAAATAGACTCCACCACTGGCCATAGACTTTCTCCCTGGAGGCAAATGATTGCCCGGTCCCCCCCGAGACAGCCGTCGCGCTTGCTGGCTTGAGGTGGCGCTCTACAGTGTACCTCTCCACAGACGGAGCTGCGGGCGAGCTGAAATCGGGGCCTACCATGCAGCCAGCAAGCGTGAGACTTGCAGACACAGCGATGCTGAGCCGGAGCCACCTATTGAGCGAACGCATAGATCCTCAAAAAAAAATTGAACTTTACGGTTCAGTTCATTTACTCGCCGCAGGTATAATGGTTGAGATCACCTGTCAAGATCGAACCGATCGGTTCGATAAATAGACGCGTTATCAGGACGTGCAATCGTCAGTATGCTTCGACGGGGTTCAGCATGCTGGGCACCCGCGCCTCCCCGTCGCCCTTCTCGTGCCGCGCAGGGCCCCTCGCCCCGAGAGATCGTCCGGTCAATGACAACCAGCAGCTCGACAAGGTTTCCGGCCGTGCCTTCCGCTACGAGTTCCGATCTTTGGGTAAAGGATTTGGCAATCATCCGGATTCCCCTTCTTTTGGCCACCGTTGTTAAAGACCGGATGCTCACCGACCCTACTCGGCGGCGTCTGGTGAATCTTCCTCCGGGGTTGGATTGACCTGGAATAATCGGGCGCATGCTGGCGCGAGCCGGCTTCACTGGAAAAAACTGAAATATCCTGGCGCATCTGCTACCTTATCTCCTATGCAGCCCGGCTCCGAAACCTGGGCGGGCCTTGCGTTCGGGCGTTTTCTCGTGTTCTCGCACCGGCGCGAGCTGCTCGCGGACGGCCACGCCTTAAAGATTGGCGGGCGCGCCTTTGACGTGCTGCTGGCATTGATCGAGGCGCGCGGAGCAGTGGTCGACAAGGACGCGCTGATGACGCGCGTTTGGCCCGGACGGATCGTCGAGGAAAACGCCCTACAATCGCAGATCTCGGATCTACGTGCCGCCTTGGGAGCGGACCGCGATTTGATCCGCACGGTCTCCGGCCGGGGTTATCAGTTCACCGGGGAGGTCCAAAGCGAGCCTCGTATCCCGTACCCTCACGAGGGCGCGGACATCTCCATGGCGCCTTCGCTACGCGTTCCGGGCCCGACGAACCTGCCGGAGCCCGTCTCGGAACTGGTCGGGCGCGAGGACGATTTGCGCGAGATCATCAGCCTTGTCACTAGCCGTCGACTCGTCACATTGACTGGTACCGGGGGCATCGGGAAGACACGCCTTGCGTTGGCTTGCGCACGTCACCTGCTGCCTCAGTTCGCCGATGGCGTGTGGCTGGTCGAATTGTCTCCGGTGATGGATGCCGGCCTGGTTCCGGCCAAGGTCGCCACAGCGCTCGGGCTCCCACTCGGCGTCTGCGACCTCTCGCCGCTGCGCGTCGGGCAAGCCCTCGCCGATCGTCAGCTGCTCCTGGTGCTGGACACCTGTGAGCACGTCATCGGAGGCGCCGCCGACTTGGCTGAAGCCGTGTTGCGTGCCGGCCGCGGGGTCCGTCTCCTTGCCACCAGCCGGGAGCCGCTGGAGTTGGAAGGAGAATGGCTCTACCCCGTGCCAGCGCTCGCACTTCCACCAGAAGATGCCGAAGAAGAGGAGGCGTTGCGCTTCGGCGCCGTTCGGCTGTTCAATGAACGCGCACGGGCGGCCAGCCCGAGCTTCGTGCCCAACCGGCAGGTTACGCAAGTAATCGCAGCGATCTGTCGGCGGCTCGACGGCATTCCGCTGGCACTCGAGATGGCGGCAGCGCGCGCTTCAGTGCTGCCCGTCGGCGACATCGCCGAGCGGCTGGCCGATATGTTCCATCTGTTGATCGCCCGGCGGCGAACGGCGTTGCCACGGCATCAGACATTGCGGGCGACACTCGACTGGAGCTATGAGCTGCTGCCTGAGCCCGAGCGCTTGGTGTTACGTAGGTTGGGGATATTCGCCGGCCCTTTCAGCCTTGAGGCGGCCGGCGCGGTTGCGGCAAGTCCGCCGGCAATTGCGCCGTCGGAAGTCGTCGAGGCGACTTCAACCCTCGTAGCGAAATCCCTTGTATTGGCGGAAGCGGCCGGCGCCGGAATCCGGTTTCGACTGCTCGACACCACTCGCGCGTACGCCATCGAAAAGCTTGGCGAGCGCGGCGAGCGGGAAGCGGTCGCGCATCGTCACGCCGAATATTACCGGGACGTGTTCGAGCGGGCCGAAGCGGAATGGGAAACCCGCCCCGCCGTCGCGTGGTTGGCTGATTACGGCCGCCACATTGACGATGTGCGCGCCGCACTCGATTGGGCCTTTTCGCCGGGTGGCGATGCGTCAACCGGCATCGCATTGACCGTCGCGGCGGTGCCGCTGTGGACAGATTTGTCGCTGATCTGGGAATGCTGCCGCCGCGTCGAGCAGGCGTTGTCAAGCCTCGCGTCGCTGCCAAGCCCCGACGCTCGCCGTGAGATGCAATTGCTCGCGTCCTTGGGCGCCGTCCGGTTGTTGACTGGCGGAACCACTCCCGAAGCCGAGGCCTGGTGGCAGCGCGCGCTCGATATCGCAGAGAACCTGGATGACTGCGATTATCGCCTGCGAACCCTTTGGGGGCTCTACGTACATCATCTCACGAGTGGGCGTTATCGGGAGGCGCTAGCGTTCGCGGTACGATTTAATGGCTTTGCAAGGGCCCGCCCAGCTGACGCGGTTGACGGCGAAACAATGATCGGCGACGCGCTGCATATGCTGGGTGACCAGGTCGGCGCGCGGCGGCACCTCGAACGCGCCCTGGCGCGCGACGCTGCCCTCGCCGATCGCCGACACCTGCTTCGCTTTCCGTTCCATCGGCGCGTGGCGGCGTATTCTAATTTGGCACGGGTTCTGTGGCTGCAAGGATTTCCCGACCAGGCGATGCGCCTGGCCCAAAGCGGTATCGACCGGGCAAAAGCCGTTAATCCGCTATCGCTGTCCTACGTATTGACGCGGGCGGCGTTCCCGGTTGCGCTCTTCCGGGGCGATCTGGCGGCGGCCGACGGCTTCGCTGTCATGCTGCTCGATCTCGCGAACCGTTCTGCGATGGTGCCCTGGAACACCTGGGCAGCAGGCTTTCGGGGCATGCTCGCTGTCAGGCAGGGCGATGCCGCAGCCGGATCGCGACTGCTCCGCACTGCTCTCGGCGAACTCTCCGAGAGCGAATTCCACATTCACGGCACGTTCTTCACAGCAGAGCTGGCGAGTGCCCTCGGTCAGGCGGGAGAGGCCGTTGAGGGCCTTGCGGCCATCGATCGGACGCTTGCCCGGTCGGAGCGTAACGAAGAATACTGGTGCCTGCCGGAGCTGCTGCGCATCAAGGGCGAGCTTCTGCTATGCCAGGGCGGGTCCGAAGCTGCGACACAGGCGGAAGATCTCTTCCGCCGAGCGCTCGACTGGGCGAGCCGACAGAGGGCGCTCTCCTGGGAGGTGCGTGCTGCGACGAGGTTAGCCCGGCTGCTCAACGAACACGGCCGGCCCCGCGATGCGAGGGCGCCGCTACAGGCCGTCTACAACCGCTTCACCGAGGGGTTCGACACGGCTGACTTGAAAATGGCGAGGACCCTGCTCAATCAGCTGGCGTAAAAGCCGAGCCACCACATCGTTCAGCCTAGCGCTGTTCGATAACCCGCTTTGCAGCCGATCGGAGGGTCTGCTTCGGAGGGGATCCGACGTCCCACCCGGGACGATCGAATGCGCTATTGATTGCGAGCAGGGGGCAAATAGAGGCGTCATGTTTTGTTTGGGGCCCACGATCCATCTTCTGTCTCTTTCTTAGCAGCGGTATCCCAGCCCGGCCTGGCGCTTCCACCGCTGACCGCCTGTGCGAATTAGGCCTTTGTCACGGTGCGCCCCGTGCACGGTGCGCTTGAAAGACTGCCTATCGGGCAAGACACAGCCCTCGCGATGGTCTTCAAGCTTGCTGAAGACGCCGAGAAGACAAGCTAGCGTCGCCTCAACGGTTATCAGTTGCCCAACTCATCCTCGGAGTAAAGTTCGCCCGACGGCATCGAGGTCGTCAGATCGCAAGCTCAACCCGCTGCAGCCTCATGCGTCCCGTCACCTCCGACCCAAGTCTGAATCAAGGGGTACATCGAATCTGGTTTGGACCGAAGCCCGCGCCGGTCGCGGGCGTCGCATCCTGGCGGCACCGATGGAACTCTCGCCAACCGCCTCTCAGATTTGTGGGTTCGGGTGATCAACTCCCGGCTTTCGAGCTTTCGGAGCCGGGCTAGCTGTCCAGCCGCCGCCGAGCGCTTTGCAGAGCGTAATGTAGTCCGTTGCTATGGCGACTTCGCTCTGGACGAGCGTGTCCTGAGCGGAATAGAGATCGTCTTGTGCGTCCAAGAAATTAAGGAAGTCAATGACACCGGATTCATAGAGTTCACGGGACTGGTCGACCGCCTGTCTGTAGGCGGCAACGCTCTTTTCTAGGGCCGCTCGCCGTCGTTTCGCGCGACTGAAGCTGACAAGAGCGTTTTCCACCTCCTCGACGGCATTCATCACGGTTTGCCGGTAAGCAAAATACTGTCGGTTGGCCTGCGACCGTTCGACATCGACCAGCGCGCGAAGCCGACCGGCGTTGAAGACAGGAACGTCAAGTGATGGGCCCAGCGCCCAGCCAGTGCTCCTATTCGACACGCCGGCGATACGCTCCACGGAAACAGTCAACGACCCCGAAAGCGTCAGGCTCGGGTAGAGATCGGCCTCGGCCACTCCGATATCGGCCACTGCCGCTGCCAGGCTTCTTTCCGCTGCACGAACATCGGGGCGGTGGCGCAAAAGATCCGCAGGCACGCCACTTCCGACGCTGTGCCGAGGCATCGGGACAGCTTCGCCGCCGGTGGCCAACTGAGTACGAAGGGTCGACACAGGGACGTCAAGCAAGGTCGCAAGTGCGTTCACCGATGCCTGCAACGAAGTTTCTAAGGGAGGGATATTTGCCTCGGTTTTAGCTGCACTGCCTTCTGCCTGAGCAACATCCAAAATAGTCGCGTTGCCGACTCGCCGGTTCGAGCGGGTAATTGTCAGGACCTGTCGCTTTGCTTCGAGTTCCCGGTGCGCCACCCCCAGGCGTTTTTGATAACCTCTCAACTCGACATAGTCGGTCGCGACGTCACCAAGAAGGGTGAGGCGCGCGGCGTTAAGGTCCTCTCCGGTGGCCCCCAGCGTGGCAAGGGCAGCTTCTCGGCTGCGTCGATATTTGCCGAAGAGGTCGATCTCCCAACTCGCCGCCAACTCACCGGAAGCAGTCGTTGTGGCAGAGCCGCTATCCGTCTTCTTCGTTTCGAAGGAGCCCGACGAGTCAAGTTCTGGCAATCCTTCGGCGCCGGTTGCCTTGGCAGTTGCGCGCGCCTCGCCCACGCGCTCAATGGCTTGAGCAACAGTAAGGTTCGATATCTGTGCTTGCGCGATCAGGCCATCGAGTGTGGGATCGCCAAGCCCCTCCCACCAGCGAGTCCCTGGCATCACTGGAGGACTTTTGCCTGCATTTTCCGCATAGTTGGCGGCGAGAGAAAGTGCTGGCTTGGTGTAATCTGGGCCTACACTCGCGCAGCCAGCAAGAAAGCAGGCCGCACTTGCCGCGATAAATGGATAACGCACGGATCAGCTCTCCTGGAAACAGCTATGGGTGGGGGGCGCTATGGAGGCGCAGACTAGGATATTGTCAGCACCTCGGTTGGCCCGGTCCGTGACGCCGAGCAGAACTGCCGACGCTGGGAGCCGCATCAAGAACAAAAAGTCCGGCATGATACTTCCTCGATTCGTGCGCTCCACCTTCCCGGGGTGGCGCAACACAGAACCCACAGGTCTCGACGCAGAACGTGTCGCAGAGCACCCGGCTCGGTTTGGCGAGAGTGGACTGGCCAGAGCCGAGGCTGAAAGTGAGGTGATTGTTATAGGGTGCCTGCCGAAACCGGCTGGATTCTCTGGGGGCGTCTCGTCGCAAGGCTGCCAGTTCACCGAAACGAAAGTCTGGAGTTGATCGGGCGTCATGAAGCGCGAAGCTCAGCTGTCGCCATCTTTTCGGCTGCTGCCGAGGTGCGCAGCAATCGCCATTTCGGGAGACACGTCCATGGGACCAAGGTCTCGGGCTGCGACACCGGGAGACGTCGCATCGGCCGTCGAAGGCGCACCGAGATTTGCCGCAGCAAGCTATGGGAGGGGCATTCAGGCAGAGCAGCTTCCATCGGCTCACCGATGACCTGCAGGTTCGTCAATAGTCTGGTCCAGCGCCGGCTGGATCATCGTGGCGATTAGAATGCCGAGCGCAGAAAATAGGATTCGCAAGCTCTTACCCTTGGCTAATGCTGACATGGTGCGACCATAGGAGGCTTCCTTTTCCGCAATGCTTCCAAATCTTGCCCAATGTTTCCTGTTGTAAGAGATTTGTTTCCCAACATTGCCCAACAGCCGGTGGAAACATCCAGTTACAAAAATCCGCTGCCCCTCTTCTCGAGATCACTATAATACGTTGCTCCACGCCCAAGGGACTTCGGATGAAACAAACTGCCCCATATCTTGCCGCCGACGGTGGCCACGAACATTCTGACTCTACTCTTCAAGATATCGAAAGGGTTTTCGCGTGTCTTCGGTCGATTGTCGTCTGTGGCAGCGAATTACCAAGCATCAAATTGTGAGAAAGCCAGGCAACGGCCTAATGGCTGCAAAAAGATTTTTCGACAGGCTAAGATGATTTCGCTGAGGAAACGGATAACACTCCTGTTGGTAATCTCCATCGTCAGCGTCGTTGGTCTCGCCACGCTGGCTGCTGTGAGCGTGACGCGGAGACCTCCACCGGAACCAGTTCTTCAGCCAATGGGCAGGCTGTTTGAACTGCTTACGAAGTTGTCAAGCGTGGAGCAGCAAGGGATCAGCCTCGACATTCGGAGCCGACCAGCAAGTGGCGTAGTCGACACTTGGTACACCACTGGCTTGAAAGACGCCGCGGGACGCGCGGGCGACGGTGTGATCGTCATTCAGGAAGAAGACAAAGTGGGCAAATCTGCTTCGGTACCCTTACGGGACGGCAGGTGGCTCATTGTGCCCATTCCCGACTTCTCGCCGCCTCTCAACGTCTGGATGGCATTGTCAGGCTGGATCGCGACTATCGTCCTCGGGGCCACAGCCGTTTCGCTTTATTTTGCTTCGGTACTTACCAGACCCCTAGAAATGCTGGAGGCGGCGGTAGCGCGCGTCGGTCCGGATGGAGTGCTCGTACGACTGCCAGAGGGCGGATCCGGCGAAGTTCGGGCCACCGCACGCGCTCTCAATCATCTTTCCGCACGGCTTAAATCGGCGATGGAGAGCAGAATGCGTCTCGTAGCGGCAGCCGGGCACGACCTCAGAACGCCTATGACTCGTATGCGTTTGCGTGCTGAGTTCCTTCCTGACGAGGATCGCGCGAAATGGCTGAACGACTTGGATGAACTAGACCGCATCTCCGACAGCGCGATTAAGCTAGTGCGTGAGGAGATTGGGGGAGGTTTATCCGAGCCGGTCGCGCTTGGGCCAGCCGTACTCGAAGTGGTCGAAGAGCTTGCCTCGGTAGACCTCAAAGTAGAGTTGGGCCGCATAGATGAGGTCTACGTTCGCGCTGGCAGTCTCGGCTTGCGACGGGCTCTCAGGAACCTCATGGTCAATGCTGCTACCCACGGAAAGGGTTGCCAAGTTGAGGTTGTTGGTCAAGACCGCAAGGCAGTCATTTGTATCGCTGACCGCGGCCCCGGGATACCTCCGGAGCTTCTGGACAGGGCATTCGAGCCCTTTTTCCGTGTCGATCCAGGCCGCAGGCAATCGGTTCCCGGTGCCGGACTCGGCCTCGCGATCGTCAAGGAGATCATTGAGCACTACGGCGGCAGAGTGACACTCGCCAATCGACCTGGAGGTGGATTGCGGCAGACCATCGTCCTAGATCAGAGCTTGGTTCGCCCTAGCCAGCCGCACCAGCAGGACTGAATATGTCCGGCAACAACCTATGCTCCAAATGGCCTCCACAGGTGAGGCTCATCGAGAGATCAACGAGGACTGAAGGCATGTTGGGTTTGTTTGGAACTGAACATCAGCAGGAGCTGCAAAAGCGCACCCATGAAATGCGCCATTGGATCGCCGGGACCCCCGGCATCTACAATGCCGGACGGTTCATGGGGATCGACGATCCGGACAGGCAGCCCTGGAGCGCGATGGAGGCGATGCTGGAACGGGACGCACTGCTGGCCCTTAGAATGATCTCGCTACGGCAGGTCGCCCACTTTTTCCCACGGCTGCAGGCCACGGGCTGCCGGGTCGACACCTGGGACATCTTTATCGGTGAGCCGCACGACGCCGGCAGTCAGGCGCACGCCATTGTTGCCGAGGATTTACCTGCCGGGATCACGATCCGCCCTCAGCTCGCCGATGCGGAGAGTGCTAAGACGCGGGCGGTGCAGCAATTCCTTGCCGCAAGCGGCCTCGCGCCATTTCCGGGAACGATGCTGGTGGCCCGCCCCCCGCTGGCGAAGACAATCGTGCTTGCGGACGAAAGCGGGGCGATAGCCGCGACCGGCCACGCCTATTTTCCGCATAACGCGCACAGCCCTTTTTGCGACCATGCGTGGATCGGCTTGCTCGCCGTTGCCGGATCCTGGCGCGGCAAGGGTCTCGGTCGCCTAGTCAATGCGCTGCTCGTGAATTGCGCCTTCACAGAACTCGGAGCGCGGTTCGTGTACGAGATGGTCTCGCCATCGAACCATATATCCCGGCGCATGGTCGAAGGCAGCGGCCTGCGGCTCGCGCCCGACCTTCGGTGCGGGGTCGCTACGCCGGCAAATACGGCAAGGTTCACGCAGTGGCGGTTAGCTAGCGAGCTTTGACGTCGAACGAAACAGGCCCGTGAGTACTACTTCGGTTATCAGGAAAAAGCTGCGGCGAAGGCTGTGGAAGATGTGGAGAACGCCGTGAAACCGGGAGATGGTCATTGTTTGCAAGTCTGAAAATTAGGGTCCATCATTGTGGCAGGTCGCGCTCGGGCGGCCCGCGTTCATGGCGCTCGCTTTGTGGGAAGGGTTGAAGAATGACTCATCGTTTCCCCGATTTGCCGATATTCGCCGGCTTCGACGCGCCTGGTCGAACTGAGGCTGACATTTTCGATCTCGAGTTCGATGGCGAGGTGCCGATTGCCCTCGACGGCACCTTCTTCCGCGTCGCGCCCGACCAACAATTTGCGCCGAAGTTCGGGACGGACATTTTCTTCAACGGCGACGGCTTGGTTTGCGCCTTCCGCTTCAAGGAAGGCCGCGTTCATTTTCGGTCGCGGTATGCTCGTACCGAGCGGTTTCTCGCCGAGCGCGATGCCGGCAAAGCGCTCTTCGGCGCCTATCGCAATCCTTTCACTGACGACCCCAGCGTGGTCGGAAAAGTGCGCGGCACGGCCAATACCAATGTTGTGGTTCACGGTGGTCGCCTGCTCGCGCTGAAGGAGGACAGTCCGCCGACCGCAATGGATCCGCATTCGCTGGAAACGACGAAAAGCGTTTTCCGCTTCGACGGCGGATTGACGAGCGAGACGTTCACCGCCCATCCGAAGATCGATCCCACCACCGGGGAGATGATTTCGATCAATTATGAGGCGAACGGTCTTGCGACGGCGGACTTCACCTATTGTGTGATCGACAAAGAGGGGCGCGTAACCCGCGAGCTTTGGCTCAAGGCACCCTATCCGGCGATGATCCATGACATCGGCGTCACCGAAAACTATGTCATCATACCGGTCATGCCGCTGACGGCCGATATCGAGCGACTTAAGGCCGGCAAGCCTCATTTCACCTATCGGCCGGACCTAGACCAGGTTTACGGCGTACTTCCCCGGGAAGGAGAAGCATCGGACCTGCGCTGGTTCCATGTCTCCCATGGCCTGCAGGGCCATGCCATCAACGCGTTCGACGAGGGCGGGAAAGTCTATCTCGACATCGGCGTTACCGACGGTAACGTCTTTTCTTTCTTCCCCGAGGCGGACGGCAGGGTCCAGGACGTCCGTACCGTTCGCGGTGGACCGGTTCGCTGGACCTTTGACATGAAGACCAACGCCACGCCCCAATGTCGTCCTCTGGCGGAGTTTGGCGGAGAATTCCCGCACGTCGACGACCGCTATGCCACGAGGGCATACCGGCATGGCTACGCCGGTTCGATGGATCCAAGTGCCCCGTATGACTTCGAGCGGTGCGGACCGCCGACAGCGAACTTCTTCCTCAACACCGTCATGCATATCGACACTGCCTCCGGCACCATGAAGAAATGGTCCCCGGGGCCGACCTCGGCGGTGCAGGAGCCCGTGTTTGCACCGCGTAGCGCCGACGCTCCCGAAGGTGACGGGTATATCCTCGTTCTCGTGAGTCGCCTCTTGGAGAACCGCACCGACCTCGTCGTGCTCGACGCGCAGCATATCGAGGAAGGTCCGCTCGCGACCATCCGTCTACCCATTCGCCTACGCTCTGGACTTCACGGCAATTGGGTCCCGGCGATCGCCATGAAGGCAGACGCGAGCAGGTCATCTTGCATAGCAGCCGGAGTTCGGGCCGAAGATGGCGTTCATGAGGGCTGACGATCTACTCACTATGCGCACGCAAGCGAGGCCACACAACATTGCCCGCGATCGGGCTCGCTTCCGGGATTCGTCGGGAGCTAGTGCAATCTTCGATGTCCGCCGCGGACGCCGCGAGCTTCGGTCTCGAGATGAAGCTCGCGTTGCGGCGAGCGTGGCCGGACTGAATCAGGAGAGCCTGACGTGATGCCGTTCTGCAGCTCTTCTTCCGTGTCTCGCCTCGCCGCTGGCGGCGACCGGAACGCGATTTCGCCACGTGCGAGTGTGCCGCTGTTGCTGGTTGTGCTGAGCCTAGTCGCACACCACCGAGCCTGGCCACGATGATGACGCACCGATCCTGTTGTCGACCGGCACTCTACCTAATTGTCCAGACAACGCTTAAAGAGTCGAGGGCGGTTGTTAAAGAAAGGCTCTATGGCGATGCAGCCTGAGGTCGACTCGATTGCGCACGTTATTCAGCTGTCGGTAGCACCCGTGTTTCTGCTCACTGCTGTAGTCGCAATGCTCGGCGTTTTGACCAATCGCCTGGCGCGCGCGATTGACCGAACAAGGGTTCTGGAAGGCCGGGTCGACGAGACTACGGCGGAGGCGGGTGATCTTCTGGATCGCGAATTGAAGCTGCACTCGCGCCGAATAAGAATTATCTACGGAGCGATGGCTTTGTGCACCCTTTGCGGGCTGCTGATATCAGGCGTGGTCATCACGTTGTTCGCTGGCGCCTTGTTGGCGATATCAGTAGCGATCCCGATTGCGGTAGAGTTTGTCGCGGCCGTCCTAGCCCTTATCGGGGCCTTGATGGCGTTTCTCAGAGAGGTCCACTTGGCCACGACCCACCACCCGGGATAGATCTCAGATCAGTATTGCCGTCCCAACCACGGGGTCCGGCTTGGACGATGCCCCCGCAGCTCGGGCGCACGCTCGCAGCAGGCGCGTAGCACAATCTAGAAACTCAGTCGAAGAGCTGGGCAAGCACTCGAAGGTGAACTGCGGCCTCTGGCGAGTCGCGTCAATCGTAACCCTGAAGCCGCAGGCGTTCTGCCCGACTTTGAAGGCCGGCGATAAGATTCCTAGGTGATTAAATGTCTCTTCCATCTCAATAAGACGCGGCTTTATCCGGCTCCGGAAGTCTTTGTTCCTACCGTCGACCTCAACCCCTAACCAAGCACCAGCTCTCCGTCAAACAGTCCAAACGCTTGGGGCAAGACGTCCCCACAAGCCCGGCGCCTCAGGGCTGGCGTTTCGCATTGTTGACGGAGGCCCCAACCTAGGTTAATCCGAAACGAAACCGTTTCGTTTCGTTACTCGAACTCGCCGCGAATGAGGCCACAATGAATACGGAGTTCCCTGTCCACGCGAAACTATATCCCTACGGGATCGCCGCGCCCAATCTGAATAGGGTTCAGTGGTACCGAAGCGCTCTTGTCATGAAGGTCAACCATCACTCGTCGCTGCCGTCCGAGGCAGCGAACCGTACTCCGTTCTCGGCCTTGGGTTAATACGTGCGGTCATACGTCAGAAAGCGGCTCGCCGAAATCAAAGCCGATCCGTCACTCATCAGGCAGACTCGGCCGAAGACGGCTGAACTGAGCCGCGCCGAAAACGTGACCATGGCGGCGACGATCTTAGACGCGATGGGACACCACAGGCGACTGCTGACCGTGATCTATCTCAGCGAAGGTGAGATGACCGTGACGGATCTGGTTTCCAAAGTTGGCGGAAGCCCCGCCTCCCTCTCGCATCATTTGAAGGAACTGACCGAACTCGGCATCATCGAATTCCGCAGCGAAGGGCCGTGGCGCTTCTATTCCTGCGCATCTGCCACAGTGAAGGCTGTTATCGAAAAACTCGACAGGCTCGCCTTGGCCGACAAGCTGCCCGGCCTCTCGATGAGCGTAGTTGCCCAAGATTTAGACGCCGGCATGTCGTAATGATCGAACATCGGAATGCGGCCTTTCCAATACTCGACAGGCACGTCCTGCTGCACCGCGTCCCAATACTTGCGAGCCTTCCGTCGTCGACGCGGAAGATGTCAACGACCACGGCGGGTTGGGGAAGCCAATCAGTCCAGCGCCATGGATCATCTTGCTGTTGCCGTCGGCGACTGTAGCGATCGACTGCCGACCCATCCCTATCCAGGAAAAGCTCTTTCATGGCCGTTTCAACGAGCTTCTTATTCGACGTGCCAACAGCGTATGACGCCTCAGCATCAAAGGCAGCCATCGCAATCGCGAGGCCGGCTACCGTAATGGTGGTTTTGAACTTTGCTTATCTCCCTTTGGGTTTTCTCGAGGAACCTACCATCCGGAGTGAGGCTGGTTGCAGAAGGGTCGTTTACTTAGTTCCGGAGTCTTTGCCTCACCGCATGGAAAGCCTCAGCCGCGCAGTCCGGACCTTCGTCATCGACTTTTCAGGGCGCGGGGGAGAAGTGGATGTCTAAGCTGAAAGCCAATCTGCTGCTGCTTGTTGCAGCGGCCATGTGGGGCTTCGGAAACGTGTGGCAAAAGACGGTCCTTGATCATCTCGACCCATTGAGTGCAGTCGGCATCCGTTGCCTGATCGGCGGGCTGTTGGTGTTACCGCTGCTCGTGCGCGAAAGCAAAATGCCGAAGGCCTGGGGCTTCTACGCCAGCCTGGCGAGAGTGGCGCTGCTGTTTTCGGTGGCGATCACGCTTCAACAGATCGCCTATGGTGGCACCTCGGTCACCAACGCCTCCTTCCTGATCACCACAGCGACGGTGATGACGCCACCTATGGCATGGTTGCTCATCGGCGAGCGTCTGACCTTGGCAGTGGGGCTGGCCGGCGCGTTGACCCTCTTTGGTGCCCTCCTGCTTGCAGGCAGCATTTCGGGTTTTGGGTATGGCGACCTGACCGTTCTTTTGGCGGCAGCATGTTACGCGCTGTGGACCGTCGAGCTTGGCCGCCACATGCAGGCCTATGCTCGTCCTCTCACTGCCATGGCGGCACAATTCCTCGGAACAGCCGCGTTTACCCTGCCACTTGGCCTCATCGAGGGTAATCTGTCGTCCGGTACAGCGCTGCAGGCTTGGCAAGAGCTTATATTGCTCGGCCTGTTCTCGACTGCTGCACCGTATGGCATCCAGACAATCGTCCAGCGTTTCACGACTGCCAGCCAGGCGGCGGTAATCATCAGTGCAGATAGCATATTCGGCGGAATCGGCGGTGCAGTCTTCCTGGGCGAACAGATCACACTCGGCGCCGCCTTGGGTGCGACCTGCATATTCGCCGCCATCCTCTATCTCACCTGGTCGGCAACATCGGCTCAGCGGAGCGTTCAGGCAGCATGACCGACTACAAAAAGCTAATCGACGACGAAACCTGGGCCTTCATCGAGAAGACCAATTCCTATTATCCGCCCGACGCGATCGACTGCACGGTTTCCCAGCAGCGCGAAATCTACGACCGGATGTGCCGCGAGTTCTTCGCCGGCTATCCGCAAGGCGTGACGGCCGAGACGACCATCACCGGGGCGCCAACGAATAGCATCCCGATCCGCATCTATCGCAGTGCATCGTCGGACAAAGCGGCGACGGTTCTCTATGTTCATGGCGGCGGCTTCATCTTGGGCGGGCTCGACAGCCATGACGACGTCTGCGCCGAGCTTTGTGCCCGCACTGGCTTCGAGGTGGTCTCGGTCGACTACCGGCTGGCCCCGGAGCACCTGCATCCGGTCGCCTTCGACGACGCGCTGAACACCTTCGAATGGGCCGCCAGGACTTACAATAGCCGCTTGGTCCTTTGCGGCGACAGCGCCGGCGGCAATCTCTGCGCCGCCGTCGCGCATGCGACGCGTGGTCATGCGAAGAAGCCCATCGGCCAGGTGCTGATCTACCCCGGCCTTGGCAGCGACCACTCGCGCCGGTCCTACGCCGACCACGCCGAGGCGCCGATGCTGACCGTGCGCGACCTCGAATTCTACAAGCATATCCGCACCGGCGGCGTCGACCGGACCGGCGACATCACGCTGTACCCGCTCGCCGACGCCGATTTCTCCAACCTGCCGCCGACGGTGCTGATCACCGCAGAATGCGACCCGCTGTCGTCCGACGGCGAGGCCTATCGCGACCGCGTCATAGCTGCCGGCGGCCGAGCCGTCTGGTTCGAGGAGCCGGGCCTAGTGCATGGCTATCTCAGGGCCCGGCACACGGTCGGACGGGCGCGGGCAAGCTTCACCCGAATGGTCGACGCGGTGTCGGCGCTGGGCAAAGGCGAATGGATATGGGATATTCCCGCGCCACTGAAAAATACCACGCGCCCATCTTCCTGAACTTGCAACAGTAATTCCGGAATGCCTGGCATTTATGATAATCGCACAGTCACGCCCCCGACTAATCATCTTTGACGGGCCACCATTCGCAAGCGGAATCGAGAAAGGTCAAGGGACTCTTGAGAGCGGCCTGACATACTGACTTCGATTTGGATGTCCGCTTCGAGGTCTGGCGCAAGCTGACTTCAATGGCCGACATCAGGCGCAAAACTGCCAAGGCGAAGCGAGCTCTCAAAAGCCCTGTGAACCTCGACAGTGTGAAATTTGGTTTTCACAGGTTGCCCTTGCCTTCCATAAGATTGTTCTCACGCAACGATGACGCCTTGTCCGTTATGCGCTGCATGTCAGTCGTCGAGCAGACCCTAGCCGCATCCCAAAGGCGAACATCCGAACGAACAGCCCAGGCGGCACCTTTGCTCAAGTTGCCGACATTGCCAACCAGCTTCGCAAGTGGCCTTGTAGGCGGCTTCTTCCGCAGACGATCTGATTGCTCTGCACGTCATGGTCGCGCGCACTCGACGACCGAGTTTGCCCATTTAACTCTAGCTCCTTTTAGGATGCGCTAATATTGCAACCGTGCGCGGCCGCGTACGAAGTATGGCGATCGCAGCTTGGACTGCAACCAATGGTGAGCACATGATCCGCAAGGCCTTCTTTGGTCGGCTGCATCGTTGCTGGCCGGAGCCATGACCCTGTCCGCGCACGCTGCCGACAAGGTCGTCAACCTTTACGACTGATCGGACTACTTGGATCCCTCGGTCATCGACCACTTCACCAGGGACACCGGTATAAAGGTCGTGTACGACGTCTTTGACTCGAACGAGATCCTCGAGACCAAGCTGCTCGCTGGCGGGTCCGGCTACTACGTCGTCGTGCCAAGCGCCAGTTTCCTGGCCGCCAGGTCGAGGCCGGCGTTTTCCAGAAGCTGGACAGGTGGAAGTTATCCAACATTGCCAACATGTGGGATGTCATTGAGCAGCGCACCGCCAAGTACGACCCGGGCACCCAATATTCGGTGAACTACATGTGGGGCACGGTAGGTTTGGGTATAACACCTCGAAGATCAAAGCCGCGCTTGGTGTCGATAGGCTCGATAGTTGGGACTTCTTCTTCGATCCCGAGAAGCTGAAGAAGCTTGCCCATTGCGGAGTCTATGTGTTCGATTCGCCCACCGAAATCCTACCCATCACCTCGCGCCGCCAGGTGGCGACCCAGCAATCATCGCGAGCTTTCGAGATTGTCTCTAAGGCCAGGAGGCGAGAAGCCCCCCTTCGTTGATTGAAAATCGGCCGGCCAGATACCGGGCCTCTTGCTCAAGCGGGCTCCGTCGACGGCGCTGCTGCCAACTTGACCTTGAGAGCTATTCTGGCGCGAGTGCGGTGCTGCCTGGCCGCCGCTTGGGAATAGCCGACCACCTCGAAGAGCTTAGCGCGCTGCTTCTCGCTCAGCCGCGTGTTGGGGCCGTACTTCACTGGGCAGGCGTGATTGTCGACGAGGAACTGCTTTTGCCATTGGCTGAGGCGACCGTGAGCCAGAGCGATCTCAATGCGGAACTTCAGATCCTCGGGTTCCATTCGTGAACGCCCCCCGGCCTCACAGGCACGATCTCGCTTGAATTACCTCCGGCGCGAGGCCCAAGCCCAGCCTATCATTATACCAAGCCGAGGCACAGACCGCGCTATTTTCCCCTGCCGCTCGAACTGTCAAGTCATTACATCCCCTTCTGCTTCAACGTGCGGGGTACTGTGTTGAGGAAATGAGCATGACGAATGAGAGGGCCAAGCGCGAGCTTACAGGTCGGGGGAGATATGATAGCACGCGCTAACTCAAATTTTTTTTCGCAGGAAGTTTCGGGCCATGGCGGCCACTATCCCAAATGCCTGTCAAAAAAGGGTGTACTCCTTCTTAGCCAGATGCTTCGCGTAACCAGGCTGACCCAGGTCGGGTTGCCTGGTTCGTGTAGGCAGCCATAAATCCGCGCCTCGCTGCAATTCAAAAATCCGCCTGACACAAATCTCCGTGTAGGAAGCCAGCTGTTCCAAAATCCGCGAACCTCGATGGGATGCGGAGATCATCCCGCTGATCCGGTCAGATCGATGAGAGGATGAGCGTCGATGGGTTGCCGAGTCCACGCAGGTTTTGGGCCTCGGGGCGACGGCCCGTTGGCGCGTCATCAGTGAGTCAAGCGAACGCGGGATAGCCAAACAAGAGTCATAAGCGAATACCCTATGGACCAACGCCTGCGCCTGATTGAAGCAGCACTTTCTTCGCACAATCTACGATCCTCAATCATAAAGGACCGTACCATGAATATGTTGAAAGAAGCTCTACTGATCGCCACGCAGGAATTCCGTGTGCTGCCAGTAAGCCCTCCGGCCTTGGGCGATCCCAAGAGCGGAAAACGTCCGTTAATTAAGGATTGGGTTCGGCTCGCTACAACGAACGCGGAACAAATCCGGAAATGGTGGTCGCAATGGCCGGAGGCGAACATCGGGATAGCGACCGGCAAAGAGTTCGGGCTCTTCGTCTTGGACGTCGATGTCGCCACGGGTGTGCTAGAGTCGGTGGAGATGCGTATCAAGCAAGCGGCCTGGCCTGACCCGCCGATGGTTCGAACTGGTTCCGGCGGCCTTCACATCTACTTGCCCTATGACTGTTCATTTCCGCTCGGTAACTCCCCGCCCGGCTTAGATATTCGAGGCGAAGGAGGGTACGTGATCGCGCCTCCATCATTGCATGCATCCGGGAAACGTTATGAATGGATTGACTGAAATGGACTTCAAACCGGTCTTTTAGAAAACTTTTCGCTCTCCCAATTTGGTAGCCCTATTAACGCCCGAACACGCGGAGCACCTGGCGGTTTCACTGCAAGCCAAATATGTGCGACCGCCAGCACACCCATCACATTAGGATGCAGTCATGCGTGAAAACGCCGAATATCGTGCTCTTACCCGAGATAGGGCCCGCCTAGCGGTATGTCGACAGATCGCCCTTCTAATGGTGGATCAATTGCTCACCTTAAATGAAGCTTCTAGCCGGGTAGTCATAGACCCAAGCTTTTATGAAACTTTCCTCAACGCGCGATGGAATACCCACATCGTTAAACCGCCATTGCCCAGCACAGTCGCGGCGTGGTTCAGAGATCTGAGAGTTACCCCGGAACAGATAGTGCAGCATCTGCGCCCCGAGGCTTGAGGTCGGTCGGTAGCGCGCGAAGTAACTTGTGCAAGGCGACTACAAAGCCGCCGTTGCCCGAAAAATAAGAAGCTTCGTGCAGATCAGCACGCACACTGCTCTGATAGCGGGGCTGGTTCGTTGGTCGATCGTCGGGTTTGCACTCGGCGCGACCGTGAACAATCGTCAGCTCAGGCAGTAAAGTCTCCGGCTTTAAGCTTAATCCATTGGAAGTCCCAATCTAATCGCTAGAACTTGGTGGTCATCAACCGCATCTCAGCGAAGAAGACAGCATGGCGCTGTTACAGGGTAAAAAATGACAAACCACCTTAAAGACATCTACACCGGCTTCGCCGATGGTTTCATCGGAATTACGAAGCTGCCCAGTCAACGAACTGTGTTTTTCTCGGTCGATGACCTCGACACTGCCCAAGCGTATATGATCGACAATGGGTTGGACGGCAACGTCTACCACAGCTGGAACGTCTGCGGCCATGTGCCTAAAAAGGGTAGAGGGACAGCTGAGAATTTTGTCGCTTCGCCCGGGGTTTTCTTCGATCTCGATTTAAAGTCTCTTGATCCGTCGGTGCATTCGAAGAACGAAAAACTTCCTGACAACTTGGAGGCCGCCCTAAGCATCGTTGCCACAGCAGGCCTGCCTGAGCCGACAGCATTGGTCAATTCGGGCAACGGCGCCTATGCCCAGTATCTATTCACCGAGCCTTATGTTTTCGACGACGAGGCTTCTCGTGAAGAGGCGAAGGTACTCTTTGCGGGGCTGCACGCTCGCTTTGCCGAAGCGTTTCATGCGCGTGGCTTCCATATTGACAACATGGGCGACTTACCTCGGATCACACGGTCGCCAGGGACGCTCAACTACAAGACCAACCCACCAAAACCTGTCACACTTCTGAGCTTCGACAATAGTCGTCGATACGAACGGGAGTTCCTGGCGTCATTGGTTCGACCGAAAAAGGCTGTCACGCGAACCCAAAGATCGACTCTATCCGCATCAAAATCCGATGTGCTGCTCGACCCGCTGGAGGCGTCGAAACCCGACCTTGAGGCGGTCAGACTCGGTTGTGCCTGGGTCGGCCAGTGCATCGACTCTTTTGATGGGTTGTCAGAACCGGAGTGGTTCGCCATGGCCAGCATTGTCGAACGGTGCTCCGGGGGAGCCGAAAAGTTTCACGAGCTTTCTTCCCAAGATCCCCGATACAACGCATGGGAAGCAGAGACAAAACTCGGTCGAGCAGGCGGCCCCCGTACTTGCGCCTCCATTCACGCAGACTTCCAGTTCGAAGGCTGCTCGGAATGCGCGTTCTGGGGCAGTAAGGTTATCAAATCGCCACTGCAACTAGGTAATCGCTCTCCAAAGATTGCAGAGTTGATGGCGTCACACGTCTATGCCGTAGATAGGTCCCAATATGTGAAGGTTTCCACCGGCACCAGCCTTGGAGATCGCGAGTTCTCGGACAAGCACAGAGCTTTCACTGGCAAGACGACACCGCACATGATGCTAAATCTGGACGTTGCCACCAGGAAGGTCGACGGCATCGACTACCTGCCTGGAGTGTTTGAGAGGATCGTGACGGACGATGACGGTGATGACTTCTTCAACATCTGGCGTCCTTCCCCATTAAAACCGTTGGAGGGTTCGTTCGAGATAATTGAGGATCACCTGTCGTACATCATAGAAGATGAAAGTGAACGCAATCACTACATCAACGCCTTGTCGCACTGCGTTCAAAGACCCGCCATAAAGATCAAACATGTCCTTGCGGTTATTGGCGGACAGGGCACCGGAAAGAGTTTCCTCGGGAATTTGATGAAAGCCATAGTTGGCCCGAAAAACTCGTACACGGCGGTTGGTGGCGATTTTATTTCTCAATGGAGCAAGCCGTTGAGCAATATACACCTTTTGCTGGCTGAGGAGTTCAAAACCGATAATAGGACGGACGCCTACGAAATTCTCAAGCCAATCATAACCGACGAAACGATAACGGTTAATGAGAAGCATGAGCCACGGTACGTCGCAAAGACCCCGAGGACGATCCTCGCATTTGCAAACAGTGACACTCCGATAAATATTGAGCCCGACGACCGCCGCTTCTATCTGATAAAGTCTCATGCCGTTCCAAAGGAACCGAGCTACTACGCACGGCTCTGGAGGGACGGGCTTGCTCAGGCACCGGCATTCTATCACTTCCTACTGACGCGGGACATTTCGGGTTTCGACGCTTCGGCGACGCCACCAATGACAGAGGCCAAACGGCAACTCGTGCAGTCCTCACGTCCTGCCTGCGTACGGGAGCTTGAGATGATGATCGCGGAAGGCGAAGCGCCGTTCTACCGAGATCTTGTTACCCGAGAAGAAGTGCACTCGGCAGTCCGTGCACGCGCCAACATTCGAGCCAACGTATCGGCAACCGCGGTGGCTGAGGCCATGAAGACACTGGGCTTCATTCAGCTTCCACAAGTTCGTCTCCCTGGCACCGGGGCGCGTCCGCGGCTTTGGGCCTGGACGAATAAGGAGGTCTGGCTTTCCGCGACGGCGAAGCAAATCTCTGAGGAGATGCAGAAGCGTCGAGAATTGTATCTCCCGACGTCTGCATAGCGACTGACTCGGTGTCTCACTGTCTCAGCATGTTTGAAGTTTGTAGAAGCCCTTGATGACAGCCCGGAGTTTCGGTCTGACTGTCAAATTCTTCTGATTGAAATTCAAATAAAAACATCTGAGACAGTGAGACACCAATTTCACCTTGAAGCCCCGCTGCAATTTCGAACGTGCCGCACTGCGACCCCTACACATCCATCTTTCGCGTGGGGCTAGCAGTGGACTCCTTGGTTGGCATTTCTTTTATTTCTCGACCTGCAAGTCTGCGTACTCCCCATGGACTAAAGATCCCCGGCGGAACCAGCCTAGCGTCCGGCATGCAACCACATCGACTCAAGCACTGTCCCTAGATTCTTTATTCAATTCGACGAGCCGCTCGTACGGGATGGTGAAACCGAACCCGACGGTCGACACGTTGTTCCGTGCGTAGCTGAGTTCAATGTCCATCGCGCCAACCACCTCGACTTCTGCGGCAAGCTGCCGGCGAAGTTCTTCCAGCCTCGCCTTAAATCCGAAAAGGATCGCCTTTGCCACGGGGCACTTGTTCCAGACAACCGCCGAGCACAGGGTGCTATAGTCACGGAACCACGCAAGTTCGCCAAGGCTCCGATGGGCTCCGTACGCTGCTGACGTGGCCTGTGTAAAATACTCCGATGCAAAGTCCTTTTTGAAAAGGATCTCCTGGGATCCGCCTAGGCAACGGATCTCGGCGTTGCCACGCTGATTGACTAAGGCATCAAGGAAAACGCGGGGCTTCCGGCTTTCACGGACTAAGGCGTCGTCCCATGAAGCGCGATCTAGAAGCCTTTCGACGTGGCTCCTGTCCACGCCGAAATCGATCCGGTCATATTCTAGGATCGATTTCACCATGGGGATATCGGGTATCTTGTAAATCCGAGACCTTTTGCGAGCAATTTCAAGGTATGCGGCGCTTGAGATCGAGGGGTCGTATTTCGATGACATGAGGTGTCCTTACTTTCTAGACAGCGCCTGGTTCGACCGTCGAACGATGTGCTCGTATCCGTCCGGGATCGAAAACCCAGCGTTTCGGATGGCGTCCGCCGCTTCTCGCATAACGTCCAGGGCGGGAGATATCGCTGCGAAATCTCCATCGGCATAGTGAAGGTCCAGTTCGGACGAGAGTTCTCGAAGGAGGGAGTTCAACAGAGTTGCTGCGTTTTTATCGATGGTCATTTAATTCTTCCTGGAATGGACACTCGACGGTTGTCGGCGTGTCTGGATTGAGATAGAAGTCAGACGAAGCTAAACGATGATCTATGCATCGTTTTCAGTGTGAATACCGCTTAGATGGTGCGAACGTGTTGGCCCGCAATAGGCGCGGCCAAGTTTATTTTCGAGGACCGATGACTGAGGTGGATTGGGATCGTCGCATAAGCAATCTGCTCAAGGCCGAGCTGAAGCTGCGCGGCATTACATATCGCCAATTGGCCGACAAACTTTGCGGGATCGGTGTGCAGGAAAACGAGGCGAATATCAGAAACAAGCTGGCCCGTGGCCGGTTCTCGGCAGTGTTCTTCGCTCAGTGCCTGATGGTTATTGGATCAGATCGTCTCAGGCTCGATTAGCCAGCTATTGGTCGTTTTTTTGCCGGGGGAGCGTTCTGCTTAAGCCACCACTTTTTGATTATCCATCGTCGCGTTTGGGGATGTCACGAGAGTCTCAGACCAAATTCCAATAGACTAAGCAACTAGCAGTGTTGTCAGAAATCACTTGATCTCCATATGCCGGAGATCAGCGTTAGGCAGGTTTTCTTCTCCGTAAGAAGCCACCGCGATGTTCAACATCGTCGGCATCATTCGATCAGAAATGCAACTAACGCCGACTTTTCCTTCAACGATGGGAGGCCGGCCATGACGCCGTTAAACGAAAATATTCCGGATGGTCCACGGTCATTTACGCCCGAGACGCTTGGTACCCGCTGGGCGTGCTCGGCACAGCACATTCGAGACCTCATTGCCAAGGACAAATTGCTCTCATTTCGAGTGGGTCGTCTCATCAGAATATCAAGCGAAACAGTAAGGAAAATTGAATGTCAGAAATCCGTGCAAAACTTTTCCGAGGTTCCTGGTACGCAGTCTGGTCGGACGCGGAATGCGGGACCCAGAGGCGCTCGCTCCGCACCAAAGATAGTGCAGAGGCCCAACGTCGGTTGATCGACTTTAGGCGTGATATGTCCACTCCCGTTGGATCTCTCGTAGGGGACGTTGTAAAGGCCTACCTTGAGGAGAAGAAAGGACGCGTAGCGGCACATGACCGACTGGTTTTCGCTTGGAAGCAAGCGAAGGCAACCTTCGCCCATCTTCGCCCAGATCAAATCACCAGAGAGGTCTGCGAAACGTACGCAAATGTGAGGCGCCTCGCCGGCAGGAAAGACGCCACCATCTTGAAAGAAATAAACGTGGTCCGTCAGGCCCTGAATTGGTGCAAGGTCGGTGGCGCTCTCTTCGAAGCGCCAAGTGCGCCTCCTCCTCGAGATTGCCATTTGACCAAGGCCGAGTATCAGAAACTCCTGGGTGGCTGCAGCCAAGCCCACATTCGGCTCTACTGCATCCTCGCCTTGACAACCGCCGGCCGGAAAAGTGCCATCTTAGAGCTGACTTGGGATAGGGTCGACTTCGACCGAAATATGATTAGACTAGCCGTCAATGGAGAGCAAAACCGCAAGGGTCGGGCTGTCACCCCAATGACCGCTCAGACGCGTGCGGAATTACTTGTCGCCAGAGAGGCGGCGCAGACCCCTTATGTGATTGAATACGCCGGAAGCCGGGTTCTGGATATCAAGAAGGGCTTTGCAGGGGCTGTCCGGCGAGCTGGGCTCATAGGTACGGTGCCGCACGATCTGCGGCACAGTGCGGCAGTTTGGATGGCGGAGGCAGGCGTAGACTTCAACGAGATTGCTCAGTACCTGGGACATTCGGACCCCAGCATCACCTACAAAGTGTACGCTAGGTTCTCACCAAACCACCTGCGGAAAGCAGCTTCAGCTCTTGATTTCTAGGGATTTAGGTTCACTTGAACCGATGATCCCTGCTCAAAAACGTCGTAACCAGTTGATGTTATTGGCGCACCCGACAGGATTCGAACCTGTGACCTCTGCCTTCGGAGGGCAGCGCTCTATCCAGCTGAGCTACGGGTGCTTTCCGGCGATGCGGAAAACGAACCAGCCGGTGAACCGGCAAGTCACGGCTTCTTAGCGGAAGCGGGCGCGGGCTTCAACGGGCAATTGGCGATTGTGCGGCGGCCCGTGATGCGATGCGAGGTGCCCCTGTCACTGATGCGGGCTATTTGCATATGGCGCTCCCCCTCTCCGTCTCGGCTCCGCCGAGCCACCTTGCCGGGGCGAGCCACGGGTCTCGCCCGTCCTTCGGACCCCCTATTCCACGGGGACTAGCAACCCGTCACTCCCCCACTTCACTCTTCACTGCCCTGCGTCTCACGCCACGCGTCGCCCGTTTCGCCTTTTTCGCTCCCGCCAGCTCGTGCATGGCGTCGAGCTGCATCTGCTGCATTTCGGCCAGCCGCGTCCATTGGCGCGAGATGAGGTAGTCGAGTTTTTCATGCAGGTGGCGCACTTCGAGCTCGGCCTTGAGGTTGACGCGGTAGTCGTTGAAGGAGCGCAGGCGGTCTTTCACTTCCTGGCGCTTCTGGCTCATCATGATGACAGGCGCCTGGATGGCGGCGATGCAGGAGAGCAGCAGGTTGAGCAGGATGAAGGGGTAGGGGTCGAAGGCGCCGGCCATGCCCTCGAACAGGTTGATGCCGATCCACACCAGAAGCACGCTTGCAAACGAGATCAGGAACCACCAGCTGCCGCCGAAGGCGGCCATGTTGTCGGAGATGCGGTCAGCGAAAGAGCGGTGCTCCTCGAACTCCTCTTCCGAGTTTTCGGAGATCGTGTCCTGCCGGGCGATCGATTCCACCACTTGGCGGTCGAGCTCGGAGAATTCGCCGTGCTCCTGCTGCAGCAACTCCTCCATGTAGCGCATGCGGTAGCGGCCGAGTTCCTCGCGGCTGATGCGGGCGCCCCTGGGCAGGTCAGGATGGTCGGAGCGGATGCGGTCGGCGAGGCTCGGCCTGAGATCGTCGATGCGCACCAAGTCGCGCTTGCGGAATTTGCGGCCCGAGATCGCCGACGGCTTCTTCTTCGGCTTTATCCGCGACGCGCCGGGGCCGGCCGGTTCGGAGTCCGGCACTTCGGGCGTGTCGAAATGCTCGTCCGAAACCCCGTGCAAATCCTCCTGAGTGGTCGGCGCCTCGAGATATTCGCCGCCGCTGTCGTTCTGATTGTCGGCGGCTTGCTGCTCGGATGCCTTGGGAGTGGTGCTCATGATGGGCTCCTGCTGTCGCGCTGCACGGGAGGATACGCCGAGGTGGCGGGACATATCCACTGTCGGTTTCCGCAGCCTATGCCATGTCTTCCGCACGATTGCGTGACAGCTGCAAGACGATAGCCGGCTGCGGGTCTTTGGCGGCTCTTGGCGGGCTGAAGGCGGCGTATCATCTAGACATTCGAGATTAGCCGAAGCCTCTCGAACTTCGTCATCCGCGGGCGGAGCAAGGAGCGCAGCGACGCGGCGCAGGCCCGAGGATCCATGCCGCGACTTCCAAAATGCCGCTGCGGTGCGGAACTCCGCTCTGCTGCACTCCGTGGCAAGGTCGCGGCATGGATCCCAGGGTCTCCGCGACGCCGCTGCGCGGCTGCTTCGCCCTGGGATGACGAAATCAAGGGCGGCGCCGATGCCCCTCTCTTGCTACTGCTGTTCGGCGAACATCAGCCTTGCCTTGCTGTCGGCCATCGCGGGCGACAGGCTGCGCTGGATCAGCGCCTCGACATGGTCGTTGCGCTGGCGGGCGCTGTCGGCGCCCATCACCACCACGATCAGCTGGCGGCCATCGGCATTGTAGGAGGTCACGATGTTGAAGCCGGAAGCCCTGATGTAGCCGGTCTTGATGCCGTCGACGCCGCGCACGCGGCCGAGCATGTCGTTGTGGCCGCGCACCAGCCTGCCGCGGAACATGAAATCGCTTTCGGAGAAATAGTGGAAATGCTGGGGAAAGCGCTGACGCAGGGCCATGCCGAGCACCGCCATGTCGCGCGCCGTCGTCACCTGGCCATTGTCGGGCAGGCCGGATGCGTTGCGGAAGGTGGTGCCGGTCATGCCGAGCGCGCGCGCCTTGGATGTCATCATGGCGGCGAACTGGTCCTCCGAGCCGCCGAGATATTCGCCGACCGCCACCGCTACATCATTGGCCGATTTGACGACGATGGCGCGAATGGCGGAATCGACGTCGATGGACTCCCCGCGCCGGAAGCGCATCTTGGTGGGCGGCTGCGAGGCGGCGTGATCCGACACCGGGATTTGGGTTTCCTTGGTGACGCGGCCGGAGTCCATCGCCTCGAACAGGAGATAGAGCGTCATCATCTTGGTCAGCGACGCCGGATAGCGCTGCGCCGTCGAGTTGACTTCGAACAGCTGCTTGCCGGTCCTGGCGTCGACGACGATCGCTGCGTATTTCTGCGGTGGCGCGGGCACGGCCAGCACCGAGTCCGGCGGGGTCGTGGTCGAGCAGCCGGCAACAAGCAGCAACAGGCCAAGAGCGACGAAAAGTCTCTGGACAAGCGGGAAGGAACGCAAATTGGACAAGGCAGGTCTGTTCTGGCGATGGGTTGCTGAGATGAGGCGAAGCTAACGTAACGCGATTGATGCGTCCATTTGGTTAATGGTGGTTAGCCCCAGGATTGTCCGCCTTCACAAGCACCGCTGATGCAAAATGCCGGTTGTGGCGCTTGCGCGAAGGGCGCCGAAAGGGTTCTGCTTGCGCCTTCAGAATCGGGTGAGCACGCTATGGATACCTGCACGATCACGGCCAAGGGCATTTCGGTTTCGCTCGATCTCACCGTCGGCCATATCGCCGACATGACCGTCGAGAGCGGCGGCCGCCTGATAAAACCGCTGCACCGCGCGCCATGGATTGATGCGGGCGAGGCGCTGCCCAAGGACCTGCCGCAAGGTACGGTCCGGCTGTCCGGCGACTTCCTGTGCGCGCCGTTTTCACGCAGCGATGTCGAGGCGGCGCCGCTGCATGGCTGGCCGGCCAATAGCGCCTGGGACGTGGTCGACAGCGGCGCGACGGAGGGCGGCTGGCGGGCCGTATTCCGGCTGCGGCACAGGGTCATGGGCGCCAGCGTCGACAAGATATTCACGCTCGTCGACGACCATCCTTTCCTCTATCAGGAACACGTGTTTTCTGGCGGTTCCGGCGCGATTTCCGTCGCCCATCATCCAATGACGGTGATGACGGGCGGCGGCAGGCTGGCCTTTTCGCCGAAGCGCCTTGCCGCGACGCCGGCCGATCCGCTGGAGCCGGACCCCGCGCGCGGCCGCTTCATGCTGGCCTATCCGGCGCGGTCGGCGGACCTTAGCCATTTTCCCGCCGCCGGCGGCGGCACGCTCGACCTGACGCAGTACTGCATGGAGGACCGGCGCGAGGATTTCGTCACGCTTGTCGAGGCTGACCATGGCGGGCCGGGCTGGACGGCGCTGGCGCGCCGTGCCGAGGAGGACCTTGTGCTGGTGCTGAAGAACCCGGCCGAACTGCCGGTCACCATGCTGTGGCTCAGCAATGGCGGGCGTGACTACGCACCCTGGAGCGGCCGTCACCTGGGCGTGCTCGGCATCGAGGATGGGCGCACGGCTGTCGGCCATGCCGCCTCGATCGGCGACAACTGGCTGAAGCGCGAAGGGGTGGCGACAGCGTTTACGCTCGGTGAAGGGCACAGTTTTTCCTTTCGCCATGTCATCGGCGCTCTGCCCCTGTCAGGCGGCACGCCGCCGCGGGCGATCGCCACGGCCAACGGCCAGATGCGGCTCTCGGCCGGCGACACCCAATGGAACGTCCCCTTCGACGACGATTTCCTGCGCATTGGCCAGCCCGTCCCTGTTTGAGCCGGGTTGCGCAACACGGGGTTTGAAATTTCCAGCGAGTGCCGCCAAAATGCGGCGGAAACACCATGCCGATCATCCAGGCAAGTGAGGCTCCCATGTCCGAAATCGCCCACCTGGCCGCCACCATCTTCAAGCGCGCCGGCAAGGCAAAGCGCTTCATCGTCGCCATTGCCGGGCCGCCCGGCGCAGGCAAGTCGACGCTGTCGGCCGGCCTGCATGACCTGCTGCCGGAAGGGGCCGTGGAAGTCGTGCCGATGGATGGCTTCCACTACGACGACGTCGTGCTCGACCAGCGCGGCCTGCGCGCGCGCAAGGGCGCGCCGGAAACCTTCGATTTCGCCGGCTTCGAAACCTTGCTGAAACGCATTCGTGCCGGCGAACCCGACATCGCCATCCCGGTCTTCGACCGCAGCATGGAACTATCGCGTGCGGCGGCGGCGATCATCGGCACCGAGACCAAATTCATCTTGGTCGAAGGCAATTATCTGCTGCTCGATGAGGAGCCGTGGTCGCGGCTGGCGCCGCTGTTCGATTACTCGATCTTCGTCGAGGTGCCGCGCAACGAACTCGAACGCCGCCTGATGGAACGCTGGCACGGCCATGGGCGTTCCGACGAGGATGCGCGCGCATGGATCGCCTCCAACGACATGCCCAACATCGAACGGGTGCTGGCACGGCGCCGGGTCGCCGATCTGATCATTGGTTAACCCGCTTAATTTTCGATATTTTTTGACGGGAACCTTAAGACTTTCGCGCCGTTATGGCCGAGAACCCGATTGTTTGGCGTAAGGGATTTTCCAATGGCAACCAAGGCAAGAAAACCCGCAGCCGCCAAGACCAGGTCCGCGAAGGCCAGTCAGGCGAAGGCCGGTGCCGGTCCAGCGCTTGCCGAGCGCTCGAAAGACGCGAAGGCCGCTTTCGGCAAGGCCGCGCCGAGAAAGGTCGTGCCGGCCGCCGCGAAGACAGCCAGCCCGCGTAAACCGGCGCCAGCCAAGACCGGTGCCGTTCGCACAGCGGCGAACATCGCGGCCGGCGCGGTGGTGGCAACTGCGCGCGGCGCTGCCTCGCTCGCGGCCTCCGTGATCGGCAAGGGCGGCCCGAAAGCAAAGACCAAGTAGCTGAGCGGCCCGGTCATCCGCGGCCAGGCAGCCAGTCTATTGGACAGGCCGCGTCAGTTCTTTGCCGGAATGGTCAGGCCCTTCCGCACCGCCGGTCGGGCCAAGCCGCGCTCCAGCCATGCCACCACATTGGCGAAGTCATCAAAACCGACAAGGTCGCGCGCTTCATAGAAGCCGATCAGGTTGCGCACCCAGCCGAGCAGCGAGATGTCAGCGATGGTGTAGTCGTTGCCCATGATCCATTTTCGACCCTTCAACCTGCCGTCCAGCACGCCGATCAGGCGCCGCGATTCATCGCGATAGCGCTCCAGCGGGCGCTTGTCGGCGATCTCGCGGCCGGCGAATTTGTGGAAGAAACCGACCTGGCCGAAGATCGGCCCGATTGAGGACATCTGGAAGAACACCCATTGGATCGTCTCGTAGCGCCGGGCTGCGTCCGCCGGGACGAGCAGGCCGGTCTTGTCGGCGAGGTAGAGCAGGATGGCGCCGGATTCGAACAGGCCGATCGGTTTGCCGTCCGGGCCGTTGGGATCGATGATCGCCGGGATCTTGCCATTGGGATTGAGCGACAGGAACTCCGGCGTCCAGCTTTCGTCCTTGCTGATGTTGATCAGGTGCGGCTCATAGGGCAGGCCGAGCTCTTCCAGGGCGATCGATATCTTCACTCCGTTCGGCGTCGTTGCCGAATAGAGCTGGATCTGGTCCGGATGTTTGGCCGGCCAACGGGTGGTGATCGGAAAGGCGGACAAATCGGCCATCGGGAACTCCTGCGGGGGATTTGCGCCAAGGGGCGCGGTGTGGCGGGATAGGCCAAGAATTATGCGCGCGACCCGGCATGATCAATATGCGGCGACAGTTTGGCCGCGCACGGACAGTCCACCGCCCGAGACAGATGGTGGCCCGGGATCAGATGGCCTTGAACGCCAGCACCGCGTTGGTTCCGCCGAAGGCAAAGCCGTTGCTGATCGCGGCGCGCACCTTGCGCTCGCGCGCGACATTGGGCGTCACGTCGAGATCGCAATCGGGATCGGGTTCGCGGTAATTCGCGGTCGGCGGAACGACGCCCTCGCGGATCGCCATGACACAGGCGATCATCTCCAGTCCGCCCGATGCGCCCAGGCAATGCGCATGCATCGATTTGGTCGAGGAAACCGACAGTGAGCGCGCATGCTCGCCAAAGACGCGCTTGATCGCGTTGGTTTCGATCTGGTCGTTGGCCTTGGTTCCGGTGCCGTGGGCGTTGAGGTAATCGATGTCCTCTGGATTGAGCCCGGCATCGGCGAGGCAGAAGCGCATTGCCGCTTCCGGCCCCTCGACTGTCGGAGCGACGATGTCGGAGGCGTCGGCCGAGAGGCCGGCACCGGCGATTTCGGCGAGGATGGTGGCGCCACGCGCCATGGCATGATCGTAGCTTTCAAGAACCGCCATGCCGGCGCCTTCGCCCAGCACCAGTCCCTGGCGATCGGCCGAGAACGGCCGGCACGTGTCGGGCGACAGCACGCGCAACGCCTCCCAGCCCTTGAGCACGCCCCAGACCAGCGGCGCCTCGGTGCCGCCGGCGACCATGACATCGGCGCGGCCGAGCCTGATCTGGTCGACCGCCGAGGCGATGGCATGGTTGGCCGAAGAGCAGGCCGAGGTGACGCCGAACACGGGCCCGCGCAGGCCCAGATGCATGCTGACCTGGCCGGCGGCAGCGCCAGGCATGACCCTGGGCACGGTGAAAATGCCGGCGCGGTTCTTGCCCTCGATCAGGATCGCCCGGTAGTTCTCCTCAATCGTCTCGAACCCGCAGACGCCGATGCCGATGACCGTGCCCATCCGGTAAGTGTTGTCCGCATGCGGGACGAGGCCGGACTGCTGCATGGCTTCCTTCGCCGCGATCACAGCCAGCAGGCTGAAGCGGTCCATCGACACCAGTTGCCTGCGCTCGATGCCGTGATCGGGCAGCGCCTTGATCTCGCAGCCGGTCTTGACCTTCAAATCGTGCAGGAAAGGATTGTCGATCGGGCCTATCGCCGAACGGCCGGCCCGCATCTCGGCCCAGATTGCCTGCGCATCGGCGCCTAGTCCGCACAGCCCACCAATGCCGGTAATGACGACGCGCTTCAGCATTCGGTCAGGCTTTTTTCGCGATCAGCGCGCGAACGGCCTCGACCATGTCGCCAACATTCTTGAGATTGCTCCAGGCATCGACGGTGTTCATCTCGATCTCGATGCCATACTGCTCCTCGAGATCGAAGATGATCTCCGTCAGCTCCAGAGAATGGATGCCGAGCGCCGTCAATTCGGTGCTGGTGGTGATTTCTTCACCGCCCGGCTCGGCATGGGCCTTGATCTTCTCGATGATTTCCGTTGCCAGCTGGTCAGCCATACGGTTTCTTCCCCACTTTGTCGTTTCCCGACGCCAACTGAACAGCGCCTTGTTGTCCTCGATATCAGGCCGCGACCGTCGCCTTACACCCCCGCCAGGCATCGCGTGACCGCACCAAGGTGGCTCCCTCTATAGAAACGGAAACGCCATCAAGCAACAAGCTATATATCGACAAAACCGCCGCAGTGCTTAACCTGACGGCGTGGACACCATCGAATATACGAGGTTTTCGGCCCCTCGCGCCCAGCGCGCCGCGGGCCTGGCACAGCTGGGCTGCGCCAGCGCAGGCGGCCGCACGCGGCTGCGGCGCCTCTATCAGGACGGCTCCGCCAAGATCAGGCTGCCGGCCGTTTCGGTCGAGCCGCTGGAAGCGGTCCTGATCAACACCGCCGGCGGACTGACCGGCGGCGATCGCCTCGAATGGGATGTGGATGTCGGCGCGGATGCCAGCGCCACGATAACGACCCAGGCCTGCGAGAAGGTCTATCGCGCCGCATCCGACCAAGCCGAAGTGCGGGTCAAGCTGACTGTCGGCGAAAACGGCCGCATCGTCTGGCTGCCGCAGGAAACCATCGTCTTCAACCGGGCGGCCTTCGCCCGCACGCTCGATGTCGAACTTGCCGCCGGAGCCGAGGCGCTGGTGCTGGAAGCGACGGTCTTCGGCCGGCTGGCGATGGGCGAACGCGCCACGCTGGGCACTTTCCGGGACCGCTGGCGAGTTCGCCAGAACGGTTTTCTCATCCATGCCGAGGATTTCCGCATCGGGCCTGACATCGCAGCAAGCATGGCCCGTCCGGCAGTCGCCGGAGGCGCAATCGCCATGGCCACGCTGTTGATGGTGTCGGCGCGGGCCGAGGATTTGCTCGATCCGGTGCGGGAAATCATCGGCGACCGGGGCGGTGCGAGCGCCTGGAGCGTGAAGAGATCTGGCAAGCTTCTTGCGAGGCTCTACGCCGAGGACGGCTACCAGCTGCGCCACCGGCTGGTTCCGCTCGTCGGATTGCTCAGCGGAAGGGCGGGGCTGCCCAAATTATGGTCAATGTGATTCAGGAAACCGCATGAACCTGACGCCGCGAGAGAAGGATAAGCTGTTGATCGCCATGGCGGCGATCGTGGCACGCAAGCGGCTGGAGCGCGGCGTCAAGCTCAACCATCCGGAAGCGATCGCGCTGATTACCGATTTCGTCGTCGAGGGCGCCCGCGACGGCCGCCCGGTCGCCGAACTGATGGAGGCCGGCGCCCATGTCGTCAACCGCGCACAGGTGATGGAAGGAATCGCCGAGATGATCCATGACGTGCAGGTGGAGGCGACCTTCCCCGACGGCACCAAGCTGGTGACCGTGCACCAACCCATCCGGTGAGGAGAGAAAAATGCTTGAACTGCGCCCGAACTGCGAATGCTGCGACAAGGACCTGCCGCCCGGGGCGGCGGATGCGTTGATCTGCACCTTCGAATGCACCTTCTGTGCCGATTGTGTGGAACATGTGCTGGATGGGGTCTGCCCGAACTGCGGCGGCAATTTTTCGGCCCGACCGATCCGACCTGCCGCGATGCTGAAGAAATATCCGGCTTCGACGAAGCGCATCCTCAAGGCCGAAGGCTGCGGCCCGCGCAAGGCCGCGTGACCACCGCGGCACCGCAACCATGAAAGGCAAGTAGAATGATCCCTGCCAAACGCCTCTGCCTCTCTGCGATCCTGTTGATGGCCGCCGCCATGCCGGCCTATGCCCATGTCGGCGTCGGCACCACCTCCTCCCTGATGGCCGGCTTCATGCATCCGCTTTCCGGCCTCGACCACATGACCGCCATGATCGCGGTCGGACTGTGGGCGGCACTCAAGGGCGGCCGAGCGATCTGGGCCTGGCCGCTCGCCTTTATCGGCGTCTTGCTGGGCGGCGCGGCGCTTGGCATGGCCCATGTGCCGATGCCGTTCGTGGAGCCGGGCATACTGGCCTCCGTGGTGGCGCTCGGGCTGCTGGTGGCGCTGGCGGTCGATCTGCCCGTCTCGGCAGGGGTCGCCATCATCGGCCTGTTCGCACTGTTCCACGGGCACGCCCATGGCACCGAAGTGCCGGAAAATGCCGGCGGGCTTGAATACATGGCCGGCTTTGCCATCGCCACCGCGCTGCTCCATGCCGTCGGCATCGCCGCCGGCCTGAGCCTTGGCCAGAGGTTGCGTGGCCTGGCTCGCGTTGCGGGCGCGGCCTGCGCGGCGATCGGCGTCGGCCTCGCCTTCGGCGTCGTGTGATATCAGATGATCCCCGGCGAAATCATCCCCGCGCAAGGCGACATCGAACTCAACAAGGGTCTGCCGACCGTCACCCTGAAAGTCGCCAACAGCGGCGACCGGCCGATCCAGGTCGGCAGCCACTATCATTTTTTCGAAACCAATGACGGACTGAAATTCGACCGCGAACAGTCGCGCGGCATGCGCCTCGACATCGCCGCGGGCACGGCCATGCGCTTCGAGCCAGGCCAGGAGCGCGACGTCACGCTGGTGCCGCTTGGCGGCAAGCGCGAGGTCTATGGGTTCCAGCAGAAGGTGATGGGCAAGCTGTGAGTTTTGTGGCGTCTCGTGCGCGGCGCGCACAGCTTCCCAAGGGAAAGCGCCATGCGCTTTTCCCGGGAAACCCGCTTCACATTTCTCCTGGAATCGCTCTAGTCCGACGGCTTGGCGGCCGCGTAGATGACGATCTTCCCGGGATCATCGAACTCCACGGCGAGAACGTCCTCGGCAAGCACGCGCCGCGAATCGATGGCATTGTAAAGCAAGGCGTTGGCCTCGATCTCCTTGCGCAGTTCGGCGACATCCTCCTGATGCTGCCGGACCTTGTTTTCGATAGCCGGCGGCGGACCGCCCTCGCTGCGCGCGGCGTCGGTCAGGAACACGATGTCGACCTTGTCGAGCTTGGACGTCTTGCGCACCGTGCTGATGTTTTCACGCGTGCGGTCGATCGCCGAACTCACTTTATCGATTTCAGCTGTTGTCTTGGCTTCTTCCTGATTGACCTGCGAGCCGACGATCCGGTCGACGGTTTCCGGGCTTTCGAGGCCCTGCGCGTTCAGCGCGGCCTGGGGAAGGCTCGCGGCCAGAAACGCAGCCGCCGCGATGGCATGCAGCCATCGGGAATCGGGCAAGGTGATGACGGTCATCGTTGGCTTTCGGGGTTTGTTTCACTCAGGAAACGAAACGACTCCGGCCCTGCCACGGTTCCCTTCTTGAAGCGATCGGCGGACCGGTTACCGGCCCGCCGCGCCGATTCGTCAGCTGGCTTTCTTGGTGATCAGGGTCAGCGCGCCATTGGGCTCCATGCTGGCCGCGACCACCTGTGCCGAGGTCATTCCCTTGGCCTGAAGGGCGGACTTGACCTTGGGGGTGGCGTCGATCGAACTGCGCAGTTTCTGCAGCCCAGCATCGCCACGCTGGGCGATCACCTGATTGACCTGCGTCTGGGTATCCTTTGGCAGTTCGGTGATGTCGACAATGTTGACGCTCTGGATCGCCGGCGCGGCCTGCTGGCCGCCGGGCGCCGGCGTTTTCGCCGCAGGGGCGGGCGTGGCCGGGGTGGGCTGTTGCTGGGCACTGGCGGCACCGGCCAGCATCAGGCTGGCGGCGGCTGCAAGAACTATCGATTTGCGCATGGATTTTCCTTCCATCGATTTGGCAAACGGTCGTTTTGGGGTGACCTGCCAACCTCAACCGCCAAATGGGATGAGAAGGTGTCGCCCAGCGGGTCATTGCGTGACCATTGGATGGCGGCAATGTGCAGCCCGGCTTCAACCGCAGCGCATTTCGGGAGCAATCGCCGATGGCCAGAATAACTCGTGCCGCCTACGCCCAGATGTATGGTCCGACGGTCGGCGACAAGGTCCGGTTGGCCGACACCGAACTCATCATCGAGGTTGAGAGAGATCTCACCGTTCATGGTGAGGAGGTGAAATTCGGCGGCGGCAAGGTGATCCGCGACGGCATGGGCCAGAGCCAGGTGCCGCGGGCGCAGGGCGCGGTCGACACCGTCATCACCAATGCGCTGGTGATCGATGCCGGCGCCGGCATCTTCAAGGCCGATATCGGCCTCAGGGGCGGACAAATCGCGGCCATAGGCAAGGCCGGCAATCCAGACACGCAAGACGGTGTCACCATCATCATCGGCCCCGGCACCGAGATCATCGCCGGCGAAGGCAAGATTCTGACCGCGGGTGGTTTCGACGCGCATATCCACTTCATCTGTCCGCAGCAGATCGAGGAAGCGCTGATGAGCGGCATCACCACCATGCTTGGCGGCGGCACCGGTCCGGCGCATGGCACGCTGGCCACCACTTGCACGCCGGGACCATGGCATATGGCCCGCATGATCCAATCCTTCGACGCCTTCCCGATGAATATCGGCCTGTCGGGCAAGGGCAACGCCTCGCAGCCGGCGGCGCTCGAGGAAATGGTGCTGGGCGGCGCCTGTTCGCTGAAGCTGCATGAAGACTGGGGCACGACGCCGGCGGCGATCGACTGCTGCCTGTCGGTCGCCGACACCTATGACGTACAGGTGATGATCCACACCGACACATTGAATGAATCCGGCTTTGTCGAAAACACCGTGGCGGCGATCAAGGGCCGCACCATCCACGCCTTCCATACCGAGGGCGCTGGCGGCGGCCATGCGCCCGACATCATCAAGGTCTGTGGCCTGCCCAACGTCATCCCGTCCTCGACCAATCCGACGCGGCCCTATACGGTCAACACGCTGGCCGAGCATCTCGACATGCTGATGGTCTGCCATCACCTGTCGCCGTCGATTCCCGAGGACATCGCCTTTGCTGAAAGCCGTATCCGCAAGGAGACGATCGCGGCGGAGGACATCTTGCACGATATCGGCGCCTTCTCGATCATCTCGTCGGATAGCCAGGCGATGGGCCGGGTCGGCGAGGTGGCGATCCGCACCTGGCAGACCGCCGACAAGATGAAGCGCCAGCGTGGCGCGCTGCCACAGGAAACCGGCGACAACGACAATTTCCGCGTCCGCCGCTACATCGCCAAATACACGATCAACCCGGCCATCGCGCACGGGCTGTCGAAGGAGATCGGCTCGATCGCGGTCGGAAAACGCGCCGACCTGGTGCTGTGGAACCCTGCCTTCTTCGGCGTCAAGCCGGACATGGTGTTGCTTGGCGGCATGATCGCCGCCGCCCCGATGGGCGACCCCAACGCCTCGATCCCGACGCCGCAGCCGATGCACTATCGGCCGATGTTCGGCGCCTTCGGCAAGGCGAGGACCAATTCATCCGTGACCTTCGTCTCGAAGGCCGCGCTCGAATCCGGTTTGCATGGCCGTCTTGGCGTCGACAAGCAGTTCGTCGCCGTCGAAAACACCCGCGGCGGCATCGGCAAACATTCGATGGTGCTCAACGACGCCACGCCGCATGTCGAGGTCGATCCCGAAACCTACGAGGTGCGCGCGGATGGGGAGTTGTTGACCTGCGAACCGGCAACGGTGCTTCCGATGGCGCAGCGGTATTTTCTGTTTTAAGGCAAAAACGGCGATTGCGACAGGTGCCGCAAAATCCGTTGCAGCAGAGGATTCGACACCGCAATATGCGGCCTCGAAAAGCCGCATCGTGATCACGCATGGCAACTGAACTAGCCTCACCCCACGACATCTTCCCGCATATCCGCATCGTCATGGGCATGGTGATCGGGCTCGGCGTCGCCCGCCTGCTGTCAGGGGTGGCGCGCATCGTCCAGCATCCCGGCCAATACCGGCTCTATCCCGTGCACCTGGCCTGGGTCGCCTCGGTGCTGTTGACGCTGGTGCATTTCTGGTGGTGGGAGTTTTGGCCTCTACGCCATCGAAACATGGACCTTCGGCAAGTACCTTTTCATCATCTTCTACGCCATCACGCTGTTCCTGCTCTGCGCGCTGCTGTTTCCGGACTCGATGCTGGACTACACCAGCTACGAGGACTTCTTCTATTCCCGCCGCGCCTGGTTCTTCGGCCTGTTGGCCGCGACCTACCTGCTCGATGTGATCGACACGCTGCTGAAAGGACCGGAGCATTTCGCCCGCTTCGGCAACAAATACCTGTTCCGCACGCCGGTCTTCGTCGCGCTCTGCATCGCCGCGATCCTGGTGCGCGACCGCCGCTTCCACATCGCTTTCGTCGCGGCAGCGCTCATCTACCAGATATCGTTCATCCTGCGGCTCTTCGACACGATCGTATGATTATAGCGGATGGTCTAGAGTCCGGGGAAAAGGCAGGTTCTCATGTACAAGGCCATCGGATCGCGCGGATCGCGGGTCAGCCGCGTTCTCTGGATGCTCGAGGAGCTCGGGCAGCCCTATGAATTCGCCGAGGTCAAACTGCGCTCGCCGGAAGCCTATGCGCTCAACCCGTCGGGCAAGGTGCCGATCCTGATCGACGGCGAGCTGACGGTGACGGATTCGGCGGCGATCTGCGTTTATCTCGCCGACAAGCACGCGGAGAAGGGAATGGGCGCCAGTCCGGGCGTTGCCGGCCGCGCCGAGATGGATTCCTGGATGCATTTTGCCCAGAGCGAGTTCGAGGCGCCGCTGTGGAACAAGCTGCGCCACCGCTTCCTGCTGCCCAAGGAAGTGCGCGTCGATGTCGGCCCCGCCGCAACGTACGACTTTGCCTCGGAGGTCAAGGCCTTGGACCGGCGGCTGGGCGACAGACCGTTCGCGCTCGGCGACCGCTTTTCGGCCGTTGATGTGTTGCTCGGTGACATGGGCGGCTGGGCGCGCGCCGGCCGCTTCCCGATCGACTCCGGCCGCGTCAGCGCCTATTTCGACCGGGTGCTTTCGCGCCCTGCCCGTGCGCGGGCACAAGCCAATGGCGGAGCCATGACATGAAGCTCGATATCAAGATCGATTTCACCAAATTCCCGCGCGCGGTTTCGGTGCTGACAGGAAACGAGGCCGGGACCACGGCGCCGGCGGGCCGCGCGGTTCTTGCTCATGATGAGCGGCATCTGCGCCGCCGCGCCATCGAACTCGCCGACGGCAGCAAGGTGCTGGTCGACCTGCCCGAGCCCGTTGCCCTGAACGACGGCGACCGGCTGGTGCTGGAGGATGGCCGCCACATCGAGATCGCCGCCGCGCCGGAAGAAGTCCATGACATCCGCGCCCGCGACGCCGTGCATCTGGCCGAGCTTGCCTGGCACATCGGCAACCGCCATCTGGCGGCGGCGATCGAGGCGCACCGCATCCTCATCCTGCGCGACCACGTCATCAAGGCGATGCTGCAGGGGCTGGGCGCCACGGTGACCGACGTCTCCGAGCCGTTCAAGCCGGTGCGCGGCGCCTATTCCGGCCATGGCGGCGCGCATGGACATGATCACGGCCACGCTCATGCCCACGCCGAAGCGCACAGTCATGGCCACAGTCACAGCGAGGCGCATTCACACAGCCATTCGCACGACCATCACGATCATGACTGACCAACCTTCGAACATGGCGCTGCTGCGGCTGATGGCGTGGCTGTCGCCAGCCTTTCCGGTCGGCGGCTTTGCCTATAGCCACGGCCTGGAGCGGGCGATGCATGATGGGCTAATTGCCGATGCCGGGAGCCTCGCCCAATGGCTGGAGACGCTGGTCGAGATGGGCTCCGGCTGGAACGATGCCGTGCTGTTCGCCGAGAGCTGGCGCCGCGCCCGCACAGCCGGCGATCTCGACGACGTCGCGGCACTGGCCGAGGCGCTCGCCGGCTCGCGGGAACGTCACGCGGAGACCACGCAGCAAGGCGCCGCCTTCCTGAAGGCCGCAGCCGCCTGGCCCAATCCGGTTCTGGAGCGCTTGCCGGCCGATTGCGCCTATTGCATTGCCGTCGGTGCCGCTGCCGGCGGCCATGGCATAGGGCTGCAGGACGCGCTGTCCGCTTTCCTGCAAGCCTTCTTCTCCAACCTCGTCCAGGCGGCCATCCGCCTCGGCACCATCGGCCAGAGCGAGGCCACCTTGCTGCTGGCCGGCTTCGAGCCGCTGGCCCTGGCAACCGCCGCCCGTGCTTCCCGCTCGACTTTGGATGATCTCGGCGGCTGCGCCTTCGTCTCCGAAATCATGGCGATGAAGCACGAAACCCAGTATTCGCGACTGTTCCGCTCATGATCCTGCTTGCCTTCATCCTCTCATTCGTCCTGCTGCTGATCACAGCGCTGCACGTCTATTGGGGCATCGGCGGCATCTGGCCGGGCAGGGATGCTGCGACCTGCGCCCGGGCGGTGGTCGGGTTTCGCGGCGTCGATGAAATGCCGACGCCTTTCGCCAGTTTCGCCGTCGCGGCGTGCCTTTGCCTGGCAACGCTCTGGCCGCTGGCGCTCATCGGCTTCTTTGCCTCGCCCTTTCCCCGCGAGGGCCTAGCCGCCACGTCGCTGCTCATCGGGCTGGTGTTCCTGGGGCGCGGTATTGCCGGCTTCACGCCGTGGTGGCGGCGGCTGGCGCCCGAGCAACCTTTCGCGCGGCTCGACGTCCGCTACTATTCGCCGCTGTGCGTGTTGATCGGGCTCGGCTTCGCAGCCCTTGCCATCATGGAGTTCCCGATATGACCCAGCTCAACGGTCCTCTTCGCATCGGCATTGGCGGCCCGGTCGGCTCCGGCAAGACGACGCTCACCGAAAAACTGTGCAAGGCGCTGCGCGACGAATTTTCCATCGCCGTCGTCACCAACGATATCTACACCAGGGAAGACGCCATGATGCTGGCCCGGCTGCAGGCGCTGCCGGAGGACCGCATCGTCGGCGTCGAGACCGGCGGGTGTCCGCATACCGCCATTCGCGAGGACGCTTCGATCAATTTGCAGGCGATCGCCGAGCTGAACCGCAAATTCCCGAACCTCGACATCATCTTCATCGAATCCGGCGGCGATAACCTTGCCGCCACCTTCTCGCCTGACCTTGCCGATCTCACGCTCTATGTCATCTCAGTCTGCCAGGGTGAAGAAATCCCGCGCAAGGGCGGGCCGGCGATAACCCGCTCCGATTTCCTGATCATCAACAAGAGCGACCTGGCGCCCTATGTGAACGTCAACCTTGATGTCATGGAAAGCGACGCCGCCCGCATGCGCGGCAAGCGGCCGTTCGGCTTCACCGACCTGTCGCGCGGCAAGGGCCTGCAGGAAGTCATCGAATTCATCGTCGAGCATGGCGGGCTGAGGGCGAGCGCTACCGCGAGCACTGCAGCGTAGTCTGCACCAAACGAAAGCGGTTGCGGGCACCAGCGGAGCGCGGCATTCTTGCGAAAACTGGAGGATTTTTCATGAGCATTGCCCGCCTGCCAAGGGAAACGCTGACCAACCTGGCCTTTTACGAGGAGCGCGTCGATCTCGCCTGTGCCTTTCGCTGGACGGCGCGGCTCAACATGCACGAAGCGGTGGCCAACCATTTCTCGCTGGCGGTCAATGAAGGCGGCACAAAGTTCCTGATGAATCCCAACCAGGTGCATTTCTCACGCATCAAGGCGAGCGACCTGATCGAGATCGATGCCAACGACCCCGACACGCTGTCCGGCCCCAACGCGCCGGACCCGACGGCCTGGGGCCTGCACGGCGCCATCCATCGCAATGTGCCGCATGCGCGGTGCGTCATGCATGTCCATTCCATCCATGCCACGGTGCTGGCCTCGCTAGCCGACTCGACATTGCCGCCGATCGACCAGAATTCGGCGATGTTCTTCAACCGCCATGTCGTCGACGCCCACTATGGCGGGCTGGCCTTCGAGGAAGAGGGCGAGCGCTGTTCGCAGCTTCTCACCGATCCCAAGGTCAAGGTAATGGTGATGGGCAATCACGGCGTGCTTGTCGTCGGCGATACGGTTGCCGATGCCTTCAACCGCATGTTCTATTTCGAGCGTGCCGCCGAGACCTACATCAAGGCGCTGTGGACCGGTCGGCCGCTGCGCACGCTGTCCGACGCCATCGCCGAGAAGGCCGCGGCCGAGATGGACGACTATCCTGGCCAGGCCGAGCGCCACCTCGCCGAGCTGAAGGCGATCCTCGACGAGCAGGAACCGGTCTACCGGAACTGAAGATCCCGCGCTTTAGCTGACGCTGCGGCTCTCGCGAGCTCCACTTGATTTGAGAGCTTGGCGCTGCCCCTCACCCCTACCCTCTCCCCGTGAAGAACGGGAGAGGGGGCGCTAGCGCTGGAGCTTGTCCCTTCTCCCCGTTCTTCACGGGGAGAAGGTGCCGGCAGGCGGATGAGGGGCAGCGCGAACCATGTTAATTCTCGCTCAGAGCCCGAGTTCCCTGCGCAATTCCACCGCGCTGTTGATGACGATAGCGCCAGGCGGCCCTTCCATCGGCGCTTCCGGCCAGAAGATCGTCTTCATGCCTGCCGCGAGCCCGGCCATGGTACCCGGCCAGCTGTCGTCGACCGCAAACGCGTGCGCGGGATCGACGCCGGCAAGGTAAGCGGCGCGCAGGAAGGGCTCGGCGTGCGGCTTGCCTTCGCGCACATCGTTGCGGCTGATCGACTTCATGCCGGGATAGGTGAGGCCAACCATGCGCAGATTGGCGTCCACGATCATTCGGTCCGAATTGGAAACCACGGCCTGCTGCACGCCAAGCGCCCGCAATTCGTTGAAGACTTCGATGGCGCCGGGGCGCGGCTTCAGGCCCTCGACCAACGGCAGATAATGCTCGTATTTGCGCATGATCCAGTCGTCGAAAGGCATGTCGAGACCAAATTCGTCGCGCATCATCTCATAGACCGGCCAGGCGGCAACGCCCAGCACGCGCTCGTGCAGGTCGGCTGGCGGTTCGAGGCCGGCATTGTGCATTGCCGCCACGAGAGCGGCCGCGTGCAATGGCTCGCTGTCGACCAGCGTGCCGTCCATGTCCCAGAAAACCGCCTTCGGTGTCATGCAACGCTCCTTTTTGCCATCCCTTAAAGGGTTAGCGCCGAGAGATAAACCATCTGGGCGACAGAACGTGCCATCGGCCGGGACCAAGACCAGCCGCTTTGTCCGACAGACATGGTTGGCGGCAAAATCTCCCAGGCGCGATATCCAAGCATTTGCTCTTGAGATTGACAATTGCGCAGCAGACGGTTCCCTGCGAAACTAGAGGCGGACCGCTCGTGTGACCAGCGGTTTTGGGAGGCAGGACGTGAATACCCGGCAGGATGGCGGCAGCAACAGGCTGGACGACGCGGCGCGCGCCGGCTGGCTCTATTATGTTGCCGGCAACACACAGGACCAGATCGCAGCTACACTCGGCATCTCGCGGCAGACCGCGCAGCGGCTGGTGTCGCTGGCTGTGTCGGAGGGCTTGATCAAGGTCCGCGTCGACCATCCGATCGCCAATTGCCTGGACCTTGCGGCGCGGCTGAAGTCGCGCTTCGCGCTCGACCTCGTCGAGGTTGTGCCGAGCGACCCGACCTCGTCATCGACGACAATCGGCATTGCCGAGGCGGCGGCAGCCGAGATCGAAAGGCGATTGAGATCGCCGAGCCCGATCGTGCTCGCGATCGGCACAGGCCGCACGCTGAAGGCGGCGATCGAACAATTGCCGCCGATGGAGTGTCCGCAGCACAAGGTGGTGTCCTTGACCGGCAACATCTCGCCGGACGGCTCGGCTGCCTTCTACAACGTCATCTTCACCATGGCCGACAGGGTCAAGGCGCGCTCCTTCCCGATGCCGCTGCCGGTCATCGCCTCCTCGCCGCAGGAGCGCGAGATGCTGCTCAACCAGCCGATGATCCAGCCAACGCTGGCGCTCGCCGCCGAGGCCGACGTCACGTTCGTCGGCATCGGCGACCTCGGCCCAAAGGCGCCGCTCTATGAGGACGGCTTCATTTCCGAAACCGAGTTGAAGGCTTTGCAGAAGGCCGGCGGCATCGCCGAGATCGTCGGCTGGGTGTTCGATCGCGACGGGCGGATGATCGAAGGCATCACCAACGACCGCGTGTCGTCGGCGTCGCTGCCGTCGCGAGAGAGGTCGCTGGTCATCGCGCTTGCCATGGGCGAGCGCAAGCTGCCGGGCATACTGGCGGCCGTAAACCGCCGGCTGGTCAACGGGCTCATCACCGATGAGCGGACGGCGACCGCCCTTTTGGCCGGCGTCTGACCGACAGCCGCTGCTGCTGGCGGAACGGGTCGATGCCGTCCGCGTCGCGATAAAACCAACAGGGCTATCTGTGCCGCCCGAAAGGGTCGTTGCCATCGAGGAAACCGAGGTCGCGCTGCAGATGCGGCGACAGGTCCCTGATGTCGAGATGCGCCTTTTTTCTGATCGCGAACCAGCCAAAGCCGTCCGTAAGCCACGAAATCCAGCGGTGATCCGGAGCGGGAGTGCACTTTTGTTGCGCCATGGTCATGCTCGTCAACCTTCGCTATCCTGAACCCGAATGACAGGTTGACACTGAATGTCGGTCTTGCCGGCCAGCTTTGCCAATCGAACGTCGATAAGGACCCATAAGGAGGTTTTATGCCGGACCTCAGCTCGCGCCAGGTTTCGCAACTCCCGCCGCTGCAGGCGATCCGGGTGTTCGAAGCCGTGGCGCGGCATCTTTCCTTCACCAAGGCCGCCGAGGAGCTCGCCATGACGCAGGCGGCGGTCAGCTATCAGATCAAGGTTCTGGAGGAGCGGATCGGAGCGCCGCTGTTCCTGAGGCGCCCGCGCCAGATCGCGCTGACCGAAGCCGGACAGCGCCTGGCGCCTGCTGTCAGCGAAGCCTTTGCCATTCTCGGCCAGGCCTACGCCGCGGCGCGTGGCGGCGCGGATGGTCTGCTGTGCGTCACGACTGTGCTGACCTTCGCCTCGAACTGGCTGGCGCACCACCTCGGCTCTTTCCAGATTACTCATCCGTCGCTTGCCGTGCGGCTGGAGACGTCGAGCCGGCTAACGGATTTCGCCCGCGAGGATGTCGACCTCGCCATCCGCTCGGGCGGCGGCAAATGGCCGGGGCTGGAAGCCCACAAACTGCTCGACGCCGATTTTACGCCGATGCTGAGCCCCAAGCTCGCGGCGAGCATCGGCGGCATCAAGGAGCCGGCCGACCTGCTGCGGCTGCCGATCCTCGATCCGGGTGACATCTGGTGGACACAGTGGTTCGAAACCGCCGGCGTGCACGCGCACGACCTTGCCAAGCGGCCCGGCAGCAGCATGGGCGCGCAGGCCTACGAGGCCAATGCCGCGATCGCCGGCCATGGCGTGGCGATCCTGACCAGAGCGCTGTTCAAGGCCGAACTCGCCGACGGCCGCCTGATCCAGCCCTTCGACCTGGTCGGTGACGATGGCCACGCCTACTGGCTGGTCTATCCCGAGGCGCGCCGCAACGTGCCGAAGATCCGCGCCTTCCGGGACTGGCTGTTGGCTGAAATCGCCTGCTGATCGGCAGGCGACGGAACCAACATCCGATTTCAAAGATTTTGATCCCACTGCCTGGCCTCAGGCGGTGGCAACCCGGCCATTGCGCCCCCCCGGATCCTCGGCCGTTCGTCGCCATTCTTGGGTCGCGTGCTGCGCTGCAGCATCGAATCCGTCTTGACATAATTAAGACTAAATGAGTAATTGCTCACAGCCAAGGCAAATGCTCATCTTGGTTTATGGGAGGAATTTGATGAAACTTCGCACGCTCACCCTGGGCTTGTTGTCGGCCAGCGCCCTCGCCTTCGCCGCACATGCCGAATCCATCACCATCGCCACCGTCAACAATGGCGATATGGTCCGCATGCAGAAGCTGACCGACGACTTCACCAAGGCCAATCCCGACATCCAGCTCAACTGGGTCACGCTCGAGGAAAACGTGCTGCGTGAGCGCGTCACCACGGACATCGCCACCAAGGGCGGCCAGTATGACGTGATGACCATCGGCACCTATGAGGTTCCGATCTGGGCCAAGCAAAGCTGGCTCCTACCGCTCGACAAGCTCGGCGACGACTATGATGTCAAGGATATCATCCCGGCCATTGCCGGCGGCCTTACGGTCGACGGCAAGCTCTATGCAGCGCCTTTCTATGGCGAGAGTTCCTTCGTCATGTACCGCAAGGACCTGATGGACAAGGCCGGGCTGAAGATGCCCGATGCCCCCACCTGGGACTTCATCAAGCAGGCCGCCGACAAGATGACCGACCGCGCCAACGGCGTGAACGGGGTCTGCCTGCGCGGCAAGGCCGGCTGGGGCGAGAACATGGCCTTCCTGACCGCGATGTCGAACTCTTTCGGCGCCCGCTGGTTCGACGAGAACTGGAAGCCGCAGTTCGACCAGCCCGAATGGAAGAAGACGCTGCAGTTCTACGTCGACCTGATGAAGGCCGACGGCCCCGAGGGCGCTTCGTCGAACGGCTTCAACGAGAACCTGGCGCTGTTCCAGCAGGGCAAGTGCGGCATGTGGATCGACGCCACCGTCGCGGCATCCTTCGTCTCCGATCCGAAGAACTCGACCGTCGCCGACAAGGTCGGCTATGCGCTGGCGCCCGACAACGGCCTGGGCAAGCGCGGCAACTGGCTGTGGGCCTGGTCGCTGGCCATTCCCGCCGGCACCAAGAAGGCTGACGCCGCAGAGAAGTTCGTGTCGTGGGCGACCAGCAAGCACTATGCGGAGCTCGTCGCGTCGAAGGAAGGCTGGGCCAACGTTCCTCCGGGCACGCGCTCCTCGCTCTACGCCAACCCCGAGTACCAGAAGGCGGCTCCGTTCGCCAAGATGACGCTGGAGTCCATCAACGCCGCCGATCCGACGCATCCAACCGTCAAGCCGGTGCCCTATGTCGGCGTGCAGTTTGTCGCCATCCCTGAGTTCCAGGGTCTTGGCACCACCGTCGGCCAGCTCTTCTCGGCGGCTCTTGCCGGCCAGTCGAGCGTCGACGATGCGCTGAAGCAGGCCCAGGACGCCGCCACCGCGACGATGACCGAGGGCGGGTATATCAAGTAAGGCTCCTCCCGGTGCCGAATGCCGGCCAGCTTGCTGACCGGCAACGGCCGCCCGAAACCCAGTTCGGGCGGCCGTCTTCAATGCCTCTGAAAATTCAGCCTGATCCTTGAAGGGTGACCGTCATGGCTACTCAGCAGACCCGTTCGCTTGCCCGATTCATGATGGCGCCTTCCGTGGTGCTGCTGTTCGTCTGGATGATCGTGCCGCTGATTTTCACCATCTGGTTCTCATTCCTCCAGTACAACCCGCTCAATCCGGTCCGCGATGGATTTGTCTGGTTCTCCAATTACAAGCTCTTCTATTCCAACCCGGCCTTCCTGCAATCGATCCTCAACACACTCACACTCGTCGTCAGCGTGCTGCTGATCACGGTGATCGGCGGCATCCTGCTGGCGCTGCTCATCGATCAGCCGATGTGGGGCCAGGGGATCGTGCGCATCCTCGTCATCTCGCCGTTCTTCGTCATGCCGCCGGTGGCCGCATTGGTCTGGAAGAACATGATCATGCACCCGCAATATGGCGTGTTCGCCGACATAGCGCGCTTCTTCGGGGCACAACCAATCGACTGGTTCGGGCAGCATCCGATGACGGCGATCATCATCATCGTCGCCTGGCAGTGGCTGCCTTTCGCGACATTGATCCTGCTCACCGCGCTGCAGTCGCTCGACGGCGAGCAGAAGGAAGCCGCCGAGATGGACGGCGCCGGCTTCATCAGCCGCTTCATCTATCTGACGCTGCCGCACATGTCGCGGGCGATCACCGTCGTCATCCTGATCCAGACGATCTTCCTGCTCTCGGTCTATGCCGAAATCCTGGTCACCACCAATGGCGGCCCCGGCTACGCCTCCACCAACCTGCCCTTCCTCGTTTACCAGAAGGCGCTGCTGGAGTTCAAAATCGGCCAGGCATCCGCGGGCGGTGTGATCGCCGTCATTCTCGCCAACATCGTCGCCTTCTTCGCCATGCGCGCCGTCGGCAAGAACCTGGACAGATAAGGAGGAAAAGATGGCACGCGCAGTCACCACCCGGCACAAGACCATCGCGACGGCAGCCGCCTGGATCGTCGCCCTGCTGATCTTTTTCCCGATCCTCTATACGATCATCACCTCGTTCAAGTCGGAACAGGAGGCGATCCAGGGCTTCAACCTGATCCCGTCGGGGACATTCGAGAGCTATTCCGAGGTTCAGGCGCAGAGCGGCTATTTCAAGTTCTTCCTGAACTCGGTGCTGCTCTCGGTCGGCTCGACCATCCTGGCCCTGTTGGTGGCGATACCGGCGGCATGGTCGATGGCGTTCTCGCCGACCAAGCGGACCAAGGACATCTTGATGTGGATGCTGTCCACCAAGATGATGCCGGCGGTCGCCGTGCTGTTCCCGATCTACCTGATCTTCCGCAACCTCGGACTGCTGGACAGCCGCATCGGCCTGATGGTGATGCTAATGCTGATCAACCTGCCGATCGTGGTGTGGATGCTCTACACCTATTTCCGCGAAATCCCCGGCGAGATTTTGGAAGCGGCGCGCATGGACGGCGCCTCGCTGTGGAACGAGATCATCTATGTGCTGACCCCGATGGCGGTGCCGGGCATTGCCTCGACCATGCTGCTCAACATCATCCTGGCCTGGAACGAGGCGTTCTGGACGATCCGCCTGACCACCACGGATGCCGCGCCGCTCACCGCCTTCATCAGTTCGTTCTCCAGCCCGCAAGGCCTGTTCTGGGCCAAGCTTTCGGCGGCCTCGACGCTGGCGATCGCGCCGATCCTGATCATGGGCTGGTTCAGCCAGAAACAGCTGGTGCGCGGCCTGACATTCGGTGCCGTGAAATAGCGGGCATACCGTAGGCAGCGCCACGAACAAACAGACGGCGGACAATAACCCCTCGGGGAGGAAACCATGGGAAACATCACGCTCAAGAACGTCTCCAAATCCTTCGGATCGACGTCCATCATCCCAGGCCTCGACCTGGTGATCGAGAATGGCGAGTTCGTCGTCTTCGTCGGCCCGTCGGGTTGCGGCAAGTCCACGCTGCTGCGGCTGATCGCCGGGCTGGAGGACACCAGCGGCGGCACCATCAACATCGACGGCCGTGACGTCACCGGCGAGGCGCCGGCCAAGCGCAAGCTCGCGATGGTGTTCCAGTCCTATGCGCTCTATCCGCACATGACCGTGGCCAAGAACATCGCCTTCCCGCTGAAGATGGCGGGCGAGGATCAGGCGACGATCGACAAGAAGGTGAAGGATGCGGCGCGCGTCCTGAACCTCACCAACTACCTCGAGCGCCGCCCGGGTCAGCTCTCCGGCGGCCAGCGCCAGCGCGTCGCCATCGGCCGCGCCATCGTGCGCCAGCCCTCGGCCTTCCTGTTCGACGAGCCGCTGTCCAACCTCGACGCGGCGCTGCGCGGCACGATGCGGCTGGAGATCAGCGAACTGCACCACCAGCTCAAGACCACGATGATCTACGTTACCCACGACCAGGTCGAGGCCATGACCATGGCAGACAAGATCGTCGTGCTGAACGCCGGCAACATCGAGCAGGTCGGCTCGCCGATGGAGCTCTACAAAAGCCCGAACAATCTGTTCGTCGCCGGCTTCATCGGTTCGCCGAAAATGAACCTCATCGAGGGCGCGCCCGCCACCAAATACGGCGCCAAGACCATCGGCATCCGACCCGAGCACATGCAGATCTCGACGACGGCGGGCGACTGGAAGGCGACCGTCGGCGTTGCCGAGCATTTGGGATCCGACACGTTCCTGCATGTCCAAGCCGATGGCGTGGGCCCACTGACGGTCCGCGCCGACGGCGAACTGGCTGTCCATCACGGCGACACAATCTACCTGACGCCAGACAAGGCCAAGCTGCATCGCTTCGGTCCTGACGGAAAGGCGATGTAAGCATGCGACTGGCTGGCAAATCGGCGCTGATCACGGGTTCGGCGCGCGGCATCGGCAAGGCCTTCGCCGAAGCCTATGTGCGCGAAGGCGCTATCGTCGCGATTGCCGACATCAACCTCGAGGCCGCGCAGAAGACAGCCGCCGAGATTGGCGGCGGCACCTATGCGGTGAAGCTCGACGTCACGGATCAGGCATCCATCGATGCCGCGGTAAAGGCGGTGGAGGACAAGGCCGGCGGCCTCGACATCCTGATCAACAACGCCGCCTTGTTCGATTTGGCGCCGATCGTCGAGATCTCCCGGGCGAGCTACGACAAGCTGTTCTCGGTCAATGTCGCCGGCACGCTGTTCACGCTGCAGGCGGCGGCACGCTCGATGATCGCGCGGGGCAAGGGCGGCAGGATCATCAATATGGCGAGCCAGGCCGGACGACGCGGCGAGGCCCTGGTGGGCGTCTATTGCGCCACCAAGGCCGCCGTCATCTCGCTGACCCAGTCGGCGGGGCTCGACCTCATCAAGCATCGCATCAACGTCAACGCCATCGCGCCCGGCGTCGTCGATGGCGAGCACTGGGACCACGTCGATTCACTGTTTGCCAAATACGAGAACCGGCCGAGGGGCGAAAAGAAGAAACTGGTCGGCGAGAGCGTGCCTTACGGCCGCATGGGCACGGCGCAGGATCTCACCGGTATGGCGGTGTTTCTGGCCAGCAGCGACGCCGAATACATCGTCGCCCAGACCTACAACGTCGATGGCGGCCAGTGGATGAGTTGAGGGGGTGAAAGCGCTCTTCTCCCCGTCCTTCACGGGGAGAAGATGCCGGCAGGCAGATGAGGGGCATCGCAGCCATCGGAAGCGTTGGCGCTGCCCCTCACCCTTACCCACTCCCCGTGGAGGACGGGGAGAGGGAGAATGATCAAGGCCGCAGCCCGGCCGAAGGGTAAAGCAGATGACCGTGAAACTCTCTTCTTCCAATCTCGCCAGGCTTCCCGCCAATGTCGCGGGACCGAAATACGACCGTTCCAAATTGAAGGCCGGCATCGTGCATTTCGGCGTCGGCAACTTTCATCGCTCGCATCAGGCCGTCTATCTCGACGACCTGTTCAATGCGGGGCTCGGCCAAGATTGGGCGCTGGTCGGCGCCGGCGTTTTCGCCGGCGAGAAGATCGGCCGCGGTAAGCTGGAAGAGCAGGACTGGCTGACCACCGTGGTCGAGCAGGATGAAGGCCATATGAGCGCCCGCGTCACCGGCGCGATGATCGATTTCCTGATGCCGGGCGATGCGGCCGGAATCATCGAACGGCTGGCCGACCCGGCGATCAAGATCGTTTCGCTGACCATCACCGAAGGCGGCTATTTCATCGATCCGGCCTCCGGCGTCTTCAATCCGACCCATCCCGACATCGTCGCCGACGCCCAGCCGGGCGCTGTGCCGAAGACGGTGTTCGGCATCATCCTCGCCGGCCTGATGCGCCGCCGCGGCGACGGCATCGTGCCGTTCACCGTGATGTCCTGCGACAACATCCCTCACAACGGCCATGTCACCTCGGATGGGGTCATTGGGCTCGCCCGCCTGATCGACGAGGACCTGGCGACCTGGGTCAGCGACAATGTCGCCTTTCCGAACGCCATGGTCGACCGCATCACGCCGGCCACCACGGATCGCGAGCGCGACATCCTGGCCAAGGACTTTGGCGTAGAGGACAATTGGCCGGTATTCTGCGAACCGTTCAAGCAATGGGTGCTGGAGGACCATTTCACCGCCGGTCGCCCAGCGCTGGAGAAGGTCGGCGTGCAGTTCGTCAGAGATGTCGCTCCCTATGAATTGATGAAGATCCGCATCCTCAATGGCGGCCATGCCACCATTGCCTATCCCGCCGGGCTGATGGACATCCATTTCGTTCATGAGGCGATGCAGGAGCCGCTGGTTCGCGCCTTTCTCGACAAGCTCGAACATGACGAGATCATTCCGACCGTGCCGCCGGTGCCGGACACGGTGCTGGAGGATTACTACCAACTCATCGAGAAGCGCTTTTCCAACCCCAAGATCGGCGACACGGTGCGCCGGCTTTGCCTGGACGGCTCCAACCGCCAGCCGAAATTCATCATCCCGACCATCGCCGACCGCCTGAAGGCGGGAAAAAGCGTCGCCGGCCTGGCGCTGGAATCGGCGCTCTGGTGCCGCTACTGCTTCGGCACGACCGATAGCGGCGCCGTCATCGAGCCGAACGACCCGAGTTGGGACCGGCTGCAGGCGACGGCAAAGGCGGCAAAGGACGCACCCGCCGCCTGGCTGGCCATGGACGACATCTATGGCGATGTCGGCCGCGCCACGGCATTCGTCGAGGCGTTTGCCCATGCGCTCAACGTGCTGTGGGCGAATGGCGCCCGCGCCACGCTGACACGCTATCTCGATGGCAAGCTCTGAGAGCCATTCGATGCCATGACGCCTGAACTGGTCATCTTCGACTGCGATGGCGTGCTGGTCGACAGCGAAGCGCTCTCCGTCTCGGCGCTGCTCGGCATGATCGAACTTGCCGGCGGAAGCATCGGCGAGGATGCCGCCTACGAGCATTTCCTCGGCAAGAGCATGAAAAGCGTGCGCGAGATCCTCGGCCGCGACTTCGGGCTTGAGATCACCGATCAGCATCTCACCGCCATGCGTGTCGATCTCATGCGCAAGTTCCGTGAAGAGCTGAAACCGATCCCCGGCGTCAAGGAGATGCTGCCCAAGCTCGGCCAACCATTCTGTGTCGCGTCCTCCGGCACGCTGGAACGGATCCGTTATGCGCTGGACGTCACCGGCCTGCTCGGGTTCATGGAGCCGCATCTGTTCAGCGCTGCCATGGTCGCCAGGGGCAAGCCGGCGCCCGATCTTTTCCTGCATGCCGCCGCCAGCATGCGGGCGCAGCCGCGCAAATGCCTCGTCATCGAGGACAGTCCGGCCGGCATCGCGGCGGCGCGCGCGGCTGATATGCATGTCTTCGCCTTCACCGGCGGCTCGCATGCCGGCAACCCCGCCCTGAAAGCGCGGCTTGCGTCGACCGAACCTGACTTTATATTCGCTGACATGCTGCAATTGCCCGATCTGATTGCAGGCCTGGGAGCGAGAGTTAGAGCATCTTGACGAAACAGTTTATCTGCGCGGTCGATGTCGGCACCGGGAGCGCTCGCGCGGGCATTCTCGACACCAGTGGCACCTTGCTTGGCCGCGCCGAACGGCCGATCGCCATGAACCAGCCAAAGCCCGATCACGCCGAACATGATTCGCGCGATATCTGGTCCGCCGTCTGCACCGCCGTGCACGCCGCCCGGCAAAAAGCCGGCGTTGCGGCTGAAGATGTCGTCGGCATCTCCTTTGATGCGACTTGTTCGCTGGTCGTGCGCGACCGTCAGGGCGAACAGCTCAGTGCCTCGGTGTCGGGCGACAGGCGCTGGGACACCATCGTCTGGCTCGACCACCGCGCCATCGCCGAAGCGGACGAATGCACGGCGAGCGGCCACGAGGTGCTCAACTATATTGGCGGTGTCATGTCGCCGGAAATGGCCACGCCGAAGCTGATGTGGCTGAAGCGCAACCTGCCCAGGACATGGAATGAAGCCGGCTATCTATTCGACCTGACCGATTTCCTCACATGGCAGGCGACGGGCTCGCTGGCCCGCTCGCAATGCACGCTGACAGCCAAATGGACCTATCTGGCGCATGAGGAAATCGCATGGCAGCGCGATTTCTTTGAAATCGTCGGCCTCGACGATCTTTTCGACCACGGCAATCTCCCTGAAAAGGCAAGCCCGGTCGGCGCGGATATCGGCCAGCTGACACCGCAAGCGGCGGCCGAGCTCGGCCTGACGGAAAAATGCCGTGTCGGCGCCGGGGTCATCGACGCCTATGCCGGCGCGCTTGGCGTGCTCGGTGGCTTTGCCGGCGACGAGCAGGATATCGGCCGGCATCTGGCGCTGATCGCCGGCACGTCGAGCTGCGTCATGGCGATGTCGCCCGATCCACAGCCTTTCGCCGGCGTCTGGGGCCCCTATTATGGCGCGGCGCTGCCGAAGCTGTGGCTGTCGGAAGGCGGCCAGTCGGCCACCGGCGCGCTGCTCGACCACATCATCCGCTGGCACGGGGCCGGAGGCGAGCCGGACGCCGCCATGCACGCCAGGATCGCCAAGCGTGTCGCCGAATTGCGCGCCGCCGAGGGCGAGAAGCTGGCCGAAAGGCTGCACGTTTTGCCGGATTTCCACGGCAACCGCTCGCCGCTGGCAGACCCGCACGCTGTCGGCGTCATCAGCGGGCTGACGCTGGATTCCTCCTTCGACAGCCTGTGCAAGCTCTACTGGCGCACCGCCGTCGGCGTCGCGCTCGGCGTGCGCCACGTGCTGGAGGCGTTGAACGAGAACGGCTATCTGATCGACACGCTGCATGTCACCGGCGGCCACACCAAGAACCCGCTTCTGATGGAGCTCTATGCCGACGCGACCGGCTGCACGATGGTCGAGCCGCTGGCCGACGAGGCGGTGCTGCTCGGCACCGGCATGGTCGCCGCCACCGCCGCAGGGCTTTTCCCCGATCTCAACGCCGCCTGTCTTGCCATGCAGCAGGGCGGCAAGACACGCGCCGCCAACCCGGCCGCCAGCGCGCGCTTCGATCGCGACTACCGGATTTTCCTGGAGATGCACCGGCAGCGGCAAGCGCTCGACGCGATTGGATAGAAGGCCAACTGCCTGGCTCAATCTGTTCCGGCACCTCCTCCCTTGCCTTCATGTCGCATTTCGTTCAATAGACGACGCAAACACAGCGAAACCAAAGGTTTTGCGGTTTGACATGCGGCTTCCGGCTTTTCGCCGACGTGCCGCGCCTGGAAAGAGCGGAACAATGTCTGCGATCGAAGCCAGCGCTCGCGCGCCGGAAAATCTTTGGCGTCAGGAGATCAGGGCGACGCTGGCGCTCGCCTGGCCGATGGTGCTGACAAATCTCGGCCAGACCGCGATGACGGCAACCGACGTCATGATGATGGGACGGCTGGGGGCCGATACGCTGGCCAGCGGCGCGCTTGGCGCCAACCTCTATTTCATGCCGCTCATCTTTGGTCTCGGCCTGATGCTGGCGACCTCGCCGATGATGGCGACCGAGCTTGGCCGCCGCCGCTATTCCGTGCGCGATTTGCGCCGCACCGTGCGCCAGGGCCTGTGGCTGGCGATCCTGATCTCGATCCCGATCTGGCTCGTGCTGTGGCACGGCGAGGCCATTCTGCTGGCCATGGGCCAGGAGCCTGCACTGGCGCACCAGGCAGGCATCTATCTGCGCTGGCTGGAGTGGGCGGTGCTGCCCTTCTACGGCTATATCGTGCTGCGCTCGTTCATCTCGGCGCTGGAGCGGCCCGGCTGGGCGTTGATCATCGTCTTCGTCGCCGTCGCCTGCAACGCCGTCTTCAACTGGGTGTTCATGTTCGGCAATCTCGGCGTTCCTGCCATGGGCATCGCCGGCTCCGGCCTTGCCACGACGCTCTCCAGCACGCTGATGTTCGTCGGCATGGCCGTAGTAGTGATGTGGGAGAAGAAGTTCCGGCGCTACCGCCTGTTCGGCCGCTTCTGGCGGTCCGACTGGCCGCGCTTCAAGGGCCTGCTGCGGCTCGGCCTGCCGATTGCCGGCATCCTGACCTTCGAGGTGACGATCTTTAATGCCGCGGCGCTGCTGATGGGCCTGATCGACGCGGATTCGCTGGCGGCACACGCCATTGCCATCCAGATCGCCTCGATCTCCTTTATGGTGCCGCTCGGCCTCAACCAGGCGGTGACGGTGCGCGTCGGGCTTGCGCATGGCGCGGGCGATCCGGAGGGGGTGTCGCGTGCCGGCTGGACCGCCTTCGTCATCGGCGTCTCATTCATGGCACTGATGGGGCTGGTTATGACCCTGTGGCCGCATCTCCTGATCAGCGCTTTCATCGATCTCGCCAACCCGGCCAATGCCAGGGTGATCGCGCTTGCCGTGTCGTTCCTGGTTTTTGCCGCCCTGTTCCAGGTCTTCGACGGCGCCCAGGCGGTTGCGGCCGGCATGCTGCGCGGCCTGCACGACACCAAGGTGCCGATGATCTATGCCGCGATCGGCTATTGGGGCGTCGGCCTGCCGCTCGGCGTGCTGCTCGCCTTCCATTTCGGCTTCCACGGCGTCGGCATCTGGATGGGTCTGTCCAGCGGGCTGGCGGTGGTGGCAGCGCTGCTTTTGGCACGCTGGCTGCGACGGGACCGCCTGGCACCGCCGCTCGCCTTCGGGCATTAAAACCACACGGCCTCCGGGAGCCGTTGTTTCTTAGCTGTCAGCGCGTCGCCGTGCGCTTCTCCAGCCGGCGGGCGTATTGCGTCAGCGGGAAGCACATGAGGAAGAAGATCAGCGCTACCAACCCGTAGACCTTGAAAGGCTCGAAGGTGGCGTTGTTGATGGCGTTGGAGGTCCGCACCAGTTCCTCGAAGCCGATGATCGAGGTCAGCGCGGTCGACTTGATGAGCTGCACCAGGAAGCCGACCGTCGGCGCGCGGGTGATCGAGAACGCCTGCGGCAGGATGATCAGCCGCAGTTCCTGCAGATAGTGCAGGCCGAGGCTGGCGCCGGCATCCCATTGGCCTAACGGCAAGGCGTCGACGCCGGAGCGCCATATCTCGGCGAGGTAGGCGCTGGCGAAGAAGGTGAGGCCGAGCACCGCCGCGGTCCAGGGCTCGATACGCATGCCCAGCATCGGCAGGCCGAAGAACATCAGGAAGAGCTGCATCAACAGCGGCGTTCCCTGGAACAGGGCGATGTAGCCGGAGGCAAGGCGCCGGCTCCATTTATTCTTGGCGATCCTGAAGAACAGCACCGCCATTCCAACCGCCGCGCCGCCGACAAAGGCGGCCAGCGACAACAGCACCGTCCAGCGTGTGGCCAGCAGGAGGTTGCGCACGATATCCCAGAGGGTGAATTCGATCATGACACGCCAGCCCCGAGGGCGCGGCGCCCGCCGGTGACCAGAAGCCGGCGCAAGGCCATCGACAGGGCCAGATAGACCAGCGTCACGACGAAATAGGTCTCGAAGGAACGGAAGGTGCGCGCCTGCAGCATGTCGGCCTCATAGGTGAGCTCGCGCACCGCGATCTGCGAGACCACGGCGGACTCCAGCATCATGATGACGATCTGGCTGGTGAGCGCGGGATAGATGATCTTGAGCGCCTGCGGCAGCACGATCTTGATGAACACCTGGCGGGGCCGCAGACCAAGCGCGAGCGCTGCTTCGGTCTGCCCGAGCGGCACGGCGTCGAGACCGGCGCCGACGATCTCGATCGTATAGGCCGCCATGTTGAGCGTCATCGCCAGCATGGCGGCCAGGATCGGGTCGAGCCTGATGCCGAGGCTCGGCAGGCCGAAGAAGATGAAGAACAGCTGCACCAGGAACGGCGTGTTGCGCATCACCTCGACATACCAGGCGATGGCCCGGCGAAGCAGCACAGGGCCGTTTCGCCGTCCGGCGGCACCGAGAATGCTGAGCAGCGTTCCCGCCAGCGTGGTCACGGCGATCAGCAGGATCGTCGTGGCCGCGCCGTGCGCGATGTCGCCCAGGGCGCCCGGGAGCCAACCGAAGGCCACGGGAGCTCAATCCTTGAGGTTGTCGGGATTGAGCGGCGTCTTCAGCCAGGCCTTCGAGCTTTCGTCGAGCTTGCCGTCGGCCAGCATCTTGGCGATGGCGTCATTGACCGCCTTCTTGAGGCCGTCCTCGTTCTTGTTGAGACCGATATGCGAGGGCGAGGTCAGAAGCTGGAACTTCTGTTCGGGCTTGAGCGCTTCCTGGCGCGCCAGCACCTGCGCGCCGACATCATTGCCGACGACCATCAACTGGGTCTGGCCGGAGATGAAGGCCTGGATCACGGCATTGTAGTTGTCGAAGCGCTTGATGTCGGCCGACGCCGGCGCCGCCTCGGTGAGCGAGGTATCCTCCAGCGTGCCGCGATTGACGGCGATCGACTTGCCGGCAAGGTCCTCCTTGCCTTTGACCGTCATCGCCGCCGGACCGATCACCGCGATGTAATAGGGCGCGTAGGCGGCGGCGAAGTCGATCACCTGCTCGCGCTCCTTCGAGTAGCCGACGCTCATCAGGATATCGACGCGGTGGTCGTTCAGATAGGGAATGCGGTTCTGGCCGGTGACGGCAACAGGATTGAGCTTCACCTTGAGCGTGTCGGCGATGTATTGCGCGACGTCCATGTCATAGCCCTTGAGGCTCATATCGGCGCTGGCCGAGGAGAAGGGCGGAAAGTCGGCGAAGACACCGACATTGATGGTGCCGGCCTTGGTGATATCGGCGAGCGCGTCGGCGCTGGCGGCCTGCGTGGCGATACCGAGGCCGGCGCCCAGCATCAGGACGGCGGCAATGGACGATTTCAGTGTCGAGTGGATTGTCATTGTCATTCCCCTTCTGGAAGCTTTTGATTGTTTGAGGCGACCGCCGGCTCCAGCGCGGCGGCCGCCTTGGATTTCAGGCGTCAGGTTCCCTTGCCGATCACGGCCGGGCTGAACACCATCAGGCTCAGGATTTCGAACAGCACCTGGGCGCCGGCATGCGCGGTGTTGGTGGTCGCGTCATATTGCGGCGCCACCTCGACGACGTCGCCTCCGACGATGTTGAGGCCCTTGAGGCCGCGCAGCAGTTCAAGCACTTCGCGCGTGGTCAGGCCGCCGACTTCCGGCGTGCCGGTGCCCGGCGCGAAGGCCGGATCGACGCTGTCGATGTCGAAGGACACATAGGTCGGGCCATCGCCGACGATTTTGCGCGCCTTCTCGATGATGGCGGGAATGCCGAGCCCGGTCACCTCCTCGGCGTGAACGACGGTCATGCCGGATTCATAGGTGAACTCCCAGAGATATTCGGCCGAGCCGCGGATACCGATCTGGATGGTGCGCGTCGGGTCGAGCACGCCATCGAGCACCGCGTTGCGGAACGGCCCGCCGTGGTGGAACTTGGTCATGTCGAACAGGCCGCTGGTGTCGCAATGGGCATCGATGTGGATCAGGCCGACCGGAGCCTTCTTGCCGACGGCCTTCAGGATCGGATGGCTGATCGAATGGTCGCCGCCGACCGATAGAGGGATGACACCGGCATCGACGATCTGGTTGGTGCGGCGCTCGATGTCCTCATGGCTGGCCTCCAGCCGGTAGCGGCTGCGGAACGGCGTATCGCCGATGTCGGCCACGCGCAGCTCGTGCGTCGGCGCGCATTCCAGCACGTGATTGTAGGGGCCGATGCGCTCGATGGCGCGCAGCGCCCTCGGCCCGAAACGCGAGCCCGGCCGGTTGGTGACGCCGAGGTCCATCGGCACGCCGATCATGGCCACCTGCAGGTCGCCGAAATCCGGGTTCTCCGCTGATAATTCGCGGTAGGGCGCGGCGAGGAAGGTCGGGATGCCCGAATAGGGCGCCAGCCGCGTGCCGCTCTTGGAGAAGATCTTGTCGGCGACCTTGCGGAATTTCGGGTCGAACATCTCGCCGCCATGGCTCTCGCCATATTTGCGACGCAACGCGTCGAGCTTGCCGCTGTTATAACCCATATCCATTCCTCCTCGATTGGTGCCGCCGACCAGTGGGACCTCGGGCGAACCGACCATCATCCGGCCGGGTCGCTTGCCCCGCTCGCTGCCCGCAGATTTCAGGTCTTGATGCGATTGCGGCAAAGTGTCCGGCAGCCGCATTGAAAAAGCAATTGATATTGTTAAGGTGTTTTCTGTGAGAAAATCTCACAATGAGCCGAGCATCCATGGCCAAGCGCCTGCCCCCTCTCAACCCGCTGCGTGCCTTCGAGGCAACCGCGCGCCATGGCTCGCTGACCAAGGCGGCGAGTGAGCTCAATGTCACGCATGGCGCCGTCAGCCACCAGATCAAGGCGCTCGAGCAGTCGCTTGGGGTCAAGCTGTTCGAACGATCTGGCCAGCGGGTCAAGCTGACCCCGCATGGCGCCGAGCTTTTGCCCGCGGTGTCGACGGCTTTCGACGGCATCGCCGCCGCCACGCAGCGGCTGACGCGGCCGGCAAGCAGCGGCGCGCTTTCGGTGTCCTGCGTGCCGGCGTTGCTGCTTTTGTGGATGACGCCGAGGCTCGGCAGCTTCACCGCGCAGTATCCCGACATCCAGCTGACGCTCATCCCTTCCAACGACCCCAGGGATATCCGGGCGCCGCATATCGATGTCTGTGTGCACTATGGCAATGGCAGCTGGGCCGATTGCTGGATGCGCAAATGGTCGGGCCTCGAACTGTTCCCGGTGGTCAGCCCGACACTGATCAACAACCGCCCGATCCGCACTGTTCGCGACCTCGCCGACCATGTGTTCCTGCATGGCGACGACGGCCGCGAGTGGCACACCTGGCTGGCGGCAGCCGATGCGCTGGACCTCGAACGCGGCCGTCGCCATCATCTGGGTGATGCGCGCATGGCGGCCGAGGCCGCGGTGCACGGTCACGGCGTGGCGCTGGGCGATTCCGTGACGGCAAGCGCGCTGCTGGCCAGGGGCATGCTGGTCGCGCCGTTCAGCCTGTCGGTGCCGGCGGTCGATGATTTCTACGTCGTCTGCCGCAACGAGATGCGGGCGACGCCGATCGTACAGGTGTTTATCGACTGGCTGTTCGCCGAGAAGGCCGGGGATGACAGCCGCGCCGACGCCCCGGTCGCGGGCCGCCTCGTGACCCGACGCAAACGTCCGGCGCTCAAGGTGATGGGCGGCAAACCCGCGAGCTGATGCAGCCTAGGCCCGGCCGCATTCAGGCCCTTCTTTTTGTCGGGCCAGCCTGAAAGCGGGCAGCGTTTTGGCTGATTCGATGCTATGAGGCCTGTCGCGATTGTGGATGGCAGGCAGCGAAGGCGACAACGAGACATGGCCAGGACCGATATTGCGCGGCGCGTCTATAACCATACCTGGAAGCTCGACCCGATCGTGCGCAGCCTGCTCGACACCGACTTCTACAAGCTTCTGATGTTGCAGATGATCTGGGGCATGTACCCCAAGGTCGACGCCACCTTCTCGCTGATCAACCGCACCACCTCGGTGCGGCTTGCCGACGAGATCGACGAGGGCGAGTTGCGCGAACAGCTCGATCATGCCCGCACCTTGCGCTTCTCCAAGAAGGAGATGATCTGGCTCGGCGGCAACAATTTCTATGGCCGCAAGCAGATCTTCGAGCCGGAATTCCTCGCCTGGCTGGAAGGCTTCAGGTTGCCCGACTACGAGCTTGCCAAGCACGACGGACAGTACGAACTGACCTTCCCCGGTCCCTGGATGTACACGACGCTGTGGGAAATTCCCGCGCTCGCCATCATCAATGAATTGCGTTCGCGGGCCGCGATGCGGGCGTTCGGGCCGTTCACGCTCGACGTGCTCTATGCCCGCGCCAAGGCCAAGATGTGGGACAAGACCGAGCGGCTGAAGGCGCTGCCCGGCATCCGCATATCCGACTTCGGCACGCGCCGGCGGCATTCCTTCCTGTGGCAGCGCTGGTGCGTCGAAGCCCTGAAGGAAGGCATTGGCGAGGCCTTCACCGGCACCTCCAACGTGCTGCTGGCCATGGACAACGACCTCGAGGCGCTCGGCACCAACGCACATGAATTGCCGATGGTGTTCGCGGCCCTCGCCAACTCGGAAAAGGAATTGCGGCAAGCGCCCTATAAAGTGCTGCAGGACTGGCAGCGCTATTATGGCGGCAATCTGCTGATCGTCCTGCCCGACGCTTTCGGAACGGCGTCGTTCCTGCGCGACGCGCCGGACTGGGTGGCCGACTGGACCGGCTTCCGCCCCGACAGCGCGCCGCCGATCGAAGGCGGCGAAAAGATCCTGGCCTGGTGGCGCGAGAAGGGCAAGGACCCCAAGCAGAAGCTGCTGATCTTCTCCGATGGGCTCGAAGTGGAAACCATCGAGGAGACCTACCGCCACTTCAAGGGCAAGGTGCGCATGTCCTTCGGCTGGGGCACCAATCTGACCAACGACTTCGAAGGCTGCGCGCCGACCGAAACCAACAGCCTGGATGCCATATCGCTGGTCTGCAAGGTCACCGAGGCCAACGGCCGGCCGGCGGTCAAGCTATCCGATAATCCGGCCAAGGCGACCGGCGACGAGAAGGAGATCCAGCGTTATCTGCGGATCTTTGGCGAGAAGGATCGCGTGGAGCAGCTGGTCAAGGTGTGAGAGGTGGCGGGGCTCTTGGATAGTTCGAGTTCCTTCGCCACGGAGAGCTCCCGTCCGTCATTGGCCTTGTTGCTTGTTGCTTTATTGCTCATCGCACCCACCCCCGCCTTCGCCCATGCCTCCGACCGTGGCCACGTCCTGCTTCTCCCGACCGGCTACTATCTGGTTGGCGGCGCTTTCGCCGTGGCTGTCAGCTTCCTCGTGCTGGCGCTGCTGCCGCCGGCGGCTCTGGATAAATTCTGGCGCCGGCGCCTGCCGGTTTTCGCCTTCGGCGACGGCGCTCGCATGGCCATCAGCCTGATCTCCTTTGCCGGCTTTGCAATCCTCATCGCCGCCGGTCTTTTCGGCAGCCGCGACCCACCCTCCAACCCGTTGCCGCTCGTGGTCTGGACGCTGCTATGGGCCGGCGTCACGCTGCTGCAAGGCGTCTTCGGCGACCTCTGGTCATGGCTCAACCCCTGGTATGGGCCTTGGCGCCTGGTTTCGTGGCTGTTCGGCGCAAGGGATGAGGGATCGTGGCGCCTCCCCGGATGGCTCGGCCGCTGGCCGGCCGTCATCCTGTTCCTGGCCTTTGCCTGGTTCGAACTCATCGATCCGGCTCCCGACGATCCGGCTCGTCTCGCTTGGGCCGCCGGCTTGTACTGGCTGCTCACCTTCCTCGCCATGCTGGTGTTCGGTTACCGGGAGTGGAGCCGCGGCGGCGAGTTCCTGACGGTCTTCTTCTCGATGGTGGCGCGCTTCGCGCCGGTCGAGCGCGACGGCGAAGGCCGGCTTGCTCTGTGCTGGCCAGGGGCCAAGCTGCTGGCGGCCGAGCCGTTGCCGCCAAGCGGCGTGGCCTTCCTGCTGCTGGCGCTGTCCTCGGTCTCCTTCGACGGCCTGTCGAAAACCTTCTTCTGGCTCGGCCTGTTCGGCGTCAATCCGCTCGAATTCCCGGGACGCACGGCAGTGATCGGCAGCGGCACTTTCGGACTGATTCTGACATTCGTGCTGCTCGCGGCGGTGTTTCTTTTTGCCGTTTTCCTCGGCCAGCGCCTTGCCGGTGGCGATCAGCGCCTCAGCCAGCCAATTGGCCTTCTGGTGTGGTCGATCGTGCCGATCGCACTCGCCTATCATGTCGCGCACTACCTGACGGCGCTGCTGGTCGACGGCCAGTATGCGCTGGCCTCCCTCTCCGATCCGTTCGCGCTGGGCTGGAACCTTTTCGGCACCGCCGACATGCAGATCGAGGCCGGGATCGTTGCCGGAGCCAGCTCAGCCTGGTGGCTGTGGAATATCCAGGCCGGCGCCATCATAACGGGCCATGTGCTCGCCGTTCTTGTCGCCCACGGCTTCGCCTGGCGCCTGCATCCGCGACCTGCCCGCGCCGCGCTCGGCCAGTTCCCGCTGACCGTGCTGATGATCGCTTACACCGTCTTCGGCCTCTGGCTGCTCGCGACGCCGACGGTCGGCTGAGGTGCGTACCACCTTCGGGCGACATGCCTTGAGGCCATTGGCGCTGGAAAATAAACCGGGATTCCCCTAGGGAAGCGGCATTGCCGTGTCCAGACTTTGGTGATTTAGTTTGTACACATGCAATTTTTCGACTTCCGGACATGAGCGGACTTTGCGCTCCTAACGCTGAACAAGGGGAACGGCATCATGGACAAGAGCAAGAGCTTCAACCTCCCGAAAACCGATCTCAGCCGCCGCACGGCGCTGAAAGGTCTGGCCGCCGGCGCCGGCCTCGCCATGGCGCCCGGTTTCGTCCGCTATTCCCAGGCGCAGAGTTCGGCGCCGATCAAGATCGGCTTCCAGTCGCACCGCACCGGCATTGGCGCTGCCTATGGCCGCTGGTACGAGAAGACCACTGCCGCGGCAATCAAGGCGATCAACGCTGCCGGCGGCATCAATGGCCGTCCGGTCGAGGTCATCATCGAGGATGACGGCACCGATCCCGGCCGTGGCGCCGAAGTCGTCGGCAAATTCGCCACCCAGCACAAGACCGACATCGTCTTCGGCACGCTGTTCTCGCATGTCGTCATCGGCTCGGCGCCTGCCGCCGGCGAAGCCAAGATGCCTTATTTCGTCGTCAGCGAGGGCCACCACGTCGCCTCGACCAAGCTCAACCGCTATGTCTTCCAGCCCGGCATCACCGATGTGAAGAGCCAGATCCAGTCGATGGCGCCGTGGATCGCGGCCAATGCCGGCAAGAAGGTGACGCAGATCTTCCCCGATTTCGCCTTCGGCTACGACCATCGGGACTACCTGCCGCCAGCGCTGAAGGCGCAGGGCGCCGAGGTGATCGCGCAGATCGCCATCCCGCCGACGGAATCCTCCTTCACCAAATACTTCCCGCAGATCCCGGCCGAGACCGAGGTGATCTACCACGTCATGGTCGGCCCGGCGGTGCTCACTTTCGTCAAGGAACTCGGCGAATTCTACGGCTCCAACCGGCCGCAGTTGTTCGGCTTCATCGATTCGTTGGAAGCCGTGGACATCAACAGCCCCGGGCTCGAATTCCTCGACGGCAGCCATTTCTGGGAAGGCTCGCCGCGCTACGCGCAACCCGACGATTCCGCCGCGCAGAAAGCCTACCGCGCCGCCGTCGGCATCGACGATAATGGCGCGGCCGTTGGCGATGCCAAGGACGTGTCCACCGCCGCGCACATGTTCGGCTGCTGGGAAACACTCTACGTCGTCAAGAAGGCGATGGAGGACGCCGGCTACAAGGGGCCGGAAGACCGCGCCAAGCTCGTCGAGGCAACCGAGGCGCTTACCGCCTTCGCCGAGGGACCTGAGCATCCGCAGGGTGCAAAAACCTTCAACGGCAAGATCCACCAGTGTTTCGGCATCCAGAACATCTCCAAGGTCGAGGGCGGCAAGCTCAAGGTCGTGCACAAGACCAAGATCGAGGATGGGCTATACAAGGCTGAAGGGGATTACACGACGCAGGCGCTGTGAACTCATTCCAGCAGCCAGCGTGAGCGCCAAGCCACCCCCCTTTGCCCTGCCGGGCATCTCCCCCTGTCCGGCAGGACAGAGGGGGGTGCCTCGCGCATCCCTCGGTGCATAGCCCATGCACTTCGGCCCCCATCTCCTCCTTGCCACCCTCGAAGGCCTCGTCACCTCAGCCGTGCTGGCGCTCACCGCACTCGGACTGTCGCTGGTGTTTGGCGTCATGCGCGTCGTCAACGTCGCCCATGGCGAATTCTTCATGCTGGGCGCCGTGCTCGCCTGGGCGATCTCGACGGCGATATCGGGCCACCCGGCGCTCGGCTTCCTGGCGGCGCTGGTGATCGCGCCGCTGATCGTCGGCGCAATTGCGCTGGTCGCTGAGCGGCTGGTGCTGCGCCGGCTCGATTACAATCCGGAAGCCACGATCGTCGCCACCATCGGCATGCTCTATATCATCCAGCAGTTGGCGCTGACCTTCTATGGTCCCGAGGCACGGCCCGTCGAGCCGCCGTTCAGCTACCGCATCCTGCTGCCCTGGTTCGGCTATTCCGGCTACAAGCTGTCCATCATCGCCGCCTCCGCGCTGCTGCTCATCGCCACATGGCTGGTGCTGACGCGCACGAAAATCGGCCTCATCATGCGCGCCACGCAGTTTGACAGCGAAACGGCGCAGGCCTTCGGCATCCCCGTCGACCGCGTCTATGGCGGCGTCTTCGCGCTTGGCGCCATGCTGGCGGCCATCGCCGCGGTGCTGATCGTGCCGATCAGCCAGGCGGACTATCTGATGGGGCAGGACCCGCTGCTGCTCTCCTTCATCGTCGTCATCATCGGCGGCCTCGGCTCGCTGCGCGGCACCGTGGTCGCCGCCGTGCTGATCGGCCTGTCGGACGGCATCATCTCGATGTTCTTCTCGCCGACCTTGGCCAAGATCATCGCCACGCTGCTCGTTGCCATCGTGCTGGTGTTCCGGCCGCACGGCCTGTTCGGAACGGCATCACGATGAGCGAAGCTTCGCCGGCAAAGGCCTACGCGCTGCATCTCGGCGTCATCGCGCTGCTTCTCGCGCTGAGCTTTCTGCTGCCCGAGTACTATCACGGCCTGCTCGCCCGCATCATGGTGCTGGCGGTGTTCGCCATGGGCTATAACATGCTGTTCGGCTATGCCGGCCTGCTCAGCCTCGGCCACGCCATGTTCTTCGGCGCCGGCCTCTATGGCGCCGGGCTCGCCATCATCCAGCTCGGCTGGAGCGTGCCGGCGGCTTTCGCCGCTGGCCTAGGCTGCGGTGTCGTTGTTTCCCTGATCATCGGCCTGCTGGCGTTGCGCACCACTGGAGTTGCCTTCATGATCGTCACCATGATGTTCGCGCAGGTCTTTTATCTGCTCATCCTCTACTTCGCGGCGTGGACCGGGGGCGATCAGGGCCAGGTCGTGCCGCAGCCGGCGCGCGTCCTCAATTTCGGCGCGACCTCGCTCGACCTCACCAACCCGACCGTGCGCTACATGAGTGCGCTGGCGCTATTCACGATCGTGCTGCTGATCACTTTAGCCATCGTCCGCTCCCGATATGGCCGCGTGCTGGTCGCCATCCGCGAGAATGAGGAGCGGACCAAGATGCTGGGTTACGACACCTTCTCCAACAAACTCCTGGCAGTCGTCGTCTCCGGCACGACCTGCGCGGCCTCGGGCGCCGCCTATGCGCTGCTGTTCGGCTATGTCGGCTCGAGCTTTGCATCGGTGCAATATTCGATCCTGCCGCTGCTGTGGGTGCTGCTCGGGGGTGCCGCCACGACGCTCGGGCCGCTGCTCGGCACGCTGTTCATGTATTATGTCATCGACGTCACCAGCGGCTACACATCGGCCTATCTGCTGATCGTCGGGGTCGCACTCATCCTTCTGGTGTTGTTCTTTCCCAAGGGCATTCTCGGCACCATTCGCCAGCGCTGGCTTGGATGGCTGCCATGATGCCGCTGCTGACGACCAGGGGCCTGTCGCGCGATTTCGGCGGCCTGCGCGCCGTCGACAATGTCGACTTCAGCCTGATGCCGGGCGAGATCCGTGCGCTCATCGGCCCGAACGGCGCCGGCAAGACCACCTTTGTCAGCCTGGTCAGCGGGCGCATCCAGCCGACATCCGGCACGATCATCTTCGACGGCGCCGACATCACTGACCTGCCGGCCTATGCCCGCGTCCGCCAGGGTATAGCCTATACCTTCCAGATCACCAGCATCTATGCCAACCTTACCGTCTACGCCAACGTCGCGCTGCCCGTGCAGCTGACGCTGCGGCATGGCCATTCCAGGAGCGCGATACAGGCCGCGGTCATGGCGGCACTCGAACGCACCGGCCTCGCCGACCGCGCCCATATGCCGGCCGGGCAATTGTCCTATGGCCACCAGCGCCTGCTGGAGGTCGCCATGGGCCTGGCGCTGAAACCACGCCTGCTGATCCTCGACGAGCCGACGCAGGGGCTGGCCGACAGCGAGATCGACAATTTCGTGGAGCTGGTGCGTGACATCGCCACGAACGCCACGGTGCTTTTGATCGAGCATAACATGCCTCTCGTCATGCAGATGGCCGACCGCATCACCGTGTTCAATGCCGGCAAGATCCTGGCCGAAGGCACGCCCGAGGCGATCCGCGACAACGCGGCGGTGCAGGACGCCTATCTGGGGACGGCTCCATGACCGAGACGGGCAAGACGCAAGCCCTGGTGGTCTCGGGGCTGGACTGCTTCCATGGCGAGGTCCAGGTGCTCTACGGGCTCGACCTCGTGCTGAACAAGGGCGAGGTGCTGTGCCTGTTCGGCCGCAACGGCGCCGGCAAGACGACGACGCTGAAGGCTATCATGGGCCTGGTTCCGGCCAGTGCCGGTTCGATCCGGCTCGCCGGGCAGGAATTGACCGGGCTGCCGGCGCATGAGGTGCCAAAGGCGGGCGTCGCCTATGTGCCGCAGGGAAGGCGTCTGTTCGCAGAGATGACGGTGGCGGAGAACATCGAGATCGGGCTGATGGCGCGCGGCAAGGGCAAGGCGACACGAGAGCGGGTGCTCGACCTCTTTCCCTTGCTGCGCCAGCGGCTGAGGCAGCGCTCGGGCACCCTGTCTGGCGGTGAGCAGCAGATGCTGGCCATGGCGCGCGCGCTGTGCCTCGAGCCGCGGGTACTCTTGCTCGACGAACCGACCGAAGGCCTGATGCCGTCGATGATCGCAAAAATCCGCGAGACAGTGTCGACGCTGCGCGACATGGGCGTCTCCACCATCCTGGTCGAGCAACGCGTCGATGCGGTGCTGTCTGTTGCCGACCGCGTCGCGTTCATCGAAAACGGCCGCAACCGTGAGACGGTCGATGTCGAGCACCTGCGTGCCGACCCCTCAGCGGTGAGGCGCTATGTCGGTGTGGGCTGAGATTGCCGCAACTGCAACGGCAATAACACTTTCCAGACGGTAGCGCCGCCCCTCATCCGCCTGCCGGCACCTTCTCCCCGTATAGTGACGGGGAGAAGGCAGAGGGCAGCGACGACGGCGCCCATCCGACAACGTTGATGATTGGCGAAACCATTGGCAAAGGCGTTCTTCTCCCCGTCACTATACGGGGAGAAGTGCCCGGCAGGGCGATGAGGGGCGGCGCAAACGGTACCAATTCAAAAGCACCAATTCACCCGCCAAAGAACAAAAAGCCCGCGGCCAAAAAGATCGGGATCAACACCAGCCCTGACCAAAGTATGTAGCCAAAAAAGCCAGGCATCTTCACACCGTACTGTCGGGCGATGGCATAGACCATGAAGTTGGGTGCATTGCCGACATAGGTGTTGGCGCCCATGAACACCGCGCCGGCTGAAATCGCGGCGAGCGTCGAGGCAAGCTCGGTCATCAGGTGCCGTGGATCGCCGCCGGCAAGCTCGAAGAACACCAGATAGGTCGGCGCATTGTCCAGGAAGGACGACAATGCTCCGGTCAGCCAGAAATAGGCGAGATCGTTGGGCGTGCCATGGCCCGAGGTGACGAGCGCGACCAACGGCGCCAGCGCGCCGTCATGGCCGGCTCTCAGGATGGCGACGACCGGCACGATGCAGATGAAGATGCCGGCAAACAATTTCGCCACCTCCGCGATCGGCCCCCAGTTGAAGCCGTTCGCTTGGCGGTATTCCTTGCGCGAGACGGCAAGGGAAGCGAAGGCGAGGATCAGGATGATCGCGTCGCGGACCAGGTTCTGCAGTTCAAGAGTCACCCCTTGAATGGAGATGCTCGCTCCAGGATTCCAGCTGGCCGACAGCAGGATGGCACCGATGACGCCGGCCAGCAGCGGAATGTTGGGCAGGCCGCGAATGCGCACTTTCGAATCCGGTGTCGGGTCCTTGATCTTTGGCGCCCCGGCCTCGCGCCGATGCAGGATGATGTCGATGGCGAGAAATACCGCAAGCACGACACCGCCGGTAAACAGCGTCTCCCGGTAGAGGTTCGTGGTCGTCCAGAAGAAATCGACGCCGCGCAGGAAGCCGACGAACAGCGGCGGGTCGCCGAGCGGCGTCAGCGAGCCGCCGATGTTGGACACCAGGAAGATGAAGAAGACGACGACATGGGCGTTGAACGGCCTGGCGTCGTTGGCGCGGATGACCGGCCGGATCAGGATCATCGAGGCGCCCGTCGTGCCGATGACCGAAGCGAGCAGCGCGCCGGTGAGCAGCAATCCGGCATTGACCAGCGGCGTGCCGTGGATGTTGCCGGCGACCAGAATGCCCCCCGAAATGGTGAACAGCGCGAACAGCAGGATGATGAACGGCATGTATTCGGTGAGCAGCGCATGCAGCACTGCCTCGGTCGCCGATGGGACGCCGAAGGCAAGCGCCAGCGGTACAACCGCAAGGGCGGCCCAGAGGGCCGCGATCTTGCCGTAGTGTGGGTCCCAGACATGGTGGAACAGCAGCGGCCCGGTGGCAATCGACAGCAGCAGGCCGGCGAATGGCAGCACCCACCACAACGACATCGCTTCACCCGGCAATCCGTGTTCCTCGGCCGCGAAGGCCACGCCCGGGATCGTCACCGCTATCGCGATGACCGCACCCGTCATCACACCTGCGGTGATCCGCAAAAAGTCTCCCCGATACCCCACTGTTCAGTCCGTCAAACTGTCTTCAAGCGCCACGCCGGCATCGCGCATGCGCTGCAGCATCGCGTCGAGGGATCCGTTGAGGTCGATACCGCGACAGGCATCGAGCCGGACGGTGGTCTTGAACCCCTGGCTGACAGCATCCAGTGCCGAGAAGCCGACACAGAAATCGGTCGCCAGGCCGACCAGGGTCAGCGTGTCGATGCCCCGTTCCCTGAGATAGCCGGCGAGACCGGTAGGCGTCGTATGGTCATTCTCGAAGAAGGCCGAATAGCTGTCGATGTCAGGGCGAAATCCCTTGCGGATAACGAGTTCGGCCTTGGTCCAGGCAAGACCGGAGTGGAAATCCGAACCCAGGCTGCCCTGGATGCAATGGTCGGGCCACAGCGTCTGCGGGCCATAGGGCATGTCTATCATCGTGAAGGGCTGTGCGCCCGGATGGCTGGAGGCGAAGCTCGAATGGCCGGCGGGATGCCAGTCCTGCGTCAGCACGACATGGTCGGCTCGCCGGATCATGTCGTTGACCAGCGGCACGATCTCGTCGCCGCCGGTCACGGCCAGCGCGCCGCCCGGGCAAAAGTCATTCTGCAGGTCGATCACAACAAGCGCTTCGTCGGCCATGAGGCCTCCTTCTTCTCTGTCATGTGGCTCAGGCTACAGCAGAAAGATGCCGCTGACGCGACCGGACGCAGAAACTTGACCAGAAGGCCGGCCGCGTCAACCTCCCATGCCATAACAAATGCGTTTCGGCTCACCCGCTGCCGGCAACGGTGCAAACTCTGGCTTTGACAATTTCCACCGGCTTGATATCATTTGCATACGAATGAATTTCCGGTTTCGGGAACCGGCAAGAAACTCCAGGCAAGACGTCCTGGGCGGGCCAAATTCGGGAAGGCTCATTCTCTGGGAAGGCAAAGCGTGATCCGTTACGCGAAACCCACCACGGTCGACGAGGCTCTCGCGTTGCTTGGCGAGGGCGCGTGGCGCATCCTGGCCGGTGGCACGGATTTCTATCCGGCACAGGGTGCCAAACCCTTCCGCGACAATGTCCTCGACATCAACGGTCTGACTTCGTTGCGCGGCATCTTTGAAACGGATGACCACTTTGTCATCGGCGCCCGCACGACATGGACCGACATCATCAGGCATCCCTTACCGCCGGCTTTCGACGCGCTGAAACAGGCTGCGTGCGAGGTCGGTTCGCCGCAGATCCAGAATGTTGCCTCGGTCGCCGGCAATCTTTGCAACGCCTCGCCGGCCGCCGACGGCGTGCCCGGCCTGCTGATCCTCGATGCCGAGGTCGAGCTCAGTTCGACAGCCGCGACGCGCCATCTGTCCTTGCCGGATTTCATTCTTGGCAACCGCCGCACCGCTCTGAAACCTGGCGAAATGGTAACGGCCATCAGCGTGCCGAAACCGGCCGGCACGTCGGCCTTCTTCAAGCTGGGCGCACGGCGCTATCTCGTCATTTCCATTGCCATGGTGGCGGCGCGCCTTGTCGTTGAAAACGGCACGGTCACGGAAGCAGCGATCGCCGTTGGTTCCTGTTCAGCGGTTGCCAAACGCCTTGCCGGTGTCGAGCAGGCCTTGCGTGGTCGACGGGCCGATGACGGGCTGGCGGCTGCGGTGCAGTCCGCGCCGATGACTGAGCTCTCACCAATCGCCGATGTGCGCGGCAGCGCCGAGTACCGGCTCGACGCGGTGCGCGAGATCGTCGCGCGGGCCGTGCTGACGGCAGCCGGACCGACGAACGGCCACATGGTGGCGGCGGCATGAGACAAGCTCAGCCTGACATGAGCCCGGTGCTGCCTGACGTCAGCGAAACCCGGACCGATCCGGGCGGAGTTCCACCGGGCCTCGGCCTTGAGCGCGCCGACATTGCTTTCAAGGTCAATGGCGCCGCCGTCTCGGTCAATGTGCCGCCGCTGCGCCGGCTGTCGCAGGTCTTGCGCGACGAATTGCGGCTTACCGGCACAAAGGTCGGCTGCGACGCAGGCGATTGCGGCGCCTGCACGGTGCTGGTCGACGGCGATCCGGTCTGCGCCTGCCTGATGCCGGCGGCCTCGGCCGCTGGCGCATCGGTGACGACGGTCGAAGGACTGGCCAATGGCCGGCTGTCGGCGCTGCAATCATCTTTCCTCGCGCATGGCGCGGCGCAGTGCGGCATCTGCACGCCGGCGCTGCTGGTCGCGGCGACGGCGCTGCTGGAGAAAAAACCCAGCCCGACCGAGACCGAAGTTCAGGATGCGCTGGGCGGTATTCTGTGCCGCTGCACCGGCTACCGGAAGATCATCGCGGCGGTGATGGAGGCGGGGCGGTCCGAACCGTCGACCGACAGCGCTGCCCCTCATCCGCCTGCCGGCACCTTCTCCCCGTTAGGTGACGGGGAGAAGGGATTAGCCGCATCGCTGGCGCCCCCCTCTCCCCGTTCTTCACGGGGAGAGGGTAAGGGTGAGGGGCAGCGCCAACGTCAATTGTTGGATCTCGCCCTCAATCGCAGGATGCCCCTCTCGGGCCAGGCCGTCGGGTCCTCGCCGATCCGGCTCGACGGTGGGCCGAAAGTCACTGGAGACGAAAAATTCGGCGGCGATTCCTTTCCCGCCGACGCGCTTGCCGTGCTGGTGGTCCGTTCGCCGCATTATCATGCCAGCTTCGTCTTCGGTGACCTTGACGATTGGGCGAAGAGACATCCTGGTGTCGCCGGCGTCTTCACCGCAGCCGACATTCCGGGCAAAAACTGTTTCGGCGTCATTGGTCCCTTCGCCGACCAACCGGCACTCGCCGACGGCTTTGCCCGGCTGCGCGGCGAGGCGGTGGCGCTGGTCGCCGGGGAGCGCGAGGCCATCCTCGACCTCGATCTGTCGGATTTCCCGGTGCGCTGGACGGAACTGCCGCATTTTCTCCAATCTGGCGAAGCGCAGGCCGAAGGCGCGGTGCTGATCCATGGCAACCGCCCGGCCAACCTGTTGACCAAGGGCTTTGTCGAGCGTGGCGATCCCGAAGCGGCGCTCGCCAATGCAGCGGTCACCGTGTCGGGCGCGATCGACACTTCCTATGTCGAGCACGCCTATATCGAGCCGGAAGCCGGCCACGCCTATCTGGACGGCGACACGCTGGTCGTCGTCGCCTGCACGCAGGCGCCGTACATGGACCGCGACGACACGGCGAAGGTGCTCGGCCTTGCCGTCGACAAGGTGCGCATCGTGCCGACCGCGACCGGCGGTGGCTTCGGCTCGAAACTCGACGTCTCGCTGCAGCCGCTGATCGGCCTGGTGGCGCTGAAGACGGGCCGGCCGGCAGCCCTTGCCTACACCCGCAACGAATCGATGATGTCGACCACCAAGCGCCACCCGGCCGAGATGAAGGCGACCATAGGCGTGGATGCCGACGGCCGCGTCACCGGCATGGTTTTTGAAGGCGACTTCAACACCGGCCCTTATGCAAGCTGGGGGCCGACGGTGGCCAACCGCGTACCCGTACATGCATCCGGCCCCTACGCGACGCCCAACTACCGCGCCGAGGGCCGTGCCATCCACACCCATGGCCCGATCTCCGGCGCTTTCCGTGGCTTCGGCGTGCCGCAGGCGACCATCATGCAGGAGACGCTCTATGATGAGCTGGCCGGCAAGCTTGGGATGGACCGGCTCGATTTTCGCCTGAAGAACTGCCTTCGGAACGGCTCCGAAACGGTTACCGGACAGAGGCTGGAGTCTGGCGTCGGCATTGCCGAATGCCTCGAGGCCCTGCAGTCGCATTGGGGGCGCGCGACGGCGGACGCAGACGCTTTCAACAGTACCCATGCGGACATTAAGCGCGGCGCTGGCTTGGCGTCCTGCTGGTATGGCTGCGGCAATACCTCGCTGCCCAATCCGTCGACCATCCGGGTCGGCATCGCGGCTAACGGCGATGTCATACTGCACCAGGGCGCCGTCGATATCGGCCAGGGCTCCAACACCGTGATCACGCAGATCTGCGCCGACGCGCTCGGCCTGCCATTGGAAAATTTCCGGCTGAAGAGCGCCGACACGGCGATCAGCCCCGACGCCGGCAAGACTTCAGCCTCGCGCCAGACTTTCGTCACCGGCAAGGCGGCCGAGAAGGCCGGCCGCGCCTTGCGCGAAACCATTTTGCGCTACGCCAATGTCTCCGAAAACGCTTCGCTCCAGTTGGATGGTTCCGCCATCCTCATCCTCGATGGTGACGCCGCCCGCCGTATCGATCTCGCCTCCCTCGACGTCGATGCCGACGGCTTCGTCTTCCGAGCCGAAGGAACTTACGATCCGCCAACGCTGCCGCTGGATGCCAAGGGCCAGGGCAAGCCCTACGCCGTCTACGGCTATGGCGCGCAGATCGCCGAGCTCGAGGTGGACCTGAAGCTCGGCACGGTGAAGCTGATCAAGATCACCGCCGCGCACGATGTCGGCAAGGCGATCAACCCGCTGATGGTCGAAGGCCAAATCGAGGGCGGCATCGCGCAAGGCATCGGCATGGCGCTGATGGAGGAATACATTCCCGGCCGCACCGAGAACCTGCACGATTATCTCATCCCGACGATCGGCGACGTCCCGCCGATCGAGACCATCCTGGTCGAGGTCCCCGATCCCGAAGGGCCGTTTGGCGCCAAGGGGCTGGGCGAACATGTGCTGATCCCGACGGCGCCGGCGATCCTCAACGCCATCCGCCACGCCACCGGCGTTCTGGTCACAAAAATTCCGGCGACGCCGACGCGTATCCGCGCCGCCCTTCGCGAAAAGGAGGCACGCCCATGAGCGAGCTTGCCGAGCGCTTCGAAACCCATGAACCCGGCGAGAAGCTGGTGGCGGAGAAGATCCGCTGCGATGCCTGCCCGGTCATGTGCTACATCGCCGAGGGCCGCACCGGCGCCTGCGACCGCTACGGCAATGTCGACGGCCGCATCGTGCGCATGAACCCACTGACCATCCTCGACCATGCGGCGGAAACCGGCATGGCCATTGTTCCTTTCGTCGCCGAGGGCGAGGCATGGGACGGCGAATTGCTCAACACCGGCCGCCGCTTCGTCACCGCGATCGGCGCTGGCACGACCTATCCCGACTACAAGCCGGCCCCCTTCATCGTCAGCCAGGAGGTCGAGGGCGTCGACCTTGTCACCGTCGTCACCGAAGGTATTTTTTCGTACTGCGGCGTCAAGGTGAAGATCGACACCGACCGGCATATCGGGCCGGAAACCGCGACTGTTCGGGCCGAAGGCGAAGCGATCGGCCATGTCACCACGGGCGAATACGGCTCCCAGATGCTGTCGCTGGGCGGCGTGCATCATTTGACCGGCGGTTCCAAGGCGGAAGGCCGGGCCACTTGTGACGCGCTGCTCAATCTGTGCAACCGCAAACCGGTGGAACTCGCCATTGACGGCGGCGCCATCATCATCGTCGAAGCCGGCAAACCACCTGTCATCGACGGCAAGCAGGAACACCGCATGCGCGTCGGTTGCGGCTCGGCCACGATCGGCATGTTCGCCACGCAGTGGCGCGGGCTGGTCGACGAGGTTGTGGTGGTCGACGATCACATCACCGGCGTCGTTTCCGAGCATCAGGCCGGCAAGGTGCTGGGCTGGCAGGATACGGGCATAAAGATCATCGGCCGCCGTTCGACGCCCGGCCGCTACTTCAAGGTCTCCGAGCCCGGTCTCGGCTGGGGCGGTACCAGTATTTCCGACCCGCTGTCGATCCTCGGCGCGTGGAACGCCGGGAAGGGCGCACGGCCGGGCCTGTCGCTGCTGATGGTTTCGACCACCGGCGAGCAGTTTGCCTATTACGAACTCGACGACGATCTGAAGCCGGTCGAGAAGCCGTTTCCGGAGCGGCTGCGGAAGTCGGTCGAGCTGATCGAGGACAATTGCGAACCGGCGCTGTGCACCGTGCTGTTCATCGGCGGCGCCGGCGGTTCGCTGCGCGCCGGCGTCACCGAAAACCCGGTCAACCTCACCCGCTCGGTGCAAGGCCTGAAGACCTATGTGACGGTCGGCGGCGCGCCGGTCTATGTCTGGCCTGGCGGCGGCATCACGCTGATGGTCGATGTCACCAGAGTGCCGGAAGGCGCCTTCGGCTATGTGCCGACGCCGGCGCTGGTGGCGCCGATCGAGTTCACCTTGCGCCGTGACGATTACATCAGGCTCGGCGGCTACGAGGCCGAAATCCGCAGCGTCGGGGATATCGTCGCCAAGGGCGGCGAATATCTCAATCCTCGCCAAGGCGCGGGCGCGCCCGCCGGCAATCCATGGCCGCCGCTGGCGCAATTGCGGCGCGCCGCGTCGAACGGGACCGGATGATGGACGGCCCGCAAGCGCATTGGCTGCAGGATGGCAAGCGGCTGCATCTCCACCATGGCCCGATCGACCTGATCGTCGAGGCGTTTGGTGAGGCGCAGGAATGCCGCCTGGCCTATGAGCAGGCCGTCGCGCGCTTCCAGACGATCCTGATCGAGCTGGTCAGAGAGCTTCCCGAATTGCGGCTGCCGGCCTTCTTCTTGCGGCCGCGCGCCTTTGACGGTCCGACGGCGCGCCGCATGGAAGCGGCCGTGATACCCTTGGCGGAGTGCTTCATAACACCGATGGCGGCCGTTGCAGGATCGGTAGCCGACGAAATGCTCGCCGCACTGCTTGCCGGCCGCAGGCTCGATCGCGCCTATGTCAACAATGGCGGGGACAGCGCTCTCCACATCGGCAAGGGCCGGTCTATAGGTTTGGCCGTCGCCGGCACCGGCAATGGCATGGCCGACCGGATCACCATTCGCGCGGAAGATGGCGTTCACGGCGTCGCCACCAGTGGCTGGCGCGGCCGTTCCTTCTCGCTTGGCATTGCCGACGCCGTCACAGTGCTCGCGCGGACCGGCGCCGAGGCCGATGCGGCGGCGACGCTCATTGCCAACGCGGTGGACCTGCCGGGCAACCCTGCCATCAGCCGCGTGCCCGCACGTGAACTGTCGCCCGACAGCGATCTTGGCGCGCGGCTGGTGACGCAAGGCGTCGGCGCGCTTGCACCTGGCGAGGTGGCGCGGGCGCTGGACAATGGTCTTGCCGTCGCCGAAGATTTTCGCCGGCGCGGCCTGATTGCCGGATCGGCGCTTTTTCTTGGCGGCGAAGCCCGTATCGGTGGCTCCGTCTCGCTCGCCGCACCCAACAAGGATGAACGGAAGGAAGTTGCCCATGCCTGAGTTTCCAGTCCGCAAGATCGCGGTGCTGAGCGAGGAGATCTTTCATGATGGCGGGCCGGTGGCCGAAGTGCCGCGCCGGCGTGCCGCGGCAATGGCCGTGGTCAAGAACCCGTTCGCCGGGCGTTATGTCGAGGATTTGCAGAGCGCCATGGACGATCTGAAGCCGCTTGGGCTGCTGCTCGCCGATCGGCTGATCGCAGCCCTCGGCGGCGACGTGAAACAGATCGACGGCTACGGCAAGGGCGCCATCGTCGGCACATCAGGCGAGCTGGAACATGGCGCGCTCTGGCATGTGCCGGGCGGCTACGCCATGCGCGAGCGGCTCGGCGACGCCAAGGCGATCGTGCCGTCGGCCAAGAAGGTCGGCGCCTTCGGGTCAAGGCTCGACGTGCCCCTCGGCCATATCAACGCCGTCTATGTGCGCAGCCATTTCGACGCCATGGAAGTGGGCATCTGCGACGGGCCGCGCCCCGACGAAATCCTGTTCTGCCTCGCCATGACCTGCGGTCCGCGCGTCCACAACCGTATGGGTGGCCTGGCGGCCGAAGATATCAAGGCTTGGGACGGGCTGCGGTGAGCGGCGAGGACAATCTGCTCAAGCTGGTCGAGGTCGATGAGGCCGACGATCACGATTACCGCCTGCAGGAGCAGGTCGGCTTTATCCTGCGCAAGGCGCACCAGCGCCACGTCTCGATCTTCGCCGCGCATATCGCCGACCTGACGCCGCCGCAATTCGCGGCACTGGCCAAGTTGCGCGATGTCGGCGAGACCTCGCAGAACCAGCTCGGCACACTGATCGCCATGGATGCGGCGACGGTGAAGGGTGTCATCGACCGGCTGAAGGCACGCGGCCTAGTCGAACTCTCCAAGCATGACGTCGACAAAAGGCGGCTACTGGTCAACCTGACCGCCGAAGGGCGCGACGCGATCGATCGCCTGATCCCGCTGGCCCGCGAGATCACCAGGGAAACGCTGGCGCCGCTCTCGGCCAAGGAGATCGCCACCTTCATGAAGCTGCTGGCGAAACTGGCTTGAGAGCAGACTTACAGGCTGCAGAGGTTGGTTGGACGAGGCATCCGCGTCATGCTGTCGGCGTCCGTGCACCCATGCAATCGGTCTATTCTGTTACCTATGTTTCCGGTCGGACACCGGACACTTCTCCCCGTATGGTGACGGGGAGTTGAGAAAGTGGTCCGCGCAGCGGTCGAAAAGCCAATTGCTTGGCTTTTCGAACGATGAACGCCCGGCTGGGGGATGAGGGCAGCGCCAACCCATTCCACAAGCCCTCACGACCTCACAGGCCGTTATCCTTCAGCACCTTGGCGGCGTTTTCTTTGGTGATCTTCTCGGTGGGCAGCGTGATGGTCTTTTCGACCTTCTCGCCTTTGAGGAACTTGATCGCCTGGCGCAGGCCTTCGGCGCCGGGAGTCACATAGGTGAAGGTCGCCGTCAACTCGCCCTTGTTGACCAGCTGCACGCCTTCATTGGGCAGACCGTCAATGCCGATGAACTTGATGTCCTTCTCGCGGCCGGCATCCTTGGCGGCGAGATAGGCGCCGTAGGCCATCGGATCGTTGTGACCGTAGACGAGGTCGATCTTCTCGTTATTGCGCAGCGCGGTCGCCATGATGTTGTACGCCTGGTCCTGCTTCCAGTCGCCCGACTGCTGGTCGAGCAGGTACTTGATGCCCGGCTCCTTGTCGGTGAATTCGTGGAAGCCGTCATGGCGGTCATGCGCCGGCTGGGTGCCCATGCCGCCCCAGATCTCGACGACGTTGCCCGCCGCCTTGCCCTTGCCGCCGAGCAGTTCGACGGCATATTCGCCGGCCGCGCGGCCGATCAGCTTATTGTCGCCGCCGACGAACTGGGTGTAGTCCTTGGTGTCGACATTGCGGTCGAGCACGAATACCGGGATCTTGGCGTCGATGGCCTGCTGCACGACGCCCGTCAGGCCGGCGGATTCCTTCGGCGACACCAGCAGCGCGTCGACTTCCTGACGGATCAGATTCTCGACATCGGCGACCTGCTTCTCGGTCTTGTCCTCGCCATCGGTGACGATCAGCTCGACGTCCGGGTGCTTGGCGGCTTCGGCCAGGATGTCCTTGTTGAACTGGGCGCGCCAGGGCTCGATGGTCGTCACCTGCGAGAAGCCGATCTTCCACTTCTTGTCCTGGGCGAAGGCATGGCCGGTGGAGAGCAGCGCGGTGGTGGTCAGCAGTGCCGCGCCGAGGGCGGCAAGCTTCAGCATGTCACGTCGTTTCATTTCTTGTTTCCTCCGAGATTGAGAGACGGGGTCTCTTGTGACGGCCGCTTCACGGCGGCCGTTTCCTTGCGCGCCGCTTGCCCGCGCCAGACAGACGCAGGTACCAGGCGCAGATAGGCCAGGAGATCACCGGCATTGCGCTCCTGCACGAGCACGGTGCCGATGATGATCATTCCCTTCAGCACCAGCTGAAGGTTCGAGTTGATATTGTGGAGCTGCAATATGTTGGAGAGTAGCCCGAAAATCAGCACGCCGCAGAAGGTGCCGGTCAGACTGCCCCGGCCGCCCATCAGGCTGGTGCCGCCGATGACCACGGCGGCGATGGCGTCGAGCTCCAGCCCGGCGCCGGCATCCGGCTTGCCTTGCCGGTACTGCGCCACATAGAGCACGGCGGCGATGCCGGCGAGCAGGCCGGAAACGGCATAGGTGGCGATCTTGACGCGCCCGGCGGCGATGCCTGACAGCCGGGCCGCCTCCTCATTGCCGCCGATGGCGTAGACGTAGCGGCCGAACGGGGTGAAGCGCAGCACCGCGCCATAGATCAGGATGGCGCCGAGGAAGAACAGGCCAGGCATTGGGATCACGCCGAACACCAGCGAGCGCAGCATTTCGAAATCTGCGGTCGCATTCGAGCCGGTATAGACGGGCAGCACCGCGTTGTTCTGGCCGGCGGTGAGCCGGGCGATGCCGAGTGCGGTCACCATCATCGCCAGGGTGACGATGAAGGGCTGCAGGCGCCCGCCAACGATAATGAAGCCGTTGACGGCGCCAAACAGCAGGCCGACGCAGGGCGCCACCAGCAGCACGCCGAGCACGCCGAATTTGGGTTCGATCTGCGGCAGCAGATACCATAGGGACAGACAGCACAGGACCACGCCGACGATGGCCGGCGTAATCAGCCCCCGAGCGCTGTCCAGCCGGATATCGCGCGCGGCGGCATCCGGACCGGCGCGGGATTTCTCCAGGTTGAGGAAGATGAAGCGGGTGATGGCGAAGCCAAGGCAAAGCGCCACCAGGGCAACGGTCGGCACGCCCAGCACGACACCCGGCGTCACGCCCGGCACCGTCAGCAGCATGGCGCAGACCACCGAGCAGATGGCCATCAGCGAGCCGACGGAAAGGTCGATGCCGCCGGTGATGATCACCGCCGTCATGCCGGTGGCGATCAGCCCGGTGGTCGACACCTGGCGCAGGACGTCGAGCAGATTGCCGTAGGACAGGAAGATGTTGTTGCCCTTGGAACTCACCGGCGAGCCCAGCACGCCGATCAGGAAGATGGCGATCAGGCCCCAGTAGAGCTTGGTCCGGGACAGGAGCTTCAGGGCAGTCATGCGGCTGGTCTCGACAGGGTGCGGCGCGGCGCAGCGAGACGCATGATGGCCTCCTCGCTTGCCGCCTCGCGGGAAAGAATGCCGGTCTGGCGGCCGTCGGCCATCACCAGGATACGATCCGAGAGATGCAGCAGTTCCGGCAGCTCGGAGCTGATGACGGCGATGGCCAGGCCTTCGCGCGCCAGCCTGAAGATCAGGTCGTAGATTTCGCGCTTGGCGCCGACATCGATGCCGCGCGTCGGTTCGTCCAGCAAAAGCACGCGTGGCCTGGTCGCCAGCCACTTGCCGATGACGACCTTCTGCTGGTTGCCGCCCGACAGCGTGCCGGCCGGCTGGTCGATGTCCTGGCAGCGTATGCCGAGCGCCTTGACCGCCTGCCGCGCCAGCCGCTGTTCGCCGGCCAGCGAGCGGATGCCGAAGCGCGCCAGCGATCCGACCAGCGGCAGCGCCACATTGTCAGTGATCGAGGCCTGCAGGTGCAGGCCTTGCGTCTTGCGATCCTCGGTCACCAGCGCGATGCCCAGCCGCCTTGCGTCGCGCGGCGAGCGGATGTTCACGGGAGCGCCGTCGAGCCGGATCTCGCCGCCGGTCCGGCCATCCCCGGAACCAAAAATCGCCTCCATGATCTCGGTGCGGCCGGAGCCCAGCAGACCGCCAATGCCGAGGACTTCGCCTGCGGCAAGATCGAAGCTGACGTCGTCGATCACCTGCCGCCAGCCCTGGCGGTCGGGCTTCGACAGCGACAGATCGCTGACCGAAAGCACAGTCCCGCCGCCGATATCCCGCTCGCCTTGGGAGGATGCGAGCAGGTCCCTGCCGACCATCGCCGAAATGATGGCATTCTCGTCAAGCTCGGCCATCGGTCGCGTCAGCACATGGCGCCCGTCGCGGAAGACGGTGACCCGGCTGGCCAGATGCATGACCTCGTCGATACGGTGCGAGATGTAGACGATGGCGACACCGCTGTCGGCAAGCTGGCGGATGATGCGGAACAGCCGCTGGCATTCGGCCGGCGACAGCGCGGAGGTCGGCTCGTCCATGATCAGGATGCGCGCCGACATCGACAGCGCCTTGGCGATCTCGACCAGCTGCTGTTCACCGACGCGCAAGGCGCCGACGCGGGCTTCGGGATCGAGTTCGATGCCGAGCCGCTGCAACAGGGCGCCGGCGGCACGGCTGCTCGCCTTGCGGTCGACGATCAGCCCGGCGATCAGCTTCTCGCGGCCGAGAAAGATGTTGTCGGCGACGCTAAGCTCCGGCACCAGGTTGAGCTCCTGGTGGATGATGGCGATGCCGGCATCCTCGGCGTCGCGCACGCCGGCGAAGCTGACCGGCCGGCCATCGACGCTGACCGTGCCTTCATAGCCGGTATAAACGCCGGAGAGGACTTTCATCAGCGTCGACTTGCCGGCGCCGTTTTCGCCCATCAAGGCGTGGACCTCGCCGCCGCGCAGGTCGAAGCGAACATCGCTAAGCGCTGCGATGCCGCCGAAGCTCTTGGAAATATGCTCCGCGCTCAGAACCGTATCTGGCTGGTCCGCTGGCGCGTTATGCCCCGGGGAAAGGGAACTGCTGTGCTCCATGACAAATGGCGGCCTCCCTTCCGTCTTCGTCAAATTCGAACCGAACGCTAATCTAAACGTTTCGATCATGTCAAGCCGCTATCTGAACAAGGCAGGATTGACTCTTTTCAATTCTTGCGAAAAACCTTGATACTCCGTAGGTATAGCGAACTGGCACGGGCGAAACGTTTCGAAAAATGGCATCATCCAAGCGGACGCGGCAGCGGAAATCCACGGCACCGACGATGCTGCATGTGGCGGAAGCCGCGCGTGTCTCGGTCGCCACCGTTTCGGCACTGATCAACGGCACGGCGACCGTCAGCCCGGAGCTCAGCCAGCGCATCGAACAGGCGATCCGTGATATCGGCTACAAGCGCAATGCGATCGCCCGCAGCCTCAAGATGGGCACGACACGCACCATCGGGCTGACCGTGCCGCACATCACCAACCCGTTCTTCACCGATGTCGTCTCGGTCATCCAGCAGGCGTTCGACCGCGCCGGCTATGCGGTCATGCTATGCTGCACCGATGAGGATTTGAACACCCAGGACGACCAGATCAGACTGTTGCTCGACCGCATGGTCGACGGGCTGATCGTGGCGCGCGTCGGCGACGGCGCGATCCTCAAGGGGATCGTCGATGACGCCAAGGTGCCGGTGGTGCTTCTGGACCGTATCTGCGAGGGCGTCGACACCGATACGGTGGTTCTCGACAACCAGCGTGCCGTGTTCGATGCCAGCACCTATCTGATCAATCTCGGTCACCGGCGCATCGGCTACATCACCGGCACCTCGGACATTTCGCCCATGCATGACCGCATGACGGGATACCGTGAGGCGCTCCAAGCCGCCGGACTGCCTGTGGCCGAAGAGCTGGTCCGCTCCGGCAATTTCCACGAGATCGACGGCTATAACGCGACAATGCAGCTGCTTTCGCTGCACGACCGGCCAAGCGCGATCTTCTCGGCCAACAACCCGATGGTGATCGGCACCATGAAGGCGATCCGCGACATCGGCCTCTCCTGCCCGGAAGACATTTCGGTTGCCTGCTTTGACGATTTTCCGTGGTCCGATGTGTTCCAGCCGCAGCTGACCACGGTGGCGCAACCCGTGCAGGCGATCGGCGAACAGGCGGCCAATCTGCTGCTTGATCGTCTCGCCGGCAACCGTGATGCGCCACCGCGCAAACTGGTGCTCAAGGGCCGGTTGATGATCCGCAATTCGTGCCGGCCGCTGGGGGCGGTTGTGCAGAGCGTGAGTGCCTGAACGGCCGATGGCAAATCAGGGCCAGGTATCGGAACAAAGCGCCTGCAACTTCGAAAAGACGTCCTTGCCGCCCGTGATGATCTTTGTTCCGCTCCGCAGCACCGTCTTCGGATCCGCCTTCAGAGCCGTGCCGCCGGCCTCCTCGATCAACAGCATGCCAGCCAGACAGTCCCAGGCGTTCATGTGTTCTTCCACATAGCCAAGCAGCCGGCCCGACGCCACATAGGCAAGCATCAGGGCGCCGGACGCGTTGCGGAAGAAGACGCAGCCTTCGGCGAGGATCTTCTTGATCAGCACCGCGATGTTCTCGGCCTCGGCCCGATTCGAGAATCCGGTCCCCACCGACCCCTCTTCGAGGCTAGTGGCCGCACTGGCCTTGATCGGCCTGCCGTTGACGAAAGCGCCGCCGCCGAGGCTTCCGTGAAACGTCTCGCCGGTCGAAGGCTCGTGGATGACGCCGGCAACCGTCTCTCCGTCCCGGGCGCAGGCGATCACCACGCACCAGGCCGGAATGCCGCGCACGAAATTGGCGGTACCGTCGATGGGGTCGATCACCCAGACGTAGCCTGTCGCGCCGGCGACCGGGGCATGCTCCTCGCCGACGATGCCGTCTTGCGGATAGTCGGCGGCAATGGCGGCGCGGATGAACAGCTCGACCTCGCGGTCGGCTTGCGAGACCAGGTCCTGATGGCCCTTGCTCTCGATGGTCAGGCTTTCCAGATCGCGGAAGTATTTCAGTCCGAGTTCGCCCGCGCGACGCGCCAACTCGATGGCGAATTGCATTCGCGCGTCACGGTCATTTTTCACGGGGCGGCGCTCGATCCTGAGGGAGACAGCCTGCCTTAGCAAAAGGATCCCGTCCGCAAAAGTGCCCAAGAACAATTCCGGGAGAACAGTGCAATGCTCCCGTCCGGAATTGCGCGGAAACAAGGAGTTAGGCTGCTTCCGCCAGGGATTTGTGGGCCTCGGCCAGGATTTCGAACGACCGCAGGCGGGCGGCATGATCGAAGATCTGCGCGGTGACCATCAGTTCGTCGGCGCCGGTGCGACGCACGAACGCATCGATGCCTTGCCGGACCGTTTCGGGAGAGCCGACGACGGCGCAGGACAGCGCCTGGCCGAGCATGGTCTTGGCCATCGGGTCGAGATCGCGGTCATAGTTCTCGACCGGCGGCGGCAATCTTCCCGGCCGGCCGGTGCGCAGATTGACGAAGGCCTGCTGCAGCGAGGTGAACAGCAATCGTGCCTCGGCGTCGGTGGGTGCTGCAAAGACATTGAGGCCGAGCATGACATGCGGCTTGTCGAGCTGGTCCGACGGCTGGAAGCGCGAACGGTAGATGTCCAGTGCGTGATCTAGCTCCGCCGGCGCGAAATGCGAAGCGAAGGCGTAGGGCAGGCCGAGCATGGCGGCGAGTTGCGCGCCGTAGAGACTCGATCCAAGAATCCAGATCGGCACGTTCTGGCCTTCGCCAGGCACGGCCCTGAGGCGCTGGCCTTCCTCGGCCGGCAGGAAATAGCCCATAAGCTCGACGACATCCTGCGGGAAATTGTCGACGCCGGCCTCGAGGTTACGGCGCAAGGCGCGCGCCGTATTCATGTCGGTGCCGGGTGCCCGGCCGAGACCGAGATCGATACGGCCGGGAAACAAGGCGGCCAGCGTGCCGAACTGCTCGGCGATGACCAGCGGCGCATGGTTGGGCAGCATGATGCCGCCGGCGCCGACGCGGATGGTGCGGGTGCCGCCGGCGACATGGGCGATGACCACGGCGGTGGCGGCACTGGCGATGCCCGGCATGTTGTGATGTTCCGCCAGCCAGTAGCGCTTGTAGCCCAGCTGCTCGGCATGGCGGGCGAGATCGAGCGAGTTGGCCAGCGAGTGCGAGGCATCGCTGCCTTCGACGATCGGAGACAGGTCGAGAACGGACAGTTCGGTCATGCAGTGATCTCCACGATCTTCTTCTTACGCACCCTGGCCTCGAAGGCCTCGCGGTCGGGAATGATGATGCCGAGATGGTCTTCCAGCGTGTCGGCGAGTTCGGCGGCGGTGGCTATGTCCTTCTGCTCGCTGCGGCCGTCAATGTGATGGATCGACAGCTTGGCACCGCGCAACGCGAAACGTCGGTCGGGCGCGGCGCGCGCCGCCATGACGGAGGTGAGGAAATGCGATGCCGGATTGGTCGACAGGAAGTAATTGGTGACGGAATAGTCGACCTCGTATTGCGGCTGCAGATCGAAGCGGTAGAGCGAGCGCCAGTCGCCGCCGATGGCGGCCTGCAATCGGAAATGATCGTCCGCTTCGACGATGCGGAACGTCTCATGCGGGGTTTTCTGTTCCGTGCCGGGATCCAGCAGCAGGGGGGCCGTCAGGGTCAGGCCACCGAAGCCGACATCGGCGATGTAGGTCTTGCCAGCAAGCTGGACCCGCAAAAGCATATGGCCACGCGCCGTGATGGCGTCCTCGTCCTGACCCCAGAGCACGCGCGCGGCTAGCCCGCCGACCTCGAAACCCAGCGCCTTCAGGGCATGCATGAAGAGGAGATTGTGCTCGAAACAATAGCCGCCGCGCCCGCCAACGACGATCTTGTCCTGCAGCGCTGCAAGATCCAGACGGACCGGGCGGCCAAGAAACGGATCGATGTTCTCGAAGGGGATTGCCTGCGGGTGGAGGAAATGAAGCGTCTTCAGCATGTCCAGCGAAACATCCCTGGACCCGGCATGGCCGATGCGTGCGAAATAGGCGTCGAGGTCGAAGGGAACATCACTCATCGGAAGGGCACCGGCCATTGTCCGAGCGGATATAGGCATTCAGTCAGGATGCCGCAAACACGGCGCGCCGCTCATGCGGCGGCCTTGCTGTCCTCCTCGACGGGTTCGTCCTCCACCACGGCGGTCTGTTGCGCGGCGAGAAAATTGCCGACATGGCCGAGCCCCTCGAAATGATCGCAGAACACCTTGATGACCACCAGCAGCGGTACAGCCATCAGGGCGCCAACGAAGCCCCACAGCCACGACCAGAAGGCGATCGCGATGAAGATCGCCACCGCGTTGATCTCCAGGCGCCGGCCGACCACCATCGGCGTCACGAACTGGCCTTCGACGATGTCGCAGAGCAGCACGAAGGCCGGTGCCAGAAGCGCGTAGGAAATGCTGTCGAAGCTGATCAGCGCCATCACCGCGACCAGCACGATGGTCAGCAGCGCGCCGACATAGGGCAGGAAGTTGAGCAGCGCCGCCGCGACGCCCCAGACCAGCGGGTTGGGCATGCCGAGTGCCCACAGGCCAAGGCCGATGACGGTGCCGAGACCCGCGTTGATCATGGTGACGGTGAGCAGATAGTGCGAGATTTCGCGCTCGACGTCATAGACGACGCGCAGCGCCCGCTTCTTCTCGGTGAGGCTGGCGAACGACTGGATGATCTTCTCGTAAAACATCGTCCCCGAGGCGAGCAGGAACAACGACAGCACGAAGATGATGGTGAGGCTGGTTCCCGCCGACAGGATGTTGCTGGCGGCGGACGACAGAATGCCGGACTGGGCGACCGCGACCTTCTGTATGTCGGGTTCCTGGGAAGTCTCGGTCAATTGCTCGATCTGATGCGAGATCTGCATGACTTTTTCGAATGGACGGCGCAACTGCGCCAGCCGTTCGGTGAGTTGCTGGCCGATGGACGAGGTGTTGTTAATGAGGTCGATGATCGGGCTGGCGAGCAGGTAACCGGCGCTGGCGAAGACGCAGATCGAGAGCAGCACCAGAAGGGTCGCCGAGGCCACCTCGGGAATGCCGTGCTTGCGCAAAAGCCGGACGATCGGCGTCAGTGTCAGCGCCAGCAGGAAGGCCAGAATGACGGGCATGAAGAAGGCGCGGGCGAAATAGAGCGCATAGACGGTCATGAACGTGAAGATGCCGACAAGCAGCAATCGCATCAGATGCGTGTCGGCGCGGGCCTCGACGCGCGGATCGTCCGATGCGGCTGTGCCTGCGCCCGAAGCGGCGGACTCGGTCTTCATACTTCCCCTTGCCTGCCACCCGGCAATGGACGCATGGCGGGCGCTGCCAAAACGCGGAGTTACGGGCAAGGTTCCATAAGCCGGCTTCGGAAGGCCGCGAGATCGTCGCGCAACAACCGCATAGAGTCCAAGCGGAGCGAGGCGCCACCCGGGCGGGACTTGCCGGATTCAGGCGACGGGCGACGCCACCGCCGGCGTTGATTTCGCCGTCTCCTTGCGCACGATTGGCGCCACCCTGGTGCCGTAGAGCTCGATCGCCTTCATGATCTTGGCATGCGGCATGGTGCCGATAGCCATCTGCAACAGGAAGCGCTCATTGTTGAAGATCTTGTGCTGGGCGACGATCTTCTCGGCTACCTGCTCGGGATTGCCGACGAAGAGCGCGCCGTTGGCACCGCGCGACTGGTCGAAATGCGCCCGCGATGTCGGGCCCCAGCCGCGCTCGCGGCCGATGCGGTTCATGACTTCGGCCTGCGGGCCGTAAAAATCATCGGCCGCCTGCTCGGTCGTGTCCGCGATGAAGCCATGCACGTTGATGCTGGTGGCAAGGCCCGCCGGATCACTGCCGGCACGCCTGGCAGCCTCACGGTAGAGGTCGAACAGCGGCGCGAACCGCGCCGGCTCGCCACCGATGATGGCGAGCGCCAGGGGCAGGCCGAGCGCGCCCGCGCGGGCGGCGGACTGCGGCGTGCCGCCGATGGCGATCCACACGGGCAATTTGTCCTGAAAGGGCCGTGGGTAGACGCCGCGATCGTTGATCGGCGCGCGCAGATTGCCGGACCAGGTGACCTTCACCTGATCGCGGATGGCAAGCAGCAGATCGAGCTTTTCGGCGAAGAGCTCGTCATAATCCTCCAGATTGTAGCCGAACAGCGGGAAGGATTCGATGAAGGAACCGCGCCCGGCCATGATCTCGGCGCGGCCGCCCGAGAGAAGATCGAGCGTCGCAAATTGCTGAAAGACGCGCACCGGATCATCGGAAGACAGCACCGTGACCGCGCTGGTGAGCTTGATGCGTTTGGAGTGCTCGGCTGCCGCCGCCAGGGCGACGACCGGCGCGGACGCGGCGTAGTCAGGCCGGTGATGCTCGCCAAGACCAAACACGTCGAGACCGACCTGGTCGGCCAGTTCGACCTCCTCGATCAGATTGCGCAAGCGCTCATGTGGTCCGATGGCGCCCGGGCCGGGCTGCGGACTGACGTCGGCAAAAGTGTAGAGACCGAGTTCCATGTCAATGTCATCCTGGTTTTCGGCGAATTCGGAGTTCGCGAGGGTGCAAAGCGGCGCGGGGACAGAACCGCCGCGCCGCTTTGCGTTTCGCTTCAGAGGTAGCGATCCGCCAGCCCCGTCGCCAGAGGGCGGACGGTGAACAGTGCATGCCGATTTCCGAAGGAAAGGCGTCTCCCGCGCGCAACAGCCCAGAAATTCATGGCTGCCATACCGTTTTGGCGCTTGAACTCTCGGTTTTCGCGCGTATGTAAGCCTCGCGAATTGACTTCAGGGAAGTGGACTTGGCTATCTACAGGGAAAAAGACATTTTCGAGCGGCGCAATGCCGCGAACGAGGCAAAGAAGGCGCTTCTGGAGCGCTTTAAGTCAAAGCCGGCAGCAGACGATCCCGCAGTGCTGGCGCGACAGGCCGAACGCAAGGCGATCCTTGCGGCCCGTGAAATACGCGAGGCCGAGAAGGCCCGGTTGAAGCAGGAAAAGCTGGCGCGCGAAGCGGCCGAGAAGGCTGAACGCGAGGCCGCCGCCGAAACGGCGCGCATCGCCGCCGAGGAAGCCGCCGCGGCTGAAGCGAAGATCCGCGAAGCCGAGGAGACCGAGCGCATCGCCCGACTGCTCGCCGACGAGGCCGAACGCAAGGCCAAGCGCGACGCGCGTTACGCGGCGCGCAAGGCGCGCAACGGCAGGGCCCCGCCCGGCTTTACCGGCCGCTAAGCGCGGCATTCGCCTCGAAGGCAGTGGACAAAGGGACGCGCCAAGGCGCGGCCTTTTTTGCGCTAGTCGGTCCCTGTCATTGGACGATGCCCGGCATCGACGTCAGGCGAGCTCACTTTCGAGCCAGGCCTTGAGGCGGGGGAACACCCTCAGGCCGCGAATTTCAGCCCCATGATGCCGCAGACGATCAGCGCGATGCAGGCGAGCCGGATCGCGGTGGCCGGCTCGCCGAGCAGCCAGATGCCGAGCAGCGCCGTGCCGACGGTGCCGATGCCGGTCCACACCGCATAGGCGGTGCCGACGGGCAGCGCCTTCAACGCCAGGCCGAGCAGGGTGAGGCTGACGATCATCGACGCGACCGTGAGCACGGTCGGAACGAGCCTTGTGAAGCCGTCGGTGTATTTGAGGCCGATCGCCCAACCGATTTCGAACAGGCCGGCGAAAAACAGAAAAGTCCAGGACATCGGAGACGCTCCATCCCGCACCGGACCGGAACAGATCCGATCCGCCGATGCGTGATCAACAGTGGGCGGGTCGTCCCGACCGAATTTTCGGAAAGGCGCGGGGTCGTCCCCACGCCGGAAACATAGGGTTGTCCAGACGCCCGATCACACCTGCCCGGCGGCATCGTCGAATACCGCCGGCGAGATCTCGCCGCGCCGGTTAGCCGAGACTACTTTTCCTTGATCCGCATCGCCTTGACCGGCGGCGCCTTGAGGGCCGGAGCGGCTGCGGGTTTCTTGGCGTCCTTTTTCGGCTTGCGGGCTTCCTTGCCAGCCTTCATCGCACCTTTAGCCATGATTCGTTCCTCCAATTGTGGTAAGTGAAGTGAAACAAGAGAAACGCCTCTAAGCAAGAGGGCTGTTTGCGGCCTTGCGCTCCGCGGATGCCTCAATCGGTTTGAGAGGGTCCGCGACGGGACCTGAACGCATTGGCTGTTCGTGCGTTCAGGATAGGTGTGGAGCTTGGGCGGACGGGGGGCTAAGCTCACGCATCGGCAACGGTGAGGAAACGATGGCCGGGCACGGCGGCTCAAAAACGGTCATCTATGCAGCGCTCGCCGGCAATCTGGCCATCGCGCTGACCAAATTCGGCGCCGCCTTGTTCACCGGCAGTTCGGCGATGCTATCGGAAGGCGTGCATTCGCTGGTCGATACCGGCAATGGCAGCCTTCTGCTCTACGGCATGCACCGTGCCGCGCGCCCGGCCGACCGCACGCATCCGCTCGGACATGGCCGCGAACTCTATTTCTGGAGCTTCATCGTCGCTCTTCTGGTCTTCGCGCTGGGCGCCGGCGTTTCGCTCTACGAGGGCATCACCCACATCATGGCGCCCGAGCCTGCCGCCAACGTCAAGGTGAACTATATCGTTCTCGGCCTGTCCTTCCTGTTCGAGGGTAGCTCCTGGCTGGTGGCGCTGAGGGAATTCCGTCGGCAGAAGGGCGGAGAAGGCTGGCTGGAGGCCGCGCAATCGAGCAAGGATCCGAGCGTCTATACCGTTCTGTTCGAGGACAGCGCTGCCCTTCTCGGCCTGACCGTCGCCTTTGCCGGCATATTGGCGGCGGAGCTGCTGGAGATGCCGGAACTCGACGGCGCGGCTTCGATCGGCATCGCGTTTATCCTCGGCGCGACGGCGATTTTCCTGGCCCGGGAAAGCAAGGGGCTGCTCATCGGCGAGCCGGCTTCACCCGAAGTGCAGAGACGCGTGCTGGAGATCGTCCAGCAGGACCAGGCGGTGCAACGGGCGAACGGCGTCCTGACCGTCCACATGGGGCCGGAAGAGATCGTTGCCGGCCTCAGCATCGAGTTCGAGGACCATCTGACCGCACCCGAGATCGAAGCCTGTGTCGAACGCATCGAGGCGCGGCTGAAGAAGGAGATGCCGGAGATCACGCGGTTGTTCGTCAAACCGCAGACCACCGGCACTTGGGAGCAGCGGCGCCAGGTGATCGAGGCGGCGTCAGACTAAGGCGCGTCGCGTGGAACGGATTCGTGCGACGGGCTTTAGATTCTTTGTTTTCATGCCTGTCGTTCTCCCAAAGCCGAGGTCACTTTTGGGCGACATGCATTGACCTTGCAGCAGCATTCCGCCGTTGCCCCGCCGCCTTGCTCCGCTAAGATTAGTGGATGAATTTTGGAGGAACGACGATGAGGATCGACGGCGGGTGCCATTGCGGCGCCATCACCTATGAAGCGGAGGTCGACCCGGAGAAGACCTCGATCTGTCACTGCACGGACTGCCAGCAACTGACCGGGACCGCATTTCGCGTACCGTTCCCGCGCCCGAGGATCACTACCGGATCACTCGGGGCACGCCAAGAATCTATATCAAGACCGGAGCAAGTGGCGCCAAGCGCGCCCAGGCGTTTTGCGGCGACTGCGGTTCGCATCTTTACGCGACGTCGGTCGGCGACGGTCCGAAGGTGTACGGGATTAGGGTGGGAACCGCGCGGCAACGCGAGGATCTCGTCCCGACACAACAGATATGGCATCGCTCGGCCCTGCGGTGGCTGCCGGAATTCAAGGTGACCACGATCGCGGAAGAGCGGTAGCCGCTCTTTTCGAAAATCGTATCCAAGGACCTGCAGGCATGTGCTAGGCTGTGCACCATAGACATGGTGGGTGATCGTCATGCTCGAAGCCGACAAGGTTTTTTCCGGCTCGATTCCGGAAAACTACGACCGCTACATGGTGCCGTTGATTTTCGAGCCGTTTGCCACGGATCTTGCACGACGAGCGGGGGCCTTGTCGCCCAGCGCCGTTTTGGAAGTCGCGGCGGGCACCGGGGTCGTCACCCGCGCATTGGCGCCAAAACTGTCCTCTGGCGCCAGCTATGTCGTGACGGACCTCAACCAGCCGATGCTCGACTATGCCGCTTCGCGACAGGCTCCCGACGGCCGTATCCGATGGCGCCAGGCCGATGCGCTTGCGCTGCCGTTTGAAAATGCGGCTTTCGATCTCGTTTGTTGCCAGTTTGGGGCGATGTTCTTTCCCAACCGCCTGTCCGCCTATCGTGAGGCGAAGCGGGTCCTCGAGCCCGGTGGGTATTTTCTGTTCAACGTCTGGGATCGCATCGAGGAAAATGTGTTTGCCGATGATGTGACCAATGCGCTGGCAAGGATTTTTCCGGACGATCCGCCGCGCTTTCTGGCACGCACGCCGCACGGCTATCACGATAAGGCGCTGATCCGCCGCGAATTGGAGGAGTCAGGCTTCTCCGGTGTTGTGATCGAGACGCGAGCCGAACAAAGCCGCGCATCCTCGCCGCGCATCCCGGCCGTCGCCTATTGCCAGGGAACCGTTCTTCGCACCGAAATCGAGGCCCGGGATCCAGGAAAGCTGGACGCCGCCACGGATTACGCTGCATCGGCGATTGCCGACAGGCATGGCAGCGGCGAGGTCGCCGGCAAAATCCAGGCACACATAATCATGGCTGCGGTTTAAAGCAATCCCCGGAAAAGCTTGGAGCGGTTCTTCGCCCGAAACTGCTCAAAAACAAGGAATTGGATTGATATCATGGAGCAAACTCACCCAAATATGATGATGTTTGCCATTCTATGAGGTGTTAACCCTTCTTTGCGCCAGCCATTTGGCCCGCAAATCGTCCTTTGTAACCTCGGACGGGCGTCCCTACGGTTTGTTCGAAAATTAACTGGCAGACACGCATGTCGACGCGAAGCCGAATAGGCATCACGTTATGGTTCACCATTTCCAGTCTGATTTGGCCCTTAAACCCAGCATGAATTGTAGGCGCCGTTAGATGAACGCCAATTCCTAGTCTCGCGAGGGAGCTCTTCCCTTCCACTCGCGCAGCAATTCTTGAGTTGTAAGGTAGTTCTACGTACTCTTTAGTCCAAGCGAGCAGCATTTCATGAGGTTGGAATTCGTAGCCCTTTATCTCGTCGATTTCGAATTCGGTTCCAAGCTCGGATAATACGTCTTCGTGATTAAAACCACTTGTTGCAGGATCGATGCATAGGCTGACGCCTATCTTCGGTTTCTTAAATATGGTGAGAGTTTTATCCAAAGTGAGGTCCAAGCTAGTTGAGCTATATTGGATCTCAGTTGGCGTCGGCTCTACTATTATCGCCTTACTTTCGAGAGAAATCTGGATCTCTCTATCGGTTAGTATCATAGCCCCTCCCTTTAAAGGCGGAGCGTCAGGTCACCAAGTTGTCAGGGACCCAAACCCGCCATGATCCGTTTAGTGTCTCGCGAGGCAATTCTACAAGATAACTATCATCACCTTGGTTAATTGGGTAGCCGATATCCAAAGTGTCGCCATCAAGTGCCCGGCGATGCACAACCAAGCGCTCCTCACCTCCGCTTGCAGTCTTTACAGACACCATTACTTCGCTCGGGTGACTGCCTCTCCCTACTGTTTGGACCTTGACCCTCATCTCTTTTCTCCCTTTTTGATTTTTTGCGAGTTGACCACCGCAATCATGATTCGTGAACCAGTCAGACACGATCTGGTCACATTCTCCTTGTGCGTGCCTTTCGAGTCACAGAGAACATAACAAGAACACTATGGTTCAATTAGGACACCTAAGCGAATCACAACGTGTTTCAAGTGTCGCTTGGTCGGGGTTAACGCCGCGTGTTGGCGGTTTATGAGTCGCCAGCGAATCAAAGTTCCAGGCTGACTTGCCGAGCGCCGATCGCATCCATGCACATCATAAAAAACGCGGCGGTGAAGCTCCCCCGGCTTATCTTGTTGGCCAAATTGCGCTCATTCTCATGCGCGCCCTTTGCTATCAGCTTCTCGGCCAGCGCCGCATAGGTTATGCCGCGCCGCTTCAACTCGCCTTTTAGAATTCGCCGCGCCGAGATCGGTATTCATCACCGCATCGCTGGCGACTATCTCGGCTCCTACGCCGCCGAGATGGCATGGCGCGAAGATAACCGCCGCGAAGCCAATGGCACTCAATACGCGATGGTTGTCAGCGCGGCAGGTGTCGCCCCGAAGTCTGGTCAGTGGTGCGGCTACTGGGAGCGTCGTGAAAAATGAGACGGCACCCTTACGGGGTCGCCTTCTTTTGCTCTTTCTTCAAAAAGATATCGAGATACTGACCAAGCTCGGCAAGCCCATCGGCGGACATGTTCTCCGGGAAGATCAGCGTCACGTCCCCCTCGTCTACGGGGAACACGGCCTTTCGTGAGCCCTTCTTGACCTCAATCGCCAAGGTGTTCTGACCAGAGCGAGCCACGATGTCGGCAAGGTGTTGCGGCATGGCCGGCGGCGTCTGTGCGGGGGAAGGTTCCATGATTTTGATCTCTCTTACTGGAATCCCCGACATCCCCTGATCGGTAAAAGCCCACTGGTTGTCGTCCGAAAAACCTAGGACGGTCGCGCCGTTCGGAAACTGGTCTACGCCTTGACTGGACCACTGGATCTTATCCCCGACCTTGATGTCGAGCGGTGGTTTTTCCGTGCCAGCATTATGAATCTCGCTGGCATTTTTGTCCACGGTTTTGTCAGGCCCGTACAGGCCGATGTATCTGGCTGTTTCCTTAAATTCGGCAAGCAACTCGGCCGCCGCATCTCTGTTGAAGTGGAGATCGAACATGAGAAAATGCACGACCGAACCATCCGAGGCCAACCCGGACGGATACTGCTCGTAGAGCGCCTTGTGCGCAGATGGGCTTAGGGCGACCTTCCGTAGAAGCTGCTTTTTCTCTGTGTCATCCTCTCGCTGGTCGAGCAGGATGCGGCGGGCGACGTCGGAGACCTTCACCTTGCGCTTGTCGTTCTCGCCTTGGACGTCGATAAGCCCATAGTACTTAAGAGTTGCAAGGGTCTGGCGACCTCCGCTGCTCTTAGCCCCATAGCCCCATGCCGCCGACGCCGATTCTAGCGGCGCGGCATACTCTCCCTCCCTGTCGTAGAGGGCCTTCGTCTTCTCCACGGCCTTCTGAACGCTGATGTAGGGATAGGCAGGACTGCGCCCGACCTTGCGCTTCTGCGCGGTCTTGGTCTCGGCACTCTTGGTCTGGCTCTGGTCCGACATTTTGCCCTCCGTTTCTAATCGTGCAGCCTCCATACAAGAAAAGGCTATCAAAGTCAAAAACAGAATATGTCTAACCCGCGGGCTTGCATTATGACCAAATTGCCGACAGGATGCACCGTGGAGATTCGTTCCCCACGGTGCATCGAGCAAAGGTAATCGGCATGGAACCCATATAGCTTGACCGCTTCCTGATCTGACGAGGTTTGCCGACCTGGTCAGTTTCAGCAGCCGCCGCTGGGCGGTAGGAGCCGGGGCGCGAATGCTCCGGTTCCACACTGGTCCGCGAATAATCCCGGATCAGAAACATGCGACCGAATATCGGCGCACGCACAACAGCAAGACAATGATTCATCTTCGAATCAACGTCAACCGGTATTCGGTCACACCCTTTTCGAGAAAGGAAAGGCAATGCACGACCGTAAGGTAACGCCGGACATGGTTCCGGTTATTAAATTGGCCCGTCAGAAGCGGATTCCGTATTCGTGGATTTCGGGCTACTACCCCGGCCTCAACTTTGGCCGGATTGCTGACGTGATGTCGGGACGCAAGTTCCCCGAAATCCCGCCGGCGGCAGAACTGCCCGGTGACTTCCCGCCGGCCTAGGCTATCGACTTCTTTTGTGGAAGGGGCGGTCCTAATATTGGCCGCCCCTTTTCAATTGCCAGAGCTTGTATGGCCCGAACATGTCGTGATCCTCCGTCCCAGCCGCATTCCAATCAGCCCATGGCCAATACAGACCTTTATGCAGGCGCCGATGCGCTTCCTTATCGTGGTGACTGTCGCTTCGTCGGCGGCTAGGCCACGGTCGGCAACCCACAGCTCGGTGTCTGGCGCGATGTCATCGGCGCGGTAGCTTCCCGCATGGTGTTGAGTACAAACCGCTTCACAGAGCCCTTCACGGCCCGGCGCTTGGTGACGTACTCTTTCAGCGGGAAAGTGTCGACGTCAGGATCGAACAGCCTGATAGCCGCGTCCAGATGGTCATATCGATCGTCAGCTTTTTGATCTCGGCGCGGTACTTGTCGCGCAACGCCATAAGCTCACGGTGCTTGGCAACCAGGCCGGCAACGGTGTTTGGGCGGTCACCGGAAATTTTAGTCGTCGCCTTCGACGACCCGCAGCCTAAGCTGTCCGGTCTTTGAATCGGCAACGCGCGGGCCGGGGTCGAGTTTCGCGGCCGGTGCCCGTGATGGCGTCTCCGGGCCGGCATCGCCATCGGCCTGCGGACCGAACTCCAGCGCCTCGATCTTCTGGCCACGCTTGGTCACTTTCGAGGTCGACACGAGGATATCGTCGATGTCCTTGGCGGATTGGCCGAAATGGACCTGCAGCTTGCGGACGCGCTCGTCGACACGCGCGACATCCTCCATCAGGCGGATCACTTCGCCCTGGATCAGATGCGCCTGTTCGCGCATGCGGGCATCCTTCAGGATTGCCTGGATGACCTGTATCGACAGCATCAGCAATGACGGCGACACGATGACGACGCGGGCCCGATGCGCCCTTTGCACCACCGCCTCGAAATTTTCATGGATCTCGGCGAATACCGATTCCGACGGCACGAACATGAAGGCTGTGTCCTGCGTCTCGCCCTGAATCAGGTATTTTTCCGAAATATCGCGAACGTGGATTTCGACATCGCGGCGGAAGGCCTGCGCGGCGACCTTCTGCAAATCGGCGCCATCGGCGGCGCGGATGGCATTCCACGCCTCCAGCGGAAATTTGGCATCGATGGCAAGCGACGGCGCGCCGTTCGGCATCTTCACCAGGCAATCCGGCCGGCTGCCGTTCGACAGCGTCGCCTGGAATTCATAGGCGCCATGCGGCAGGCCGTCGGCGACGATCGCCTCCATGCGCGACTGGCCGAAGGCGCCGCGCGTCTGCTTGTTGGAAAGGATGGCCTGCAACTGCACGACCTGACCGGCAAGCGACTGGATATTGCCTTGCGCGGTGTCGATGACCGCCAGCCGCTCCTGCAGCTTCGCCAGACTCTCGTGGGTGGATTTGGTCTGCTCGGTCATGGTCTGGCCGAGGCGGCCGGTCATGGCGTCGAGCCTCTGGCCGATCGACTGCGTCAGTTCCGCCTGGCGCGCGCCGAACACTTCGGCGATGGCGCCCATGCGGCCCTGCATTTCCGCTTGTGCCTGAAGAATGCCGGCCATGCGCGCCTCGGCGTCGCGGGCATGGTCGGCGGCTTCTGCGGCGGCGACCGCGCGCGCCTTGGCCGACCGCCACAGCGCGACGACGAGCGCCACGAACAGGCCGAAAAACAGCAATGTGCCGAAGGCCAGCGCGTGGCCGAGCGTGATTGTCGAGGCGCCAAGCCGTGCGACGGGCTCCGAAAGGATGGTGCTCAGGTCATTCATGTGGACAGCATAGCCGATTCGGCCTGATAGCACAGATCAAAACGTGAACGAGGCTCGGGCGCACCGGTTGACGCCATTCCTGCGAGGTCTTAGGTGGAGCGCCATGCCGATCAAGCCGCTCATCATCCTTCCCGATCCAATCCTGCGCCAGGTCTCCAAGCCGGTGGAACGCGTCGACGCGCCATTGCAAAAGCTGGCCGACGACATGCTGGCGACCATGTATGACGCGCCCGGTATCGGACTGGCGGCAATCCAGGTCGGCGAACCGCTGCGCATGCTGGTGATCGATCTGGCCAAGGAAGACGAAACGCCGGCGCCGCATGTCTTCATCAACCCAGAGATCCTGGATAGCGCCGATCAGCGCTCCGTCTACGAGGAAGGCTGCCTGTCGATCCCCGACTATTATGCCGAGGTCGAACGCCCGGCTTCCGTGCGGGTGAAATATCTCGATCGCGACGGCAAGCTGCAGGAGATCGAGGCCGAAGGGCTGATGGCGACCTGCCTGCAGCACGAGATCGACCACCTCAACGGCGTGCTGTTCATCGACCATATCTCGAAGCTGAAGCGCGACATGGTGGTGAAAAAGTTCAAGAAGCTCGCCAGGGACAAGGCACCGGGCAAGCTGGTGGGATAGGGGTCATTCGAGCGCACCACGCAAAACCCAGTCTTTCCCGAGCTCAATGACTTTCGAAGTAATTTCCAGAGCAAGCGCCCGAGATTCCGATGAGAATATCAAAGCTATGACAATAGCTGCCGCGCACAGTGGCGTCAGATAGATAGCAAAAGTCTTCTCACTTCGTTTTGACAGCTCGCCTTCCGTAAATTCCTCCTCTCGCGATCTGTATTCCGCGATTGGGGGACGTCGTTTTCCGAAAGGTTTTTGGCTGCGCAGCATGTGAAGCCTCCCGAGGAACAGGTGCTTCGAATCATACTGGGACATTGGTTAGCGTAGACTTAATGCCTCCCATTGAAAGATGCCTCTTAAGGCGATATCATTGATATCACACTTGGAGGTTCTCGATGGGTGACATCCTAATTAGAGGTATTCCTGAACCCTTGAAACGAGAAATCGAGCAGGCTGCGAGGAAGACTGGCCAGAGCCTGTCTGGAAAAGCTATCGATCTTTTGCGCAAAGGCATGGTCGCGGAAAAGGAAGCCAAACCTGAGCCGGGACTTTCCGCATGGGATGCCATTCGTTCGGCGTTCACTGCCGAAAACGCAATCGGCAATGAGTTCTCCGAGATAATGGACGAAATCGAAGCAGACAGGAAACGCGACTTCGGTCGTCCCGCCGAGGATTTCGAGTGATTGTCCTCGATACCAATGTCGTGTCCGAGTCCAGCAAGCCGGTGCCCGATCCGAATGTCTCCAACTGGTTCCGCAAGCAGGACCTTCTTGCACTCTACATGTGCGGGCCAGTCATCATGGAGCAGTCTTTCGGTGCCGAGCGGTTTTTGAACAAGACGGGATCAGACCGTTATGTTCGCGTGCTCGATCAGTTGACTTCGCAGCAGTTCGCGGGCCGTATCGTGGAATTTTCCGGTTCGATCCCTCGACTCGCCGGCAAGCTACGTGCAGTACGAGAAAGGATTGGGCGCCCCATCAGTCTTTCCGATGCCATGATCGCGGCGATCTGTCTCGCCAATGATGCGACTCTTGCGACGCGCAACATCCGCGACTTCGACGGGCTTGACCTGAAGCTCGTAAACCCGTTTGAAGCGGAGGCGTGAGCCGGCTCAAGGCGCGCATGCCGAAACAGGATATCGGAAGAAGAATGCCCCTTCGCGTCATCTTCATGGGCACGCCGGAGTTCTCGGTGCCGACGCTGCGTGCCATCGCCGAAGCCGGGCATGAAATATCAGCCGTCTACACCCAGCCGCCGCGTGCCGCCGGACGGCGTGGGCTGGAGTTGACGCCGTCGCCGGTGCAGCGCCAGGCCGAGCGGCTGGGCATCGCGGTGCGTACGCCGACATCCCTCAAGGGCGAGGCCGAGCAGGCGGCTTTCCGTGACCTGCGGGCCGATGTCGCGGTGGTCGTGGCCTATGGATTGCTGCTGCCGAAGGCGGTTCTGGAGGCGCCACGGCTTGGTTGCATCAACGGCCATGCATCGCTTCTGCCGCGCTGGCGGGGGGCCGCTCCCATCCAGCGTGCCATCATGGCGGGCGACCTGGAAACCGGCATGATGGTGATGCGCATGGAAGAGGGTTTGGACACCGGACCGGTGGGATTGGTTGAAAAATGTGCCATCGACCCCGATATGACAGCCGGCGATCTGCATGATCGGTTGATGTGCGTCGGTGCTGCCCTGATGGTGGAAGCGCTGGCCCGGCTGGAAAAGAACACCCTTACATTTACCGCGCAAGCGGCGGAGGGGGTGACTTACGCCAGAAAAATCGATAAATCCGAGACGCGCATGGACTGGACTCGGCCGGCGGCCGAGGTCCACAACCACCTTCGTGGCCTGTCGCCCTTTCCCGGCGCCTGGTCCGAGATTGACATTGGCGGCCGCCCGGAGCGGCTAAAACTGCTTCGCTCGACGCTGTCTGAAGGCCCGTTGCTTTCGGAAGATTTGAGCGAGTCGGGAGGAATTCTCGATGACCGTCTGACGGTCGCCTGCGGGACAGGCGCGATCAGGCTGGTCGAAGTTCAACGGGCGGGCGGAAGGCCCGCTGCCGCGTCGGAATTCCTGCGCGGAGCCAAGATCGAAAAAGGAATGAAGTTCTCATGAGCATGATGTCGATACGCGCGGCGACGCCGCGGGATCGCGAGGCTATCCGCCTCGTCGAGGAACACGCTTTCGGCCAGCAGTCGGAAGCCGGGCTTGTCGATGCGCTGGTGACCGGCGGCGATGCCGTTGCCGAACTGGTGGCGGAAGAGGATGGCCAAGTTATCGGCCACATCCTGTTTTCGCGCCTGTTCGTCCAGAACGGCGGCAAGCGTTTCGCGGCCGTGGCGCTGGCGCCGCTGGCGGTGGAACCTTCGTTCCATGGCAGCGGCATTGGCGGGGCGCTGATCCGCGAGGCGCATATTCGGCTCAAGGATGCCGGCGAGACGCTGGCCGTCGTGCTGGGCGATCCGGCTTATTACGGCCGTTTCGGCTACAGCCACGCCCGCGCCGAGAAATTCGAGAGCGAGTATCAGGGCGAGGCGCTGCAGGCACTGGCCTGGGGTGACGCTCCGGAGGCCGGCAAACTGGTGTACGCCCCGGCCTTCACCGCTCTCGCCGCGTAGCGCAGTCCACCGTTTCACGGAAACGGCGAACTGCTCTGCGTTTTTGTTCAAACGCAATTCCGGACGGAAAACCGCTTCACACTTTTCCTGGAATTGCTCGAGGCGAGAGCTCTGGTCGCAAATGCCGCGTTTTCGCCTCGACATCGAATATGACGGCAGCCGGTTTGCCGGCTGGCAGCACCAGGCCGATCAGCCTTCCGTGCAGCAGGCGATCGAACAGGCGATCGAAAAATTCTGTGGCGAGGCAGTCCGGCTGCGCGCCGCAGGCCGTACCGATGCCGGCGTGCACGCCACCGCGCAGGTGGCGCATGTCGACCTCGCCAAGGCGTGGCCTGGCGACAAGGTGCGCGATGCCGTCAACGCCCATCTGCAGGCCGCCGGCGCACGTGTCGCGATCCTGAGGGCGGTGGCCGTCTCGGACGATTTCGACGCGCGCTTCTCGGCCACCGGCCGTCACTATCTCTACCGCATCCTCAACCGGCGTGCGCCTTCGGCGCTGGAAAAGGGCAAGGTGTGGTGGGTGCCAAAGCAGCTTGATGCCGGCGCCATGCACGAAGCAGCGAAGATCCTGCTCGGGCGGCACGACTTCACCACCTTCCGCTCGACGCAGTGCCAGGCCAACAGCCCGGTCAGGACGCTGGAGCGGCTCGATGTGAGCCGGACGGGCGACCTGATCGAGGTGCGGGCCTCGGCGCGTTCCTTCCTGCACAACCAGGTGCGCTCCATGGTCGGCTCGCTTAAGCGGATCGGCGAGGGCGGTTGGACCGTCGGCGACCTCAAGGCGGCGCTCGAGGCACGCGACCGCGCCGCCTGCGGCCAGGTGGCGCCGCCCGACGGGCTTTTCCTGATCGGGGTCGACTACCCCAGCCAGAGTCCGGAAGACTCTACCCCCGGTTGAATCCGGAAGGGCTTTACCCCCGGGTAAAGTCGGCTCTATCCTGGAACGAACCCCGACAAGCTCTGAGCACCGACATCGTCCGGTACGGTGATGCCAAGCAACATCTGCAGCCCGAACAGCACCAGCAGCGAGGCGGTGAACATGCCGACGAAAACGGCGGTGCCGACCGCCGCGCCCCTGCCGATCGTCGCATTGGTCATGCGCCAGGTCAGCACCATCGACAGGGAAAACAACAGCAGTGACACAAGGCTCGAGACCTGGTTTGCCGACGACAGGAAAAGCCTGATCAACGCCGAGGGCAGCATCAGCCAGGCGGTGATGGCCGAAGCCCAGTTGCTGGCGACGACATAATGGACGAAGCGGCCGCCAATGCCGGCACGCGGCGCGACCAGAGCGAGCGCGACCAGCGGCAGAACCCAGGAGCCTATATCGACCGTCGCCAGGCGCACCAGCATGCTGAAGCGGCCCGCGAAGGCATCGGGATCACCGATCTCATTGGCGATGCCGACCCAGCCGACGATCAGCGCCGGTGTCGCGACAATGATGGCGAAGAAGGAATTCCAAAACCCGTCCGCCGACAGGTCGAGCAGTCGCAGGCCATCGGCCTTGCCGAGCATCAGCCGCCAGGCGCCGGTCAGCGAAGCTTGGGTTTCGTCCGCTGAAAGCATGCTCAGCCCTGCCCGAACCAGTCTTCAATAAAGCGTTGGTAGATTTGGGTCAGCGTTTCGAGATCGGCAATGGCGACGCGCTCGTCGACCATATGCATGGTCTTGCCGACCAGGCCGAACTCGACCACCGGGCAATAATCCTTGATGAAGCGCGCATCCGATGTGCCGCCCGAGGTGGACAGTGCCGGTTCCCTCCCGACCACAGCCTCGACCGAGCCGCGCAGCGTTTCGACCAGCCTGTCGTCGCGGGTCAGGAAGACATGGCTCGGCCGGTCGCGCCAGACAAGATCGTAGTCGACCGGCGTCTTCTTGCCTGACCGATACTTCTTGCGCTTGGCGGCCTGATCGAGACGGTTGTGGATTTCGGCCTGGACGGTCTCGGCCGTCCAGGTGTCGTTGAAACGGATGTTAAAGGTCGCTGTCGCCTTGGCCGGGATGACATTGGTGGCCGGGTTGCCGACATCGATGGAGGTGACTTCAAGATTGGTCGGCTGGAAATCCCTGGTCCCCTTGTCGAAGACAGGATGCAGCAAGGCGTCGACCAGGCTCATCAGCCCACGCACCGGATTGTCGGCAAGCTGCGGATAGGCGGCGTGGCCCTGGCGGCCGTTGACCGTTATGGCGCCGGATAGCGAGCCACGCCGGCCGATCTTGATCATGTCGCCCAGCGCATCGGGATTGGTCGGCTCGCCGACGATCGCGGCGTCCCATGTCTCGCCCCTGGAAGTGGCCCATTCGAGCAGCTTGACCGTGCCGTTGATGGCGGGCCCTTCCTCGTCGCCGGTAATCAGCAGCGAGACCGAGCCCTTAAGGCCGCCATTAGTGTCGGCATGGCGCGCCACGGCGGCGATGAAACAGGCGATGCCGCCCTTCATGTCGACCGCGCCACGGCCAAACATCTCGCCATTGGCGATTTCGGCGCCGAAAGGCGGATGCGTCCAGGCGGCTTCGTCGCCGACCGGCACGACGTCGGTATGGCCGGCGAACATCAGATGCGGGCCGTTGCCGGACCGCCTTGCGTAGAGGTTCTCGATGTCGGGCGTGCCGTCCTCGGAGAACACCGGCCGGTCGACCGCGAAGCCGAGCGGCTTCAGCATCGTCTCCAGCGCGGTCAGCGCACCGCCTTCGGTTGACGTCACCGAAACGCAACGGATAAGGGCGGCGAGGTTTGTGGCGGGATCGGTCGGCAGCGTCATGGCAAAAGCGATAGTCGAAAGCTGAGGGCCTGTCACGGCCAGACATACGGGCCAGCCCAATGCCCGACGATACCGCCGACATTATGGTATTCACGTCGTATCGTTACCGGCAGGCGCGGAGCGGCAGGATGGCAGGTTGGGAAAAAAGGATCGTCGTCGCCGGCGCGGGCAGCATCGGCTGCTACGCCGGAGGCTGCCTGGCGCTTGCCGGGCGTCAGGTTGTCCTGCTCGCCCGGCCGCGCATCGAGGCGGCGTTGCGGCAGGGGGGATTGCGCATCAGCGACCTTGAAGGCCGCGATCGCCTGGTCAAGCCGGAGGCGCTTGGAATCTCCGCCGATCCCGCAGCCGCCTTGCCGCAGGCGGATGTCATCCTGGTCACGGTCAAAAGCGGTGCGACGCAGGAGATGGCAGCCCTCATCAAGGCGCATGCTCGCCCGGATGCCATCGTGGTCAGCCTGCAGAACGGCGTCGACAATGCCGACAGGCTGCGCGCCGTGCTTGGCCGGCGGACCGTGCTGGCCGGAATGGTGCCGTTCAATGTCGTGCAATCGTCGGACGGCGAACTGCCGCTCGAGGTACGCCGCGCCAGCGACGGCAAGGTCATGATCGAGAACAGCGACTGCCTTGCCAATCTTCTCGATGTCGAAGGATTTGCCGTTGAAACCCGTGGCGACATCAAGGCCGTGCTGTGGGGCAAGCTGTTGATGAACCTGAACAACGCGCTGGTGGCACTGTCAGGCCTGGCGCTGGCAAGCGAGCTCGCCGATCGCCGCTGGCGGCTGATTCTGGCCAGCCAGATCGACGAGGCGCTGCGGGCGATGAGAGCCTGCGGCATCGAGCCGGCGCGGATCGCCGGCTTGCGGCCGGCGCTTTTACCCATGGTGCTGAGGCTGCCGGACTGGCTGTTCAAATTGCTGGCGCGGCGGATGCTGGCGATCGACCCGCAAGCGCGGTCGTCGATGTGGGATGACCTGCAACGCGGCCGTCCGACGGAGATCGACGACCTGCAGGGCGCCATCCTGCGTCTGGCTGAAAAGGCCGGCACGCCGGCGCCGGTGGTCGAGCGGGTCATCGCTTTGGTGCACGAAGCGGAAACCGGCGTGCGCGGCTCGCCGGGCCTGGCGCCGGAGCTGGTCAGCGCGGCAGCTGGCGGCCGTCGATCAAGGTGATCTTCTGCCAGATCTTGCGCGACAGGTTCGAGCTCAGATTCTCGATGTCGTTGACGCCGTCGATGACCACGTCGTCGTTGACCGACTGCGCGAACAGGGCGGCGACCTTGCCGGTGATCGACAGCATCTCCGAGCAATAGTCGAGATAACGCGCCAGGTCGGCGGCGGTGGTTAGGCGGCGAGTCGGGGAGTGAGCGGTCGGCTTGAAACTGGCCGAAAGCGTCGCCGGATCCTTGGTCAGCTGGTGCATGTCGATGACGTGGATCAGCGAGCGCAGGCCATGCAGCTGACGAAAGACCTTCTTGCGCTTGATGCGCTCCTCGGTGCGGATCAAGGCCAGAAAACCGAGCACGGCGAGGATGACGGTGTTGATCGAGGCCTCGATGCCTTGCACCGATTGCACGGCATCATCGGTTCCGGAAATGCGGTCCAGCGGCAGGATGGTGCCGACGAACAGGAAGATCAGCACACCGGCGATAAAGGCCGCGACAATGAGGCCGCGCAGCCACCAGATCGGTTGCTCGAGCGCCTTTGCCGCCTTGGCCAGATCGCGCGACAACGACACCAGTTCGGCCGCGACGCCGCGCAAGCCCGCTTCCGGGAACCGATCGGCGATCCGGCCTTCCAGGCGTTCGGCTGTCTCGACGATCAGTTTCGGATCAAGCGTGCGGTAGCGCATGGCGAGATATCCGACCCCTCATCAATCGGGCCTCAGGGTTGAGCCGGCTCGTTGGTGCGCAGGCCATAGCGGTTAGGCCCAGGCTGCCCTGGAAACAGGCACAACACAAGGAAGGCGACAATCGAGACGACCGGCACGAACAGGATCAGCGCGGCAATGCCCGGCTTGTCGAGGTCGTGCAGCCGCTTTACCGCCAACGCGATGTTCGACCACAGTGAGGCGACGAAGGCTATGAAGAAGATGAACGACCACATGTTGCTTTCGGCCGAACCTTCCGGCACCAGTGTGAAGCGGTACAGCGGGAAGGCCTGGATGATGGCGACGAGCAATCCGCCGAGGAAATAGGCCGCGCGGCTGACGCGGCCCGATGTCTTGAAGAAGAGCCAGGTGAGATCTGATCTGTCAGGCAAGCGGGTCCGGTCCATATTGATTGACACCCCTGGTGCCTTCGAGGATGCCGAGCTCGACCAGCAGCCAGATGCCGCCGATGACGGGTACGAAGCCGATCAGCGTCCACCAGCCCGACTTGTTGCGGTCGTGCCAGCGTTTTGCATAGAGAGCAATCGCGAAATAGATCGATGCCAGCGCGACCAGGATGCCGATGATGCCGATCTGGGCGCCACTGGCCGTCGTGAAGCGCGTGCCCAGGATAGCATCGAGAATGAAGGCTATGATGGCGATCACCAAGAATATGCCGATGCCGGCCCAGAATTTGCCCCGGTTGATGCGACCCTCGAAACTTGTCAGCAGATATTTCCAGTCCATGTCACCCCTCCATGTTGAACCAGCGCGACCCATTGCCGCGCCGGCGGAAGGTGCGCCCGCTTCGCGGAAAGATCAATCGCGCAGCAGCTCGTTGATCGAGGTCTTGGATCGGGTCTTGGCATCGACGCGCTTGACGATGACGGCGCAGTAGAGGCTCGGGCCAGGCTCGCCATTGGGCAAGGGCTTGCCCGGCATCGAGCCGGCGACGACCACGGAATTCGGCGGCACCTCTCCGTAGAAGACCTCGCCGGTGGCGCGGTCGACGATCTTGGTCGACTGGCCGATGAACACGCCCATGCCAAGCACCGAGCCTTCGCGCACGATGCAGCCCTCGACGACCTCCGAACGCGCGCCGATGAAGCAATTGTCCTCGATGATGGTAGGGCCGGCCTGCATCGGCTCCAGCACGCCGCCGATGCCGACGCCGCCCGAAAGGTGGACGTTCTTGCCGATCTGGGCGCAGGAGCCGACCGAGGCCCAGGTGTCGACCATGGTGCCGCTGTCGACGTAGGCGCCGACATTGACGAAGGACGGCATCAGCACGGCGCCCGGGGCGACATAAGCGGAACGGCGCACGATCGACGACGGCACGGCGCGGAAGCCCGCCTTCTCGAAATCGACGGCGCTCCATCCGTCGAACTTGGACGGCACCTTGTCCCACCAGACGGCCTGGCCCGGACCACCCTTGATGATCTCCATCGGGTTGAGCCGGAAGGAGAGTAGCACGGCCTTCTTCAGCCACTGGTTGACATGCCACTTGCCGTCGGCCTGCCGCTCGGCGACGCGGGCGGTGCCGCGGTCGAGCAGGTCGAGAGCCGACTGGATGGCGTCGCGCGTCTCGCCGCGTGTCGCCGTGGAAATGGCGTCGCGTTCCTCGAAGGCCTTGTCGATGGTCTTTTCGAGGCTCGCCAGATCAGGCTTCGACATGATTCCGCTCCATTACCAAGCTGTTAAGGGGCTGCGCCTTAACCTGTTTAAAAGTCGCGCGGACCCTATGTTAAGGCTCAATGAGGGTCAATCGTGGCTGCGTCACGGGACGACGCAAGTAAAGGAATGGACGGGTGGATTCGATGACTCCCATGGAAAAGGCGGGATGGACGCCGCTGCCGCATTCAGACGAGGATCTGGAGCGGTCGAAAAGCGTGCCGGACACGCCGCAGACGCGGGCCGAAACCTACCGCCTGGCCTGGAACGATCCCGACTTCATGACGCGGCGCGAACTGCGCGCGGTCAGGCTGCAACTGGAACTGCTGAAACCCGAAATGATCCTGGCCGAGCGCGGCATCCGCTCGACGGTGATCCTGTTCGGCGGCGCGCGCCTGCCGGAGCCCGGTGGCGAAGCCTGGGCGGCCAAGAACGAGACGCAGAAGAAGAACCTCGAGGAAAACAGCAAATATTACGAGGAGGCGCGCAAATTCGCCCGCCTGTGCTCACAGCAGTCGGCCACATCGTACTACCGCGAATATGTCGTGGTGACCGGCGGTGGCCCTGGCGTGATGGAAGCGGGGAACCGTGGCGCCGACGATGTCGGCGCGCCGTCGATCGGGCTCAACATCGTCTTGCCGCACGAGCAGGCGCCGAACGCCTATGTGACGCCGGAGCTCTGTTTCAACTTCCACTATTTCGCCGTCCGCAAGATGCACTTCGTCATGCGCGCCAAGGCGGTGGCGGTGTTTCCGGGCGGCTTCGGCACGATGGACGAATTCTTCGAGACGCTGACCCTGATCCAGACCGGACGCATGGAGCGCGTGCCGGTGATCCTGTTCGGCAAGTCGTTCTGGAAACGGGCGATCAACCTCGACTTCCTCGCCGAGCAAGGCACGATCAGCCCCGGCGACCAGGACATCATCGATTTCGTCGACACCGCCGACGAGGCCTGGGGCATCATCAGCCGCTTCTACAAGTTAGGGGAATGAGGCAGTAGGCAGTAGGCAGTAGGCAGTAGGAGAATTGCCCTCGAACGCAGAGACTGGAAGCACTGTGTTTGCCTACTCCCTATCCCCTACTGCCCTACTGCCCTAATGCCCTACCCCCGCGACAATACCTGTCAGGAACCCGGCCAGGTCGTCGGTGACGAAATCGACGTCGTCTTCCTGCGCCGGGTCGCGTTCCCAGATCTCGGAAAAGGTCGGCTCGAAATTGCGCGGCACCACCAGCACCGTTGTCATGCCCAGCGACTTCGGCACGGCCAGGTTGCGAGCCAGATCCTCGAACATCACCGCATTGTGTCCGGTGACGGCGTGCAATTCGGCGAACTTTTCGTAGGTCTGGCGGGCGGGTTTGGGATTGAGGTCGGCCGCGACGATATCGAAGATGTCGTCGAAATGATCGAGAATGCCGAGCTGGCGGGCGGTGCGTTCGGCGTGCTTGCGGTCGCCATTGGTGAAGATGAACTTACGGCCCGGAAGCTGGCGGATGGCGGTGCCCAGGACGGGGTCGGGCACCAGCCATGAATAGTCTATGTCATGGACCTTCTCGAGGAAATCGTCGGGATCGATGCCGTGGCGCGTCATCAACCCGTTCAGCGTCGTGCCATATTCGAGATAGAGTTCCTTCTGCAGCTTGCGCGCCTCCTCGCGCGGCAGCGCCAGCAATTCCCCGATATAGGCGGTCATCTTGACGTCGATCTGCGAGAACAGATTCGAATGATGCGGATAAAGCGTGTTGTCGAGGTCGAACACCCAGTCGGTGACATGTGCGAAGCGGGCGGGATCAGGGAGCGTGGTCATGCGCTTCTTATGGCATGAAACAGGAATTCTGGAAGGAACTTTATCCACAATTTCCGCGCGCCGGCAGTGGCAGAAATGGCCCCACCATTCAAATTTTATGCAACCGGGAAAGGTGGCCTTCAGGGCTTGCTGGCACAGAAGCAGACCTGTGGGAGCTTGCGATGAACAGCATCATTCTGAAATCCGCCGCCGTCGCTTTTGCCTCCGTCGCCGCCTCCCTCCTGCTGACGCTGATCATCGTTCCGGCCATGGGTTTCCCGATCAACCGGACGATCTGGCTGACCTCGACGCTGTGTCCGCTGGTGCTTGCGTGGGTGGCCTGCGCCAGCACCTTCTGGCAGAGTGACCGACTGCAGAACGCGCATCGCGAACTCGCCCGCGCCCATGCCCAACTGGCCGCGGCACACCGCCGCCTGGAGGAAAAGGCGAGCCGCGACGACATGACCGGCATGCTCAACCGGGAAAGCTTCTTTGCCGCGCTGGATGGGTCCAGGCGCAAGTCCGACCGCGGCGCGCTGCTGATCATCGACGCTGACCATTTCAAGACGATCAACGACAATTTCGGGCATCTGACCGGTGACGACGCGCTGCTGTTGATCGCCGGCGCCATCGAGCGCGGCGTGCGCAGCGGCGACGTGCTCGGCCGCATCGGCGGGGAGGAGTTCGGCGCTTATCTTGTCGGAGCCACCGAGCAGGAGGCCAAGCGCGTTGCCGAGCGGATCCGCCGCGAGGTCGAGCTGATCCGCTTCCGGCCTGTCGATGAACGGACCATTCCGTTGACCGTCAGCATCGGCGGCACCGTCTGCGGCGAGGATGTCAACGTATCGGAGCTGATGCGCGCCGCGGACCGGCGCCTCTACCAGGCCAAGCACCGCGGCCGCAACCTGACGATCCTCGATACGGACATTTCCGAGGCCGCGTGAGTTGGCCGCCTGGCACACCGACCCGTTAAGGATTCTCCAACCCTGTTTGCAGCACTGGAACGCCGCGCGCTTGTCGAAGACCTGAAGCTGTTCGGCACGACACTCATCGAAAAGAATCTGGGCCGCGTTCGTCTCATGGATTGGATCGCCAACGGCGAGGATTATCCGACGAGGAGACGGCGGGGCACCATCACATGGGTGGTACGCGCATGGGCACCGACATAACCAGGAGCGTCGTGGACACCGACTGCAAGGTGCACGGCATGGACAACCTCTATGTCGGCGGCTCCTCGGTGTTCTGCACATCGGGTCAAGCCAACCCGACGACAACGATCACCGCGACGGTCTGCCGGCTGGAGGACCATTTGCGCAAGGTGGTCTCCGTCTGAGTGGCCAGGGACTTCCGCGCCCGCGACGGGCGCGGTTGCCGGTCAGGTCAACTGTTTGTCGAGCGCTGTCAGGTCGGCGCGGTGATGCAAAAGCGCCGGGGCGCCTATGCCCGCCGCTCGGACCTGCCGAAACGCCGTTCCAGATAGGCCTGGCCGAATTCCAGCGCGATCGAGAGCATCCAGTAGATCATCGAGGCGGTGATCAGCATCTCGATATGGCGGAACTCCGTCTGGCCCATCGTGCGGGCGAGATACATGATCTCCCAGACGCCGACGACGGATACGAGCGAGGAATCCTTCAGCATGGCGATGAATTGATTGCCGGTGGGCGGAATGATGACGCGCATGGCCTGCGGCAGGATGACCAGCGCCATGGTCTGACCCGGGCTCAGGCCGAGCGCTGTGGCGCCTTCGCTTTGTCCGCGAGGGATGCTTTCGATGCCGGCGCGGAAGATCTCGGTCATATAGGCGCCATAACACAACGACAGCGCCAGGATGCCGGCCGGCACCGCGCCGATCACATAGCCGACCTGCGGCAGGCCGAGATAAATGATGTAGATCTGCATCAGCAGCGGCAGGCCCCGAAACAGCGACGTGTAGAAGGTCGCCAACCCGAACACGAGGCCGTTGCCGGTCAGCTTGGCGATGGCGCCGATAAGCGCGATAGTCGTCGCAATCAGGATCGAGATTGCCGAGATGTAAAGCGTCGTGGCGACACCCTGTGTAATCAGGAAGCCGACCTTCCTGGCGATAAAGGCGAAGGAGAGGTCGAAGGAATAGAAGAACAGCATCAGCAGCGCGAACAGCTCGATCCAGACGCCGGCGATCTGCTGGCGTCGCGGCAGGGGCAGCAGCAGCTTGCAATTCACCAACACCAGGAGCGCGATCAACACGGCGGAAAGCGCGCGCGACAGGGCCGGGTTGGCCTGCAACCAGTCGGATGCAACCGGCATCAACGAGCCGATCCAGCTCGACTTGATGCCCATGGTGTAGAGGGCTGCTGCCAGCAGCGCCGGAACAAGCGCGGCCGCCGCACGGCGGGCGATTCCTGGGTTGAAGAGCATCAGCCTGCCGATCATGCCGCCACCTTGTCTTTGGCGCTGGCGCGGCGTTCCCGCCACCAGTCCTGCGCCTGCAATTTCCAGTAGGTGACCTGCGCGGCGGCCAGGCCAGCGGGGCCGCCTGCCCAGCTCAGTCCGAACGGCGCGAACTGCCGGTACCGGTCCGAAACGCCCAGAATGCCTTCGGCGACGAGTTTTCCGGCAATCGCCGTGGTGTTGAGGCCATGACCACCGAAAGCGGTGCAGTACCAGACACCCGGCTGCAGTTCTCCGATCTGGGGCAGCAGATGCCGGGCATAGGACATCAATCCGGACCAGGCCAATTCGGTCTTGAGGCCGGCGAGCTGCGGGTAGGTGCCGACCATCTCCCGGCGCAGTTCGCGCGCCAACGCGTCGGCGGAAGCGGCGCGCGTGGTGATGCGCCCGCCCCACAAAAGGCGATTGCCGCTCTCGACCAGACGGTAATAGTCGCCGGCCCGCCTGTTGTCGCCGACGGCATCCGTCGTGGCGACGGCCTGAGCAATGAGACGGGGAGCCGCCTCGGAGACCATCACATAGGTCGCGATGGGCAGAAAGGCGCGGTACAGCTGGCCGAATACCGGGCCGGTGTAGCCGCCGGTTGCCAGCACGACATGGGACGCCCGAACCGTGCCCTGTCTCGTGCGGAGCATCTTTCGCGTGCCGGACAGGTCGCATTGCACGACCTGTGAACTCTCATGGATCGTGCCTCCCAGGCGCTCGATCTCGTCGGCCAGGGAGCGCAGATAGTTGAGCGGGTGGATGTGAAAGGCGTTCGGGTCGCGCAGGCCCTGGTGGTAGCGAGCCGATTTCAGCACCGAGCGGACGGCTTCCGTGCGCAGATATTGAAGCTCGTAGCCGTGGTCGCGTGCCATCTGCTCGGCATAGGCCTTCAGCGCATCGCCGTCGTCGTAACGCAGAACGCTGAGCAAGCCGGCGCGCGGCATGGCGGCGGTTATTGCGAGCGCCTCGATGGTGTCGCGCACGAATTCGACGCCCTCGATCGACAGGCGGTGCAGTCCGCGCGCCGCCTCCTCGCCGACACGCGCGGCAATGGCCTGGCCGCCGGTGGCGAAGCCGGGCGTGACGAAACCGCCATTGCGGCCGGAAGCGCCGAAGCCGACAGACTGGGCTTCCAGCACGGCGACATGCAGTCCGGCGCGCGCCAGCTGAAGCGCCGTCGTCAGACCGGCCAGTCCCGCACCGACGACGGCCACGTCACATTGCGCCTCGCCCTGGAGGGGAGGCCTCGTCTTGCGGTCGGCCGCGGTGCGGGCATAGTAAGTGTCGGGATAGGCCATCGGCGACTTTGCGGGTAAGTGGCAGTGCATTTGGCGGGGTGACGCCCGCCGGCCGCCAGACGGCAGCCGGCGGATTTATCTCACTTGGCGCTGTAGTCCTTGCCGTGCCACTTCGTGGTCAGCGCGGCGAGCGTGCCGTCCGTCTTCAACTCGGCGATGACGCCCGCGACCTTTGCCGTCCACTGGGGGTCGTTCTTCTCGGCGATGACGACGAGCGGTTCGCGGAAAGCGTACTCGCCTTCCAGGATCTTCACGGGATAGCCATTCTTGATGGCATTCTGCGCCGTCTGTTCCGGCGCGATCACGGCATTCAGGCGCACGCCGTCGCCAAGCCGCAGATCATCGAAGGGCAGCATGGAATCGGCGAAGGTGCGGATCTCGCCAGGTTCGAGCTTGTATTCGACGGGAGGCAGGCCGGGAGCATCGATTTCGAGCTTGCGGCGGATGAAGTCCTCCGAGGTGGTCGCCGTCTCGACACCGATCACCTCGCCGTTGAGATCGGCGACCGACTTGGCGTTGCTGTCCTTGTGCACGACATAGACATAGGGGCTATAATAATAAATCCCGACAAAATCAATCACCTTGGAACGGGCCTTGGTCGGCGTGACCGATCCGACCCCGAGGTCGTAACGTCCCTGCCAGCGTCCGCCGGTCAGCGTCGCCCAGTCGGGCGTTTCGAACGAGACCTCGACACCGAGCCGCTTGCCGATCTCGCGCGAGACATCGATGTCGAAACCGGCGAGCTCGTTGCTGTCGTTGAGGAAGCTCTGCGGCGGCCAAGCCGCGTTGGTGGCAACGACCATCGCCTTCTTGGACATGACGCGGTCCAAGGTTTCTCCGGCCATGGCTGTCGTCGCGATCGCGACTGTCGCGGCGGCAAGAACGGCGAATTCGAGCAGCTTTTTCAAAGTTATCCCTCCCTCGTGTTTGAAACTGACATGATGCGTGACGGGCGTCGGACCTCAGTGCTTTCGGCCACAAGGTCAACGCGGATCAGGTTTCGATTGTGCCCACCACAGCCGAAACTGATTCCCTCCGATGGACCGGCGTTTGTTACGTTTGACAGTCGGGTCGCAAAAAGCAGGGTTCTACCCGGCGAAATGCCGGATAGTGGCGATCGTGCAGTCATTGCGTGCCTCGAGGCGGCATAGTGCCGGATGCCGTGCCCGGCACCGCCGGCGCGAGGATTGTCGTCGGGCCGGTTCAGCCGATAGGATCGTGCGGACCGATTTGACCGTTCCAGCGCCGACCGTGCGAGAGGATTTGATTGTGGAATTGACCGAGAAGGACCGCCAGTTGCTCGCGCTGATGCAAAAGAACGCACGTGAGCCGGTCGCATCGTTGGCACGTCAGCTCGGCGTATCCAGGACGGCGCTGCAGGAGCGGATACAGAAACTCGAGGCGGGCGGCATCATCGAAGGCTATGCCGTGCGACTGACCAAGGCGGCGGCCCAGAATTCCGTCCACTGTTTCACCTTCGCCGCGCTGAACAACAAGAGCTATCCTGACGTCTCCAGAAGGATCAGGGCGATGCCATCGATCCAGGCGGTCTATGCCATAACCGGCGAATGGGACCTGATCATCCACCTTGCCGCCGACACGCTCGAGAAGCTGAACCGGGAGGTCAATGCCGTGAATGAAATCAACGGCGTCGTTAAAACCGCTTCCCATGTGGTGATGGAAACGAAGTTCAATCGCAACATCTACGCATTGTAAGACAGACGGGGTAAGATGGGCGTCGCGCCGACTGTGCCAAACACCGGCGCCGCCGAAGCCTCCAAGAAGCCGTCCGCGGCATACCGGCGGCCGAGAGAAGGATTGGCCAACCGGAAATTGTGCCGCCGTGAATGTCCACCTCGGCCGGTCAGATTCGGCCCAGGAACTATACCGTCGCCGGGTCGAGTGCGGGCTCGCCCGTGCGGCGCGCGACGATCGCCCCGAAATCCGCGGTCTGGAAGGCGTCGCGCAAAACGTCGAAGGACGGCAGCACGAAATAGGCGCGCTGGAATTTGTCGATTTCGTAGCCGGTGCGCATCACCGTTTCGAGATCGAAGGGCACATGATGGGCACCCTTGCTGTCGACAGCGAACTGCAATTCGGTAAAGGACGACATCAGGCCGGCGCCAAAGGCCTTCAGCGGCTGGCCAGCCTCCTGGATCAGGCCGTATTCGGCCGTGTACCAGTAGAGCCGGGTGATCATTTCGTCGCCGCCGAGCGCGATGATGTCGCCAGCCTTCTTGCCATACATCTGCATGAAGTCGGCGAACACCGGCTGCGACAGCACCGGCACGTGGCCAAAGAAATCATGGAACATGTCGGGCTCGACGATGTAGTCGAGCTCCTGCCTGGTGCGCAGCCAGTTGGTGACCGGGAAGCGGCGATTGGCGAGATGATCAAAGAAGGGCGCGGCCGGAATGAGCCCCGGCACGGCGACGATCTCCCAGCCCGTGAGCTTGCGCAGCTTGGCGCTGACGTCCTCGAAATCGGGGATGCGGTCGAGCAGGCCGAGCTTCTCGACGCCGTCGAGGTAGGAGTGGTGGGCGAGCTTGCGCGTCAGTTCGGTCTGGCGGTCGCACAGCGTGCGCCACACCGCCTGTTCCTCGGCGCTGTAGTCATAACCCTGCGCCACGGTGAAATCGGCACGGCAGACCGAATAGTCGCCGCGCAACCCCTGCGCCGCGCACTCGCGGGCATATTCGGCAACGCTCATCGTCGTCATGGGTTTTTCTCCTCACAAATCATGAATGGCGAACGTGCCCGGAGATTAATGGCATTTCCTGAGGTAAATCGGTTTTGATGATGGATCGAACGGCGTATTCTGGATAATATTCACTCAACGATCGCCTATAAGGAGTGAAAATGCCTCAATTCGATGATTTCGAGATCAAGATGCTCGATGTCCTGCAACGCGACGGCCGCAAGCCCGTCTCCGAGCTGGCGCAGGAAATCGGCCTGTCGACGACGCCGTGCGCGCGGCGTTTCGAGGCGCTGCGGGACGCCGGCATCATCAAGGGCTTCGCTGCGGTGATCAGCCGGCGCGCGGTCGGCCTGATGGTCGAGGTGTTCATCCAGGTGCGCCTGGTCAGCCACAGCGACGGATCGCCCGAGAGCTTCATTGCCGCGGTCCAGCGCATGGACGAGGTGTCGTCGTGCTGGACGATGACCGGCGATCATGACTTCCTGCTGCATGTCATGGTGCCGTCGGTCGACGACCTTAACGCCTTCGTCATGCACCGGCTGATGCGGCTCGACGGCGTGCGCGACGTCCACACGCAACTGGTGCTGCAGAACATCAAGGAACCCGGCCACGTGCCGCTCGGGCATCTGAAGCGCTGACGCCGCTTCCGGCTTTTTGCGGAAAAGCTGCACGCAAACTGCTGGGATCGGCCCATTCGGCGCCCGGCGCGCCGGCCAGCATGAACGGACCAGCCACCGAGGAGGTCCGTCATGAAAATCGTCCTGATCAACCCACCGCACACCGCCATCGGCAGCCGCGTGCCGGACGACCATCTGCCGCCGCTCGGCCTGCTGGCGATCGGCGGTCCGTTGATCGATGCCGGTCATGACGTGCGGCTCGTCGATGCCGAATTCGGGCCGATGCCGCTCGATATGGCGGTGCGCGACGCGCTGGATGACCACCCCGACTTCGTCCTGATCGGCCATTCCGGATCGACCTCGGCGCACCCGACCGCCCTACTGATCGCCGGGATGATCAAGCAGCGCGAACCCGCCACCATCATCATCTATGGCGGCGTCTTCCCGACCTATCATTGGCGCGACATACTGTCGGCGACCGACGTCTTCGACTTCATCGTGCGCGGCGAGGGCGAGGCCACCGCTGTGGCGCTGGTCGAGGCGCTGGAAATGCACCAGCCGCCGGCAAGCGTGGCCGGTATTGCCTTTCGCGATGATCTGCGCCGGCCCGTCGCGACGCAACCGGCGATGACGATCACCGAGCTCGACGCCTACCGCGTGGGCTGGGAGCTGATCGAACACCCCAAGTACAGCTATTGGGGCGGCAAGCGCGCCGTGGTCATGCAGTTTTCGCGCGGCTGCCCGCATCTGTGCAACTATTGCGGCCAGCGCGGCTTCTGGACCCGCTGGCGGCATCGCGACCCCGTGAAGTTCGCCGGGGAGATCGCCTGGCTGCACCGCGAGCACGGCGTCGAACTGATCAATCTGGCCGACGAGAATCCGACGGTTTCGAAGAAGGCCTGGCGCGCGTTTCTGGATGCGATGATTGCTGAGAACGTGCCGGTGCTGATCGTCGGCTCGACCCGTGCCGACGACATCGTGCGCGACGCCGACATCCTGCACCTGTACCGCAAGGCCGGCGTCATCCGCTGGCTGCTCGGCATGGAAAACACCGACGAGAAAACACTGCAACTGATCCGCAAGGGCGGCAACACCTCATCCGACCGCGAGGCGATAAGGCTGCTGCGGAAACACGACATCCTGTCGATGGCAACCTGGGTGGCCGGCTTCGAGGACGAGGGCTTCCGCGACCTCTGGCGCGGCTTTCGCCAGCTCATCGCATATGACCCCGACCAGATCCAGGCGCTTTACGTGACGCCGCACCGCTGGACGCCGTTCTTCAGGATCGCCGGGGATCGCAAGGTGATCCAGCTGGATGCGCGGCTGTGGGATTACAAGCACCAGGTGCTGCAGATGACGCGGCTGAAGCCGTGGATGCTGTTCTTCAGCGTCAAACTGATCGAGGTCGCGGTGCAGTCGCGGCCCAAGGCGCTGGCTCGCATCCTCTTCCATAGGGATCCCGAGCAGCGGCACTCGATGCGCTGGTATACGAAGATGGGCCGGCGCGTGTGGTTCCGGGAGGTCTGGGGGTTTCTGGTGACGGACCGCCGGACGAAGGATGGTCCGACACTCGCCGCGTTCTGGGGCGCGCCGCAGGATGGCGAGGAAGAATCAATGGCAGTTCGGCGACCAGCGCGAAAAGTGGCGGCACCTGTCGTTGCGCAGTCGCGCAGCGCTTGAGCGGTGCCTCTTCCGCGTTCTGCCGCCGGAGACCGAACCGATACTGGCCGTCGACGGGCAACGCGCTAACTCTGCAATTGGGCCGCTGGCTACCGGCAGGAGAAAGCGATGAACCTTGTCACGCACAAGAAGATGAAGGGTGACCGGCTGATGCCTTGGGGAAAAGGCACCGTCGTGACGGGAGCCAAGGGGTATGTCTTTCTTGCCGGCAATACGGGCACTGCCGAAAATTACGATCCGGCCAGTGGCAAGAGCGGCGCCGTTGGTGACGCAACGGCGCAATGGCGCTCCATTCTGACGAACATCAAATCGGATCTGGAAGAGCTCGGCAGTTCGCTCGAACACCTCATCAAGATCACCCAATACGTCACGGGCCCATTCCCCAACGGAGGTGCCCTCAGCTCGCCAAATTTTCGGTTGGACGTGATGGATGAATTTTTCGCCGAGCACTGTCCCAAGCATTGCAGCTACAACAATCCGCCGCCGTCGGAGGTGATCGGAGTCGCCGCACTCGCCCATCCCGACCTCGTCGTCGAAATCGTGGTGGTCGCGGCCCTGCCGGATTAGGCGCGTGTCAGCCAGCGCTGTCGCCGCACCACCTCAGGGCACGATCAGCGTGCCGGCGCCGTGCTCGGTGAAGAGTTCGAGCAGCACGGAATGCGCGGTCTTGCCGTTGAGGATGACGACGCCCTCGACACCGCGCTCGATCGCTTCGATGCAGGTCTCGACCTTGGGGATCATGCCGCCGGAGACTGTGCCGTCCTTGATCAGCGCCCTGGCCTCGGCGACGGTCAGCTCGTCGATCAGCTTCTTGTTCTTGTCGAGCACGCCGGGCACGTCGGTCAGGAACAGCAGGCGCGAGGCCTTGCAGGCGCCCGCGATGGCGCCGGCGAAAGTGTCGGCATTGATGTTGTAGGTGTGGCCGTCGCGGCCGGGCGCCACCGGCGCCAGCACCGGGATCATTTCGGAGCGCGCCAGAAGGTCGAGCAGCGTGCGGTCGACCTCGACCGGCTCGCCGACGAAACCGAGATCGAGCACCCGCTCGATGTTGGAGTCCGGGTCGATCATGGTCTTGCGCGCCTTTTCGGCGAACACCATGTTGCCGTCCTTGCCGCACAGGCCGATCGCCCATTCGCCCTCGGCGTTGATCAGGGCGACGATTTCCTTGTTGATCGAGCCGGCCAGCACCATTTCGACGATCTCGACCGTCTTCTGGTCGGTGACGCGCAGGCCGCCCTCGAATTTGGATTCGATGCCCATCTTGGTCAGCATGGCGCCGATCTGCGGCCCGCCGCCATGGACAACGATCGGATTGACGCCAGACTGCTTCAACAGAGCAATGTCGCGGGCGAAGGCCTTGCCGAGTTCGCTGTCGCCCATGGCGTGGCCGCCATATTTCACAACGACCGTCTTGTTCTCGTAGCGCTGCATGTAGGGCAGCGCCCGCGACAGAAGGGCGGCCTGCATTTCGGCGGTGGCGGCGACGTCCGTCATCGGCATGGTTCCGGTTCTGGTTGTGCTGTCACTATCCCAAAACCGCTGGGCACTTTGGGCGACATGCACTGGAAAGGACGGCGGCGTCTTAGCGGGAATTGATGCCGGTCGCAAATGGCATTGCTGTCACAATGACGAAATCGATTTCACGATGGCATCATCAGCGGCGCGCGACGCTTCAACCAGCCCGAAATCTTCTCCATCTGCGCGGCTAGAGACAAAAGCGTCTCTTCGTCGCCTGGGCGCCCCATGGCCTGGATGCCGAGCGGCAGGCCGGTTTCGGTCACATGGACCGGCAGAGCGATCGACGGCTGGCCGGAAACATTCTGGATTGCCGGCCAGTGAGTGAACCACAGGCTTTTGTCCATGAGCTGACCGAAAAGGGAGTCGATCTTCAGCAGGGGCGTGAGATGCAGTTTGTCGAGAAGGTTTTCGATCAGCTCATCGGCGCCCTTCGGGTCCATGGCCCCGCAGACAAGCGGCGGGTGGGCTATGATGGGCATCAGCACGGCGTCGTATTGCGCGGTTTCCGCGATCAGTTGCCGCGAGGCGGCGTGCAGCCGCTGCAGGCCGGCATAGGTCTCGCCGGCCGAAACCATTTCGCCCAACCGGCCGAGCACCCGTGTGGTGCGCTCGATGTCGCCGCTGACGGAGCGGCCGACGCGCTGCGCTTCCGCCCGCAGCATGCCGGCTACGGCGGAAGCGACCGTCCTGCAGAAGTCGGCGAAGAAATCGCGGCCGATGAAGGGCAGGTCGATATCCTCGACCGTGTGGCCGCCTTCGCGGGCGAGCGCCACCGCCGTGTCGAGCGCGACAAGGGTTTCGGCCGAGATCGGCAGGCCAAGCGGCGACTTGCGGTAGACGGCCAGCCTGAGCTTGCCGGGATCGCGCGCCGCGGCGGCGGCGAATGTGCCCTTCGGCGGCAGCGCCGCATAGGGCGACAAGGAGTCTGGACCGTGGGTGAGGTCGAGCAGCAGCGCGCAATCGCGCACCGAGCGGGTCACGGCATGGTCGACCACCATGCCATACCAGCTTTCGCTCACCAGCGGCGTCAGCGGGATGCGGCCGCGCGAGGTCTTGAGGCCGACAAGCCCGGTGCAGGCGGAAGGCACGCGGATCGAGCCGCCGCCATCGGAAGCATGCGCCACTGGCACGACGCCGGCGGCGACCAGCGCCGCCGAACCGCCCGACGAGCCGCCGGTGGTGTGGCCGATGTTCCAGGGATTGCGCGTGATGCCGAAGGCTTTTGATTCGGTCATCAGCCGAAGCCCGTGCTCCGGCGATGTCGAGGTGACGATCGGGATCAGCCCGGCGGCAAGGTAGCGCTCGGTCATGGTCGAATCGAAGTCGGGCACCCCGGCCGGAATGCGACTGCCGCCATGCGACGGCACGCCTTTGACGGCGATGCCGAGGTCCTTGATCGCAAAGGGAACGCCGGCCAGCGGCAGCGAGCGGTCGATGGTCTTTGCCCGAGCCCGCGCCGCGTCATAGAGTGGCTCGGCCGTGGCATTGATCTCGGGCCGGGTGGCCTCGGCGCGCGCGATCGCCGTATCGGTCAGTTCGATCGCGGACAGGTCGCCCTTACGCACCATGCTGGCGAGGCTGGTTGCGTCTTCCTCCCAAAGGATCCGTTCGATCGACATCAGCGCGTCCCCACTCCCGCCAAGCTAGCCAGTGGCGATTTACTTGGCAATTGAAGCCAGCGCCGGGACGCCGGAACTTTAGGCGCACGGGATATTCGCGTAGATTCGCCAGCCTTTTGCTCGCCGGTACGATCGTTGTCTCCGCGCTTGCCACCGCTGCCTATACCCAAAACCCGATGGTTGGCGGCGCGGCCATGTGCCAGCAAGACCATCAGCCGATGTGACGATCGCCGATGTCGAACAGTCCAACGGCGTCATCCACGTCATCGACAAGGTTTTGCTGCCGAAGATGTAACAAAGGACTTGCTGCCGACGAAGTCGCAGCAAGAGCTCTCGTCGATTGCATGGTCCCGCTCCCGGGATCGGCAACCGGCACGCGCTCCGCGCCGTTCATTTCGAACGGCGCGGAGTTCGTTCGGGAGTGAACCGTCACCCGCTTTTGATTTCCACGTGGCGGCGCGGTCTGGCAAAAGGACAACAGGAGGAATTGGTGATGAACCGTCGCGACTTTCTTTTGAGCGGCGCCGCCGCCATCGGCATCGTAGGAGCCGCGGCGACAATGCTGCGCATGGGCAGCCCGCAGCCCGCACGGGCCGCACAGGCCGCAGAAAAGTTCGAGGTCACCAAGACCGACGACGAGTGGAAGGCCATCCTGTCGCCGGCCGCCTTCGACGTGCTGCGCAAGCAGGGCACGGAGTATCCCGGCACCAGCCCGCTGCTCAACGAGCACCGCAAGGGCATATTCGCCTGTGCCGGCTGCGACCTGCCGGTCTATCCCTCCGAGACGAAATTCGATTCCGGCACCGGGTGGCCGAGCTTCTGGCAGGAGATCGCCAATGGCATCGGCAAGACCGAGGACCGGTCGCTGGGCATGACCCGCACCGAGGTGCACTGCCGCCGCTGCGGCGGCCATCTGGGCCACGTCTTCGACGATGGCCCGGCGCCGACCGGTCTGCGCCACTGCATCAATGGCGTGGCGCTGACCTTCAAGCCCGCCACGGCCTGACGATACCCCCTGAAGAAAGAAAAACTCCGGGCTTGCGGCCCGGAGTTTTTGCGCGATCAAAGTTTTCGGGCGTGGACTGGAGGAGCTTCCCGAAACCGCTGCCCACATATTGGTTCAGTGCCCGCCGCCGCCACCGGGCGCTGCCGGCTTCTTGATCAGCATGGTGAACAGGCCTAGCGTCGCGAACAGCACCGTCAGCAGGTAGAACACATCCATGAAGGACAGCAGCGCCGCCTGCTGATGGACCATGCCCGACAGCTTTGAGATCGCGGCACTGGTGGCGTCGAGGCCAGTGCTCTGCTCGAAGTTGAGCGTCATGTTCCGCAGTTTGGTCTGCGCGGCCGCACTGCCCCACTGCACGTGCTCGGCGAGCCTTGCGTAATGGAAAGCATTGCGGTCGATCAACACGGTGTTGATGATGGCAAGGCCGACCGCGCCGCCCAGATTGCGGGTGAGGTTGAACAGGCCGGACGCGTTCTTCAACCGGTCGGGCGGCAAGGTGCCGAGCGCGATGTTGTTGATCGGCACCATGCACAGCATCATCGAGCAGCCGCGCAGGATCTGCGGGATGAGCAGCTCATAAAAATCCCAGTCGGCGGTGAGATGCGTCATCCACCATGTGCCGGTGGCGAAGCCGAAGAAGCCGATCATCATCATCAGCCGCAGGTCCATCTTGCTCGACAGGAAACCGGAGATCGGCGCGGTGACGAACATGGCCAGGCCGCTGACGAACAGCGCTTCGCCGATCATCATCGAATCGTAGCCGCGGATACGGCCGAGGAACACCGGGTAGAGATAGGTGAGCCCGTAGAGGCCGATGCCGATGACGAAGGAAAACAGCGAACCGAAGGCGAAGTTGATGTTGCTGAACGCCTTGAGGTCGACGATCGGCTCCTCGGCGGTGAAGACACGCCAGAAGAAGATCGCCGCGCCGATGGTCATGACGATGGCGCAGATAAACACGGCCTGGTCCTGCAGCCAGTCATTGTTCGGACCCTCTTCCAGCACATATTCCATGCAGCCGAGAAAGGCCGCCATGCCGGCCAGGCCCCACCAGTCGAACTTGTTGAACAGTTTGAGGTTGGGCTTGTCGAAATCGATCAGCGACCAGGCCGCGGTCGCCACCAGGATGCCGGGCACGACATTGACCAGGAACAGCCAGTGCCATGAAAAGGCGTGACTGATATAGCCGCCGACGGTCGGGCCGATGGTCGGCGCCAGCGTGGCCACCAGGCCGATCATCGGCGAGACGATGGCGCGGCGCGAGGGCGGGAAGATGGTGAAGGCCGCGGCAAAGACGCTCGGGATCATGCCGCCGCCGATGAAACCCTGGACGGCGCGGTAGACGATCATCTGGTCGATGTTGGTGGCTGTCGCGGCAAGAGCGCTGGCCGCGGTGAAGCCCGCCGCCGCGATGGTGAACAGCACGCGCGTCGACAGCATGCGGCTGAGGAAGCCGGACAGCGGGATCATCACCACTTCGGCGATGAGATAGGCGGTCTGCACCCACGGGATCTCGTCGGAACTGGCACTGAGGCCAGCCTGGATCTCGGACAGCGAGGCCGAGACGATCTGGATGTCCAGGATCGCCATGAACATGCCGAACACCATCGCCAGGAAGGCGATGACACGTCGTGTCGAGATGGTGTCGGGAACGGCCGGCCTTGCCGGCAGCGATCCTGCGGTGATGGTTGCAGTTGCCATTTCCTTGGGCCTCCTTGAGGCAGGCCGGGCGGCGCGGCGCTTGATCAGCCGCCGAGCCGCCCTCCGAAAGCGCTTAGTTGCTGGTCGTGTTCGGCGCCGTGCGGCTGTCGACGGCGACGACAACGCTGAGCCCGGCGCGCAACTTGCCGGTCTTCAGGGCATCGGCCGGGACATCGATGCGAACCGGGATGCGCTGCACCACCTTGGTGAAGTTGCCGGTGGCGTTCTCGGGCGGCAGCAGCGAGAACACCGCGCCTGACGCCGGAGCCAGTGACGAGACGGTTCCCTGGATAGGCTTGCCGTCGATGGCGTCGACCGAGATATTGACCTTTTCGCCCGGCACCAGCCGGGCAAGCTGCGTCTCCTTGAAATTGGCGACGATATAGAGCTTGTCCATCGGCACGACGACGGCGAGCTTCTGGCCAGGGCTGACCAGATCGCCCTGCTCGACCGAACGGTTGCCGACGATACCGTCATAGGGGGCCTTGAGCACGGTGAAGGACAGGTCGCGCGCGGCCTTGTCGTGGCTGAGCTGCAAGGATGCGAGCGTGCTCGCCGACTCGGCGCGCTGCGCCTCGAGCACGCCGATATTGGCCTGGGCGGCTGCGATCTGCGCGTCGGCGCCGACGAGAGCGGCATTGGCCTGGTCGAGCGCGGTCTGGGCGTCATCGAGCTGTGCCTGGGTGCCGACATGAGTCTTGACCAGTTGCGCGGCACGCTGCTGGGCACGGGCGGCATTGTCGGCGGCCGCCTGATCGGCGACCTTCTGTGCCTGTGCCTGCTGCAGGGATGCCTGCGCGGCCTTGGTCTGCGCGTCGATGCGGTCGAGCGTCTTCGACAATGTGGCGATCTGCGCCTCGGCCTGCCCGACTGCGATCTTATAGTCGCCATCGTCGATCGTCAGCAGCGGGTCGCCGGCCTTGACCACCTGGTTCTCGCTCACCTTGACCTGATCGACATAGCCGGAAATCTTGGGCGAAACGAACGCCATGTCAGCCTGGACATAGGCGTCGTCGGTCGTGATCATGAAACGGCCCGTGGTCCAGTAGTCGTAGCCGTACCAGGCGCCGCCGCCGAGTAGCGCAAGGCCAATGATCGGCAGCAGGAAGGAGCGCGCCGAGCGCTTCTTCTTGGCCGGAGCGTCAGCCGCCGGCGGCGGTGCGACGACCGGCTGGACGGGAATCTCCGGTGCTTCCGTCGCCGGCGCGACCTTGGCATTGGGGAAAGGGCGGACTTCGGCAGTGGTTGGCGCGTTCGAGGACATGACATCTCTTTAAAATGAATAATACTGAACCGTTCGGTTCGATCCGGCCGTTGACATAGCGCGAAAAGAGGACCATATCAAGGGGCAATCGAACCGGTTGGTTCGAATTATTTTCGAGGTGCGACTTTCATGGCCGAGACAACACCTGACGCCGAAAACCCTGACGCCGAGAACGACAAATGCGGCGACCTGTTGGAGAGCCTGCGCCGTGGCCGCCCGGCGGCTGGACAGGATCCGGTCAAGCGCAGCCAGATCATCGATGGCGCCCGCCGTGTCTTCATCGACAAAGGCTTCGAGGCCGCTTCGATGAACGACATCACACGTGAAGCCGGCGTGTCGAAAGGCACCATCTATGTCTATTTCGCCAACAAGGAAGAGCTGTTCGAGGCGCTGATCGAGGAAGAGCGCGGCACCATCTTCAAGAACATGTACGACATGCTCGACCGTGCCGACGACCTGCGCCAGACGCTGGTGAAGTTCGGCAAGGTGCTGTCCATGAAGATCACCTCGGCCAAGGTCATCCAGGCGCAGCGCACGGTGATCGGCGCTTCCGACAGGATCCCCGACATGGGCGCGCGTTTTTACGAGCGCGGCCCCAAACGCGGCCATGACAAGGTCGTGACGTTCCTCAACGCAGCTGTCGGACGTGGCCTGCTCAAGATCGACGATGTCGATCTTGCCGCCTATCAGTTCACGGAGCTTTGCCTGGCCGGCCTTTTCCGGCAGTGCATCTTCGCTTACCGGACCAAGGCTCCGAACCAGGAAGAGATCGACCGCATCGTCAGGTCGGGTGTCAGCATGTTCCTGAAGGCCTACGGCACCGAAAAGCTTGCCGAGGAAGAAAAAAACTCACAGTCGCCCTGACATGACGCTCCGAACGGCCCTCCAGTGGCCGATTTTTCGTGGAAGCCGGCTTGACCTCAAGGCGCTGAGCGTCAACGTCTGGGGGACCGGGCCGAACGGATCATTCCGCGGGAATGATTCTCGTTCGCGAGCGTGAAGGCAGATCGGGATGGGCGATCCGAAGCTCCAGGGTCAGATGCGACGCATCGTGGCGGACTTCAACGCCGGGCGCCACGAGCAGGCACGGCTGCTCTGCGAGGAGGCTCTTCGCCAGACCCCGGACGACCCAGCTCTCAACCACCTTCTGGCTGCCGTTCTTTTCGCCAAGGGAGAGATATCGGGAGCCCGCACCCATATTCATGCAAGTCTGGCGATCAGGGCCGACAACGCAGCCACTCAATTGCTCGCCGGTCGCCTGGCGCGGGCGGCACGGGATTTTGACCAGGCGCTGTTCCATCTCTCACGCGCGGCGGAATTGGCGCCCGACGCTGCCGTGCTTATCGAGCAGGCGCGAACGCTCGATGAGGCGGGCGACCGGACCCAGGCGTTCGAGGCTTGGCGGCAGGTGACACTTGCCGATCGCTCGTCGGCGGAAGCGGCAGCGCGTCTGGGCCGCATGCTGTTCGAGGACGGAATGCCTGCCGATGCGGCACCTTTGCTGGAGCGGGCGGTGAACGGAAATGCGCCCGCATCGACATGGTTCGACCTCGCCCTTGTCAGGCAGGATCTGCATGATCATGTCGGGGCAGCGGCCGCCTATCGCAAAGCGCTGGAGATACGTCCCAACGACGCCGAGGCGGCGGTCAATCTGGGGATAGCGCTGCAGGAAACGGCCGATATGGACGCCGCGATCGAGGCTTATCGGATGGCCTACAAGCAGCGCGCCACAACCTTCGGCATCATCGCGATGGCCTTGACGTCAGCGCCGCACGGCAAGCTTTGGATCGATCGCGAAGCGTTGAAGGGCTTGCTTGGCGGCTAGGGCAATTCCAGGAAAGTGCGTCGCGGTTTTCCATCCGCAATTGGGTAAAGACAACGAATAGAGCAGGTCGCATGCAGAGCGGCTGCACTCGGATCGGGACTCTAGCGGGCGCGTTTTACGCGAAACTGCTTCCGGTAGACGCCGGGTTCGGCAAGAACATCGGCAACGGTTTTTTCGTAGGAAGCCTTACGCACGGCATCGAAGCTTTCGAAGACGAGTTCGGGCGCGGCGCGCGGCACGGGAAAGCATTGCGCAACCGGCGTGCCCTTCGCCAGCACGCCGGAGAAACCCTGGTCGGTCCAAATTGCCGGGAAATTGATGCCGGCGTCCTGGAAATGATCCGCATCGACAACACCAGTCACCAGGCGGAAAGGAAGATCATCGCGGTTGACCGGATGGGTGGCAAAGAGGGACCAGCCGTCCTCCAGCTCGATCGTCCAGAAACTGTTGAATTTTATGGCCGCCAGCCCATTCGAAAACGGTGCGCCGGCGAGCTGTTCGGCGACGTGGAAGCTGAGCGGCGAACGCGGATGGCCCCTCGTTGACGGCTCGGCGATGTCCCACCGCCATTCAAAGGCGCCGTTCTCGACTGTCACATCGCACGGCAGCAGGATCATGAAGCCGTGTGTCATGGCATCGACGAAGGGCGGACACTGCTTTACCGTCCGAATCTCTCGCCCATGGATCTCCGAAAAGGCTTTCGGAGGCATCTTGCGGAGCCAGTCAGGCAGCACGCCGCGCGCTGGAACCGGCCGGGGCAGCGTCTCGGCAAGCGCGGGATCACAACGAAAAACGATACGCATCCGGTTCGCCTCACATGGCGCTGCGATGTTGACGGATCGCCAAGGCGCGGTCAACGGATGCGCGTACGACGTCTAGAGCATGATGCCGAAAAGTGTGAAGCGGTTTTCGGATGACATCATGCTCTAACTTTTGATTTAGAGACGGATTCAGATTTCAGGTCGACTCGACCTGAAATCATCCGGCTCTAGCCGCCATTGGCCGCGAGCACGATCGCGGCCTGCAATTCCTCAAGGCCTTCGCCCTTTTCCGATGATGTCGCGAGCACGAACGGAAACGCCGCCGGACGCTTCTTGATCTTGGCCAGCGTCTCCTCGATCAGCCGCGGCACGCCGGCAGCCTTGATCTTGTCGGTCTTGGTCAGCACGATCTGGTAGGACACCGCCGCCTTGTCGAGCAGCGACAGCACCTCGTCGTCCTTGGCCTTGATGCCGTGGCGGGCATCGATCAGCACATAGACCCGCTTCAGCGTGACGCGGCCCTTGAGGTAGTCGAAGACCAGCTTCGTCCATTCGTCGACCTTCTCCTTGGGCGCGGTGGCATAGCCGTAGCCAGGCATATCGACCAGCGCCATCGGCGGCAGGTCGGCGCCCTCGCCCGAAAATCCATCCGGCACGAAGTAGTTGAGCTCCTGCGTTCGCCCCGGCGTGTTGGAGGTGCGCGCCAGCCCCTTCTGGTTGACCAGGGCGTTGATGAGCGAGGACTTGCCGACGTTGGAGCGACCGGCAAAGGCGATCTCGGGCGGGCCTTCCGGTGGCAGGAACTTCATCGCCGGCACGCCGCGAATGAAGATCCACCCGCGCGTGAACAGGTCGGTGCCGATCGTGGTGCTGTTTTGAGTGTTCAAGCTGCTGTCTCCAGAAGAGAGATGTCGGCGCCCCGGATGGCATCGAGATTGCGACTGATCTTGTCCACCGGCCAGTCCCACCATGCCAGCGCCAGCAACCGCCTGATCGTTCTGTCGTCGAAACGCATCTTCACCACCCTGGCCGCATTGCCGGCGACGATGGCATAGGGCGGCACATCGTGCGTCACCACCGATTTCGCGGCGATGATGGCGCCGTGGCCGATTTCCACGCCGGGCAGGATCACCGCCTCCATGCCGATCCAGACATCGCTGCCGACCACCGTGTCGCCGCGTACCTCCTTCGACCATGTCGCCGGGTCAAAACCCTGTTCCCAGCCATGGCCGAAAATGTTGAACGGATAGGTCGAAAAGCCAGACATGGCATGGTTGGCGCCGTTCATGATGAAGCGCGCGCCTTCGGCTATGGCGCAAAACCTGCCGATGATGAGCTTGTCGCCGATGAAGGGATAGTGGTGCAGTACGCATTTTTCGGCGAATTTGTCCGGCCCGTCCGGGTCGTCATAATAGGTGTAGTCGCCGATCTCGATGTTCGGCGTCGTCACCAGCGGCTTCAGGAAACCGACGCGCGTGTGTATCGCGATCGGGTGCTTGATGTCGGGGTTGGGTCCGTTCATGTCGGTTCGTCCCGGAATTGGCGGACAGGCGCATCCGGAAACGGAGATGCCGGTCAAAATAACGTGATCCGCCCTATAGCACCAATCGGCCGGGGAGCGAGCCTTCGTTGGCGGACAAGCTCATTTGTTGCCGCGGCAGATGACGATCGGATTGGACAGCGCGCTGTCGAAACCGCTGCCTTGGTAGATGGTGACGTTGGCGGCGCCGGGCGGCAACATGAAGGTGCCCTCGACCACTTTCTGATCGCCCGATGTCGTGTGGAGATCCCAGCTAAACGTGCAGAATTGCTGGGGCGCCTTGGGTTCGACGTGGCTGCAGTTCAGCTGTGCGCCACCCAGCATGGCGGCACCGCCGCAGCTGACCGCCTCCTTTGCCACCGCCGCGCCCGGGCACCCGACGAGAGCCGTCACGGCTGCGATGCTGATCCAATTCATCGTCGAAACCCTTGCCGGAAAATTCTTGCCGCCTGGGCGCCTTTGGCGCGCCTTGGCCCATGCAATTTTTCTTCCGCGCGGTTTATTCCGTCTTGCGCGCGCCGTCCAGCAGGATTATGTGCATGATGATAATAAGCATGCTCACTAAAAGTTGTCGGCAGACCCTGATCTCCTCCCATGTCCTCCTCGTCCAATATCAGCTTCGTGCTGCACGATGTCGCGCGCCTGCTTCGAAAGCGGTTCGAGCAGCGTTCACGCGTATCGGGGCTGACGCGGGCTCAATGGCAGGTGCTGGCCTATCTTTCGCTGCATGAAGGCATTCACCAGAACAAGCTCGCCGACCTCATCGAGATCATGCCGATCACACTCGCCCGGTTGCTGGACAAGATGGAAGCCCGCGGCTTCATCGAGCGCCGGCCCAATCCAGCCGACCGCAGGGCCTGGCTGCTTTATCTGACGCCGCAGGCCCATCCGCTGCTCGAGATCATGCGCGGCAACGGCCAGAAAACACGAGACGAGGCCTTCGCCGGCCTTTCGTCGGATGCACGGCAGTATCTGCTGCAAACCCTAAGCTTGATCAAATCCAATCTGCTCGCGGCTTGCGCCCAGCCAGCCGTCGACCGGGAGAAAGTACATGGCTGAATCAACATCACCCAAGAAGCCTGCTGACAAAGAAGGTGTCGGCGAAAGAGCCAGCGACCAGGTCATCCGGCTGGACAGCGAGCGCGAACAAAGGCGCGGCAACGTCGTCATCGACAATGACGAGCTGGAAGCGCCGGTCGCCCTGGAGCCGGCGGCGCTCGAGGCTCCGTCCAGGGAGCCGCAGCCACGGCAGGCCCCGGTCGCGGCTGTCGCTCCCGGGCCGGTCAAGCCGAGGCGCGGCCTGACGCGGCCGGTGCTCTTTGCCTTGCTGCCCGTCGCGCTGGTGGTCGGCGGCTATTACTATGTCACCGGCGGCCAGGTGATGACGACCGACAATGCCTATATCCAGGCCCAGTCGCTCGGCGTGTCAACCGACGTCTCCGGCACCGTGCAGGAAATCGACGTGCACGAGAATCAGGCTGTGAAGAAGGGTGACGTGCTCTTCCGTTTGCGGCCGGCTTCTTTTGAAACCGCGCTCGCCGCCGCCCAAGCCCAGCTCGGAACCGTGCGCAACCAGGTGCTGACCTTGCAGGCGAGCTACCAGCAGTCGCTGGCGCAGATCGAGCAGGCCGAGGCCGACATTCCTTATTACGAGGCCGCCTTCCAGCGGCAGCAGGATCTGCTCAAGACCTCCACCGCCTCGAAGGCGTCCTTCGACAGCGCCCAGCACGACCTCGTCGCGGCGCGCCAGAAAGTGTCCGTTGCCAAGTCACAGGCTCAGGCCATGCTTGCCCAGCTCGGCGGCGACGCCAACCAGCCCGTGGAGAAGAACCCGTTTTACCTGCAGGCTCAGTCGGGCGTCGACGATGCACAGCGCAACCTCGCCGATGCCGTGGTCAAGGCTCCCTTTGACGGCATCGTCACCAATGTCGATGCGCTTCAGGTCGGCAAGTATCTGCCGGCTTCGCAGCCGGCCTTCAGCCTGGTTTCGTCGACCGATCTGTGGATCGCGGCCGAGCCCAAGGAAACCGAGCTGACCTATGTCAGGCCGGGACAGACGGCAACGATCAGCGTCGATACCTATCCGGGTGCCGTGTGGCACGGCACGGTTGCCTCGATCAGCCCCGCTTCGTCGTCGAGCTTCTCGCTGCTGCCGGCCCAGAACACCACCGGCAACTGGGTCAAGGTCGTGCAGCGCATCCCGATGCGCGTAACGGTGGACGATATCGGGGGCAAACCGCCGCTGCGGGGCGGCATGAGCGTCGTGGTCGATGTCGACACCGGCCATGCGCGCGGCCTGCCGGACTTCGTCACCAACCTCCTGAAGAGCTTCGGACAAAAGTCATGACCAGCGCGGCCGCTACGGGAGGCACACCGGTGGTCGCCAATCGCGGCGCCATCACAGCTTGCGTGATCCTGGCCGTCATCATGCAGGCGCTGGACACGACCATCGCCAATGTGGCGCTGCCCTACATCCAGGGCAGCGTCTCGGCGAGCGCCGACCAGATCAACTGGGTACTGACTTCCTATATCGTCGCGGCCGCGGTCATGACGCCGCCCTCAGGCTACCTTGCCAACCGTTTCGGCCGCAAGCGTATCCTCTTGACCTCGATCACCGGCTTCGTGGTCGCCTCGGTGCTGTGCGGTTTCGCGCAGTCGCTGCCGCAGATCGTCGGCTTCCGCCTGCTGCAAGGCCTGTTCGGCGCGGCCCTGGTGCCGCTGTCGCAGAGCATCCTGCTCGATATCTACAGCGTGGAAGAGCGCGGCTCGGCGATGGCGCTGTTCGGCGTTTCGGTGATGGTCGGGCCGGTGCTGGGCCCGGTCATCGGCGGCTGGCTGACCGAAAATGTCAGCTGGCGCTGGGTGTTCTACATCAACGTGCCGATCGGCGCGCTGGCATTCGCGGGCGTGTCGATGTTCGTCCAGGAAACGAAGCTGGACTTCAAGGCCAGGCTGGACTGGCTGGGCTTCGGCATGCTTAGCATCACCATCGCGGCCTTGCAGATGTTTCTCGATCGCGGCGAGCAGCTCAACTGGTTCTCGTCATCCGAGATCATCGTCGAGGCGCTGATCTGCGCGTCCGCCTTCTATATCTTCCTCGTCCACACCTTCACCGGCCGCAACACCTTCGTGAACCCGAGGCTCTTCCTCGACCGGAATTTCGCCGTCGGCATGGTCTTCATCTTCATCATCGGCATCACCTATCTCGCCTCGCTGGCGTTGATGACGCCTTATCTTCAGACGCTGATGGGATATCCGGTGGTAACGGCCGGCATCGTCATGGGCCCACGCGGCCTCGGCACCATGGCGTGCATGTTCCTCGTCGGCCGGCTGGTCGGCAAGGTCGACACGCGCTGGCTGCTGTTGACCGGCCTGCTGGTCACCGCTTGGGCGATGTACGACATGACCGGCTGGACACCCGACGTGTCGCAATGGACGATCGTCAGCACCGGCTTCATCCAGGGCGCCGGACTGGGCTTCCTGTTCGTGCCGCTGACCACCATCACCTTCGCCACGCTGGCGCCGGAGCGGCGCGCGGAAGGCACCGGGCTCTACAATCTGTCGCGAAATATCGGCTCCAGCGTCGGCATATCGGTCGTCACCGCTCTGCTGACGCAGAACGTGCAGATCAACCATGCCAACATCGCCACCTATGTGACGCCCTTCAACCAGGCGTTCGGCAATCCGGCGATCGCCCAGGCGATGAGCCCCTACACCGCCGCCGGCCGCGCGGCGCTGGACGGCGTGGTGACGCTGCAGGCGACGATCATCAGCTACATGAACGACTTCAAGCTGATGATGATCCTGTCGCTGGCCGCCATTCCGCTGGTGCTCCTGCTGCGCAAGCCCGGGACGCCGGCCAAGATCGACCACAGCGCCGTCATGGAGTGAGGCCAGGACCCGGCTGATTGCGTCGGGGTATCGCGCGGCGACGAATTGACAGCCTTTGGAAGCGCACAAGCAGTCACGCCGCGCGCGTGCTTTTCAGTTTCGCCGATCACGGGAACAGATGCCCGCCCCCCAAAAAAGCCCGGACGGAACCAGGCTTTTTCGACAGGACCCGCCAATGCACTGGAATGAAGTTCCGGACCTCAGATGCCGAAGGGGAATGTATCCGGTACCTTGCCGGTGCTGTCGGCCGACATGGCGAGCGGCGTGACCGCGGACGTTCGATCGAACCAGACGAAGGCATCGAATTGGAGGGAGACGGACGAGTCCATGTAATGGCTGAGCCGTTCGGTCTCCGGCCGGTAGATGACGCCGATATAGCGTTCCGGCCTCGGCGCCGCCAGATCGGCGCCGAGCTGGCCATGGCGCCCAAAATCCAGCAGGAACGACGGTTTGCCGCTGTCGTGGCACATCCGCTCGAAGCTGTGCGGTAGCGAAGGATTCACATCCTTCACCTCCATCTCACCGTCCCAATCCGAGGCGCAGGCGACAGTACCGGTATCTGTTCCGAAGCCGATCAGCGCCGCCCGGGCACCGAAGCGTTCCCGGCAGAGCTGGCCGATGTTGAGCTCGTCGCGGACAGTGCCCATATCGGTATGCCGCGCATCGCCGATATGCGAGTTATGCGCCCACACCACGGCCTTCGAATCCGGTCCTTGCGCTTCGAGAAGCTGATCGAGCGTTTCGAACATGTGCCGATCGCGGAGATTCCAGGTCTCGGCGCCACCATAATACATCACGCGGTAGTACCGCTCGGCCGATGCGACCAGACGTGCACTCTGCTTGGCGTCGAGGAGATCGCCGTCGCCCTCCGCCATGGATCGTTCGAACAGATCCATGCACTGCCGCACGACGGCCTCTTCGCAGGTTCTGTAGCCCGGCCGCAGCGCCGCGCGTCCGTACGTGGTGGGCTCGTTCTGCCAAGGCATCAGACAGCCATAGCGCTCGCGCGCGACCGCGGCCGCTTCGGGATCGACCTTTTCCAGGTAGGCAAGCACCGTGGCGATCGAGCCGCTCATATTGTAGAGATCCAGTCCGTAGAAGCCTGCTTTCCGCGCATGATCGGGCACATCCCGGTTGTATTCACGCAGCCAGCCGATGAATGCGGCCACCTCGGTGTTGCGCCACATCCAGGTCGGGAAGCGCTGGAAAGGCGGCTGCGCATCCGACTGCCGTTCCTCTGCGCGAACATATCGATTGATCTGCGCGGCATCCGGCCAGTCCGCCTCGACGGCCACGATGGTGAACCCGTGTCGCTGGAGGAGGCGCCGGGTGACCGCCGCGCGCGCACGATAAAATTCCGAAGTGCCGTGGCTGGCTTCCCCGAGCAAGACGACGCGCCGGCTGCCGAACCGGTCGAACATCGCGCCGAAGGCCGGATCGTCGATCGGCGGCAGATCTTCGGCCGCCCGCGCGATTTGCTGCGGCAATGGAGGAGGGCGTACCTCGCGCGCCGACCGCGTGCTTTCGTCCTGCCCGCCATGCTCGCCGATCAGCGGCACGAACATGACACCGCCGAGGTCCTCCTCCTCGAACTTGTTTGCCGCAATCCGCGTCAGCCGAACGAGCCGCTGGGAGTAAGGGTCTTCACCGACCGGAATGATCAGCCTGCCGCCGATCTCCAACTGCTCCTGCAAGCCGAGGGGAATGGATTTGCCGGCGGCCGCGACGACGATAGCGTCGAAGGGTGCCTTTTCCTGCCAGCCTTTCGTGCCGTCGCCGACCATGACCTCGACGTTTCGGTAACCCGCAGCATTGAGCCGCCGCTCCGCCTGTTGCGCGAGCGATCGGTGCCGCTCGATGGTGAAAACGTGTTCAGCAAGTTCGGCCAGTACGGCTGCCGCGTAGCCCGAGCCGGTGCCGATTTCCAGCACGCGATCGGTAGCCTCGATCTCGGCCATCTCAGCCATTTTCGCCACGATGAAGGGTTGCGAGATCGTCTGTCCGCTGCCGATCGGCAACGGGCTGTCCTCATAGGCGAATTCCTCAAAACCTTCGTCGACGAATTGCTCCCGCGCGACCCGGCGCACCGCATTCAGAACCCGCTTGTCACGCACACCCCGGCGCGCGATGTGCGCCTCCACCATCCGATGCCTGGCGTGCTCGAAATCCAGCATGACAGCCTCCAATCAGGCGGTTGATCGGGTCGACGTGACGTTATTGACGAGCGAACTCATTTCCGCGGTATCCGCTCTCCCGGCTTCCGGCCCCGGACCATCGCTGCCGGTCTTCCTCTGCAGGCTCGACGCCGGTCGTGCCGGCTCCTATTCGTTGGTTCGCCCGGTCTGACGGGGATTGACACCGCCTTGCGGCGTGGTGTCGTTTTCGACATCTCCCTCAAAAGTGTTTTCGCCGTCCAGTTCCTCGTCCTCGTCGAGAAGATTGCCACCTTTGATCGTGCCCCTGGAGGCGCCAATGCCGGGATTCTGCTTCAAATCCTTGTCGGTGACCTTGCGTGTCTTTGGGTGAATGTTGCTGCTCATCGGAATGCCTCGCTGCAAGTGGCATGTGATGAGGTCGATCCGCTGCACTGCCTTGAATTTTAACGGGCGCGTCGACCTGATCCTCCCACGCGGGAGCTTTTAGGGAGCCTTGTGCGCGAACTCTTGAACGCAGGATAAGTTCCATACGGACAATCCGGCAGCAGCGAGGTTCGATTTGCGGCAATGAGGGAGGCGAGGAAGATGCCGGCTCGGTCCCTTGTCCTAGCGCGTGCCGGGCCACGGCGTCGCGCGCTGCATCACTGAAACTAAAGGCTGAGCCCTGTAGAAGACAGGACCCAGCCATCAAATCTGCTCTTGCCCAAACCGCCCAACTTTATGGTTCGGTTTACCGGAGCGGGCTCTTTGCCGAAAAAGCCCTCTATTCCGCCGGCGACGGTTTCTTGCGGAACAGGGCCATCAGATTGTCCCACAGTTCGATCTTGGCGCCCTGGCGTTTCATGATCACGCCCTGCTGCAGGATCGACAGCGTGTTGTTCCAGGCCCAGTAGATGACGAGGCCGGCCGGGAAACTGCCCATCATGAAGGTGAAGATCACCGGCATCCAGGTGAAGATCGCGGCCTGCGTCGGGTCCGGTGGCGTCGGGTTCATGCGCATCTGCAGGAACATGGTGATGCCCATGACAACCGCCCAGGCGCCCATATGCGGCAGGAATGCAGGTGCCGCGAAGGGCAGCAGGCCGAACAGGTTGAAGATCGACGTCGGATCGGGCGCCGCAAGATCGTGGATCCAGCCGAAGAATGGCGCGTGCCGCATCTCGATGGTGATGTACAGCACCTTGTAGAGTGAGAAGAAGACCGGGATCTGCAGCGCCACCGGCCAGCAGCCGGCAAGCGGATTGATCTTCTCGGTCTTGTAGAGCTCCATCATCGCCTGCTGCTGCTTCATCTTGTCGTCCGCGTATTTTTCGCGGATTTCGAGCATCTTGGGCTGCACCTTCTTCATGTTCGCCATCGACGCATAGGACTTGTTGGCGAGCGGGAAAAAGATGGCCTTGACGATGACGGTGGTGGCGAGGATCGCCAGGCCGAAATTGCCGAAGAATTTGTAGAGCGTGTCGATCAGCCAGAACATCGGCTTGGTGATGAAGTAGAACCAGCCCCAGTCGATCACAAGGTTGAACTGGCGAATGTGGCGGTCGGCCTCATAGGCATTGATCTTGGCGACTTCCTTGGCGCCGGCGAAGATTTCCGTCTCGACGGTCGCCGACTGGCCGGCCTCGACATTGATCGGGTCGGTCAGGAAGTCGGACTGATAGCGGTGGCGGCCATCCTCGAAATAGGCGTAGCGCGGCTGGAAAGGCTGCTTCTCGGTCGGTACCAAGGTGACGGCCCAGTATTTGTCGGTAATGCCGAGCCAGCCGTCGGTCGACTTGCCCGGCGTGATCTGCTTGTCCGACTCGATCTTGGAGTATTTGTATTCCGCCAGACCCTCGGTGCCGGTAACGCCGATCAGGCCTTCATGCAGCACGTAGGTGCTGGCGACGGCCGGCTTGTCATAGCGCGTGACACGGCCGTAGTTGAACAGCGAAACCGCGCTGCTGCCTGAGTTCTGCACCGTGTCCGAGACCGTGAACATGTAGTCATTGTCGACGGATACCGTACGCTTGAAGGTCAGGCCCTTGTCATTGGTGTAGGTGAGCGTCACCGGCGTCGAGGGGGTCAGCGTCGGGTTGCCGTCCACGCTCCACACAGTTTCCGCGCCCGGTACCGTGCCCGTCTTGTCGTTGCCCACAAAACCGATCTCGGCGAAATAGCCGGTGGGCAGGACCTGCGGGTTGAGCAGTTCGATCTCGGGCGAATTCTTGTCGACGGTCTCGGTGTAGTGCTTGAGCCTGAGGTCGTCGAGGCGTGCGCCGGTCAGGTTGATCGAACCCATCAGGCTCGGCGTATCGATCTTGACGCGCCTGGAAGCCGCCAAGGCCTGATCGCGGCTGGCAGCCGTGACGGCATCACCGCCGGGCGCGTTGGGAATGGCGCCCGGCGCCGGCGCCGGCGTTCCAGCCCCCGGATTGGCGGCCTCGGCCGCCTTCTTCTGCTCTTGCACGCGCTGCTGCTCGACCTTGGCGGCCTCGCGCTGCTGCTCGACGCGCGGGTTCATGTAGAAAACCTGCCACAAAGTCAGGATCAGCACCGACAGCGCGATGGTGATGAAGAAGTTCCGGTTGTTTTCCATCGAGAGCCCTTGGCCTATCGTGTTCCGCGAAGTCGGCGGGAGAGTTCGGCCTTCAACTGGCCGAAGGGGGCGCGCAGCGCATCATCGCGCCCGACGATGACATAATCATTGCCGGGCATCATGTCATCGGCCGCGTGGACGCGGACGGCTTCTTTCAGCCGCCGCCTGATGCGGTTGCGCACAACGGCTTTGCCGACCTTCTTGGTGACGGTGTAGCCGACACGCGGCATCCCGCCGTCGTCGCGGTCGAGGACCTCGACGAGGAAGAACCGCCCGCGGCGCTTTTCACCACGGCGGACGGCCAGGAATTCCGCGCGCTTCAGAAGCCGCTTGGGATTTTGCCCCACTGGCTTGCCGGTTGCGGGCAACGATCTCGTCTCGCTTAGGCGCTGAGCCGCTTGCGGCCGCGGTTGCGGCGAGCCGCGACGACGCCACGGCCACCCTTGGTGGCCATGCGGGCACGGAAGCCGTGCCGACGTTTGCGGACGAGTTTGGACGGTTGGTAGGTACGCTTCATTTGTTTTAATACCGCGGGGTGCGGCCCTTCTTGATTCTGTCACTTTGTAACAGGAGCTTTGCCGGGCCGGTTTTGGCGCGATCGAAACCGCGCCGGGACGAATGGCCCGAGCGTGAGCGGGCTTATAGAAAGAAGGGTTTTTAAAGTCAATCCGGCGTCGTCTCGCCAAGGCGGCAGGCCATCTGGCGCAAATTTAATGTTCCGACCAAGGATAAAATTGGCAAAAAAGCCGTAATCGCCTAATCTTGGCTGATCAAGTGATTGTGAAGACAGAGTCGCATGAGCGAAACCAGCCAAGCGGGTGAAGGGACCGGAACGGCGCCAGCCGCCGTCCGCACGGTGCCGCTGTCGCGCGGACTGTCGACAAAGCTGCTGCTGCTGACGATCGTTTTCGTGCTGCTGGCCGAAGTGCTCATCTTCCTGCCCTGGATCGCCAGCTACCGGTTGAGCTGGCTCAAGGAGCGGCTGAGCACCGCCGCCGCCGTGTCGATCGTGCTGGTGCAGGGCGAATCGACCTCCTTGTCGCGCGCGGCCCAGAACGACGTGCTGATGGCGATCGGCGCCAAGGCGATCGCGGTGCGCGATGGCGGCGTGTCGCGGCTTCTGGTGGTGGCCGACATGCCGCCGCAGGTCGATTCCCATATCGACCTCGCCAATGTCGGCATGATCAAGGGCATGACCGGCGCGCTCGACACGCTGTTCTTCGGCGGCGACCGCATGCTGCGCGTTTTCGGGCCGGTCGGCGAGAGCGACAAGGAATTCGAGTTGATCATGCCGGACTACAGTCTGCGCAAGGCCATGCTGATCTATTCGCGCAACGTCGCCTTCGTCTCGCTGCTGATCTCGCTGTTCACGGCCATGCTGGTCTATGCCGCGATCGACCTGATCATGATCGGGCCGATCCGCACCATGACGCGCTCGATGCTGACCTTCTCCGAGGCCCCCGACGACCCTGCGCGCATCATCCATCCCGCCGACCGCGCCGACGAAATCGGCGTCGCCGAACGCGAGCTGTCGCAGATGCAGATACGGCTGCAAAAGATGCTTTCCGAACAGAAGCACCTGGCCGACCTTGGCCTTGCCGTGTCGAAGATCAACCACGACATGCGCAACATCCTGTCCTCGGCGCAACTGATTTCGGACCGCCTGCGCCAGGTCAAGGATCCGACCGTGCAGGCCTTCGCGCCGAAGCTTCTGCGCACGCTCGACCGGGCCGTCTCCTATTCGGAAGGCGTGCTGGCCTATGGCCGCACGCAGGAGCCGCCACCTTCGCGCCGCCGGGTGAGGCTGCGCCAGCTGGTCGAGGACGTGCATGGCCTGCTCGACATCGAACAGGGCATCGAGTTCATCAACGCCGTCGAGACGGCGTTCGAGGTGGATGCCGATTCCGACCAGTTGTTCCGGGTGCTGACCAATCTGTGCCGCAACGCGGTGCAGGCGATGGCGGCCGACACCGAGAGCGCCGTCGTGCGCCGGCTGGCCGTGTCGGCCGAGCGGATAGGCAGCGTCAGCCGCATCGCCGTCACCGACACCGGCCCCGGCCTGCCGCCGAAAGCGCGCGAGAACCTGTTCGCGGCATTCCGCGGCTCGGCGCGCAGCGGCGGAACCGGCCTTGGCCTGGCGATCGCGCATGAACTGATCCGGGCGCATGGCGGCACGGTGGAGCTGGTCGAGAGCATTGGCGGGCGCACCACTTTCGCCGTGACCATCCCCGACCAGCCGGTGCGGCTCGACCAGGCCCGAGGCAGCCTGCGCCGCCCAGCGTGACCGCTTGCGCCGAGGCGCGTCGGACGTGACACTTCGATGACCTTCCCCGAGAGCTCCTTTCCTCCCAGTTTGAAACCAGACCGGCTCTCGACAGCCTCAAAGCCCCGGAATCGGGGCCGTCATCGCTGGATGACAGGACCGCGACAAAACTTTTGCCGGATCGGCTTGCTTTTCGCGATTTCAGTCGTTAGGGAACTGCACACATTCGCGGCCGGTCTTTCGGATCGGATCGCGGGCCGTTGAAAACACGGCCTGTTGCGCGCCCGTAGCTCAGCTGGATAGAGCACCAGACTACGAATCTGGGGGTCAGGAGTTCGAATCTCTTCGGGCGCGCCAATCGTGACATACTGATTTGGCGCGACATTTTCCCCAGCACTGGAACAAAACTGGGCATCTGCGTCTGCTTCCGACCCGAAGAAGACGCCTGGACGGCTCAACTCGACTGACTTGTGGGCGGCCCAAAGATGATACTGCTCCTCGCATAAGAGGCGCGACCCTACTTAGTGTTTGCGATATAGTGCTCGGGCAAAGCTTCCACCGCCTGGGAGTAGGCACGTGGATATTCGAGCATGGCTGGTGAGCCTCGGTCTCGGCGAGTATGCCGACGCCTTCGGCAGCCAAGACATCGATGAAGAGGTGCTCCCGAGCCTGACCGCCGACGACCTGACGGCGCTCGGGGTCATATCGATTGGCCATCGGCGCAAATTGCTCAGCGCCATTGCGGCCCTCGCCGAGAGTCCGACCCGGCCCACAACGGCCCAGCCCCCGCCCGCCCCTTCGGATTCTCGCGCAGAGCGACGGCAACTCACTGTGATGTTCGTCGACCTCGTTGGCTCGACCGAGCTTGCGCAGGCGCTCGACCCGGAAGACATGCGCGAGGTCATTCTCGCCTATCAGCAGGTGGTTGCGCGAGAGATCGCTCGCTACGACGGGCGCGTCGCCAAGCTGATGGGCGACGGCGTGCTCGCCTATTTCGGCTGGCCACAGGCGCACGAGGATGACGCCGAGCGCGCGGTGCGAGGCGGCCTCGCCGCTGTTTCCGCCACCGGCCGGCTGACCGCGCCCGGCGGCAAGCCGCTAGCGGCGCGCGTCGGCATCGCCACGGGACTGGTGGTCGTCGGCGATCTGGTCGGCGAAGGCGCTGCACAAGAGGAAGCCGTTGTCGGAGACACGCCCAACCTCGCGGCCCGGCTGCAGGCACTCGCAGAGCCAGGCGCAGTCATCATCGCCGACACGACGCAAAAGCTGGTCGCGGGGCTGTTCGCGACAGCCGACCTCGGTGAGCGCCCTTTGAAGGGCTTTGCCGCTCCGGTGCGGTGCCGGCGCGTCGTCGGCGAAACAGCCGCCGAAAGCCGGTTCGAAGCGCGGCACGCCGTGCTTGCACCTCTGGTCGGGCGGGACCCTGAGCTGGCACTCCTGCTCGAACGCTGGCACCGCGCGACAGCGGCACAGGGTCGGGTCGTTCTGCTCAGTGGCGAGGCGGGCATCGGCAAGTCGCGCCTGATCGCGGCGCTCGCGGAGCGGGTTGCCACCGAACCGCATGCCGAGCTGCGCTTCTTCTGCTCCGCCTATCATACGAACAGCGCACTGCATCCTCTCATAGCGCACATCGAGCGAGCGGCGGGTTTCGTCAGTGACGACAGTGCCGATAGCAGGTTCGACAAACTCAGGGCACTGCTCGCCAGGCTCCATATGGAGACGGACGAGGCGCTGCCGCTGCTGGCGATCCTATTGTCGATCGACCCAGGCGGACGCTACCAGCCGCCCAGACTGCCCGCTCCGACACTCAGGGCGCGCACGCTGGCGGCGTTGATACGGCTGGTCGAGGCGTCGGCGGCGAACAAGCCGGCGCTTGTGCTGGTCGAAGACGCCCACTGGATAGACCCGACGACGGCAGAGTGGCTCGGGATGCTGGTTGAGCGGCTCGCCGGCCTGCGCGCCCTGTTGGTGGTGACGGCACGACCGGAATTCGAGCCGCACTGGAAGCCGCTATCGTCTGTAGAGATAGTGCTGCTCGGACGGCTCGAACAGGAACACGGCATAGCGATCATAGAGCGCGTTGCAGGCAACAGAAAGCTGCCGCCCGATATTGCCGACAGGATCCTGGCCAACACGGAAGGTGTACCGCTGTTCGTCGAGGAGCTGACGCGGACAGTCCTCGATTCCGGGCAGCTACTAGAGGCCGACGGGCGCTATCTCGCGATAGGGCCGCTGCCCAACCTGGCAATTCCATCGACCCTGCAGGACTCGCTGATGGCGCGCCTCGACCGGCTGTCGCCGGTCAAAGAGACGGCCCAGATCGGCGCCTGCATCGGGCGCATCTTCGGCCATCGGCTGCTCGCTGCGGTGAGCGGTACGGACCAGGCGCGGCTCGACGATGCGCTCCACCAGCTCGAACAGGCCGAGTTGGTGTTTCGCAGCGGCGTCGCGCCGGAGGCGACCTATACGTTCAAGCATGCGCTGGTGCGCGACACCGCCTACCAGAGCCTGCTGAAGAGCCGACGCCAGCAAATCCATGGCAGGATCGCCGCAGCGCTCGAAGCCGAGTTCGCCGAAATCGCCGAAGCCGAACCCGAGACCGTCGCGCAGCATTACACGCTGGCCGGACTGGCGGATGAGGGCGTGCCATGGTGGCTGCGGGCGGGGCAGCGCGCGATGGCAAGGTCTGCCAACCGCGAGGCCGCAGCTCACTTCGCCAAGGGGCTCGAGCTTACCGCGTCACTGCCTGCTTCCGAGACCCGGCTCAGGCAGGAAGTTTCACTGTGGACGGCGATGGGCTCGGCTCTTGTCCCCGCCAAAGGTTGGGCCGCCCCGGAGCCCCTGCAGGCATTTTCGACCGCGCGGGAACTTGCCGCGCGGCTCGGCGACAAAGTCAAGCTGTTCGCAGCGGTGCGCGGCGAGAGTGGCTGCCGTACCATCTCGGGCGACCTGCGCGCCGCCGAAGCTCTTGCCATGCAGTGCAAGACGCTCGGGGTGGAGCTCGCCGAGGCATCCGGCGATTCTGAGTACCTGCTGGAGGCACACCATCAACTCTGGGGCGTCAATTTCTATCTCGGCAGGTACGAGTCCGCTGAACCGTTTGTCAGATATGGCCTTGAAACCTACGACTACGAGCGGCATCGCCACCTTGCGTGGGGCTATACCGGGCACGATCCCGGCGTCTGTTGCAGGTCGTTCCACGCGCAGATGCTCTGCATATGCGGCAAGCCTGACGGTGCGATTCAGCAGGCAAGGGAAGCCGTCGCCCTGGCCCAGCGCGACTCCCATCCCCTTAGCTTGGCCCAGGCACAGATGGCCCTCGGCGTTGTCCACCTACTCCGGCGAGAGCCCGGCGAGGCGCGACGCTGGGCTGAAAAAGCCATTGCGGTGTGCACCGAGTTCGCCCTCCCGCTGCTGCTGGGGCAGGCTCGCGCCTTCTTCGGCTGGGCGCTTGCTGGTCTGGGTGCGTTGGACGATGGGATTGGCGAGATGCGTGATGGGATAGCGGCGATGGCCGAAACCGGCGCCGACATGGGGATGGCCGCTTATCTGTGCGCGCTAGCGCGGGCCTGCGGCGAGCGCGGCGAGGCAAGCGAGGGACTGGCCGTTCTGGAGCAGGCGTTCGACACGCTCGCCAAATCAGGCTCCACATATCAGCTGCCCGAGTTGTTGAGTGCGAAAGGAGAGTTGCTGTCACGGCTGGACCCGCGCGGCGACGCCGCCGAAGACCCTTTGCGGCAATCTTTGGCCGCCGCCCGCGAGCAGGGCGCGATACTGGCCGAGTTGAGAGCTGCTTTTCGCCTCGCGGGACTTTGGGCCAACCACGGCCGCGACAAGGAGGCGCGAGAGTTGCTCGCACCGGTCTATGCGGCATTCAACGAAGGCCTCGACACGCCTGACCTGATGGAGGCCGGACGCCTGCTGCAACGGCTTCCGCAAGGAGCGACCGCGGTGCCCTAGGGAGGAGAGCCATGCTCAAACGAATGTGGGTCGGCCTGTTGGCGGGCGTTGCACTGCTGCCGCCTAGCAGCCAGGCTGATGCGACAACCGAACTCACGATCCTGTGGGCAGAATGGGATCCGGCCAACTATCTGCAGGAGCTCGCCGACGAGTATGAGAAGGAGACCGGGGTCAAGGTCACGGTCGAGACCGTGAACTGGCCCGGTTTCCAAGACAAGGCATTTATGGAGTTCAATGCCCACTCTGATTCCTACGACATGGTCGTCGGCGATTCGCAATGGCTTGGAGCCGGCGCCACGGAGGGTCACTACGCCGAGCTGACCGATCTCGTGAAGGAGAGCGACCTGACCAAGGTCATGACCCCGGCGTCGATGACTTATTATTCCGAATATCCAAGGGGCAGCGGACGCTACTGGGCCGTTCCGCTCGAGGCCGACGCGGTCGGCTGGGCCTACCGCAAGGATTGGTTCGAGGATCCCGCCGAAATGAAGGCCTTCAAAGAGAAGTACGGCTACGACCTCGCCCCGCCGAAAACCTGGATGCAGCTGCGCGACATCGCCGAGTTCTTCTACCGACCGCACGCCAACCCACCGCGCTATGGTGTCGCGATCTATACAGAGCAGCACGGCGACGGGCTGATCATGGGCTTCATGTCCGAATTGTTCAGCTATGGCGGCGAGCTCGGGAACTACAGCACTTGTGCGGTCGAAGGCATCGTTAACTCGCAGCAAGCCATCAAGGCGCTTGAGGCTTACAAGGAACTCTATTCCTTCACGCCGCCGGACTGGGGTAACACCACCAATCGAGAGGAAGACCTGGCGATCACCGGGGGGCTGGCGGCAATGAGTATGAACTTCTTCGCCTTCTTTCCGGCGCTGGCGAATCCAGCGATAAATCCGAACGCCTCCGTTACTGGATTCTTCGCCAGCCCGGCTGGACCGGGCGGGGATCGATTCACGGCGCTGGGGGGCCAAGGTATTTCGATCGTCTCTTATTCGCGCAAACAGGCGGAAGCCAGGAAGTTCCTTGAATGGCTCGCTCGCGACGACACGCAGCAGAAATGGGCGGACCTTGGCGGCTATACCGCCGACGCCCACATTCTGGAGTCGGAGAAGTTCCGCAACGCTACGCCGTACAATGAAGCGTTTTATCAGAGCCTCTTCGTGGTGAAGGACTTCTGGGCAGAACCCTACTACGCCAAGCTCGTCGATCAGATGAACGCACGTCTGGCACCCTACCTGCTCAAGGATGGGGGATCGGCAAAGGAGACGCTCGACGGGATCGCGGCCGACTGGAAGACGACGATCGCCGAAAACGGCTGCAAATAGACGCCCTTGATCGCAAAATTGCGTCGCAAGGCGCGTGCGGCCTCCGATACATCGCCGATGCGCCTGTGGGCGGGCTCCAGGACGGCCACGCCGTCATGCCATTCACCCGCCAGCATCATCAGCAGGCCGGCGAGAACGATCGCCTTGTCGCCGACGTCGGCCAGGCTCGCGCCAAGACTATCGCCGGCAAGGGGCGCGACGGCGCCGACGCTCTGAAACTGAAACGACATTGCCGCGCGGGCGACGAACAGGACAGCCCGGATCGTCCAGCGGCTACGCAAGGTTCTCTCACGGATTGCGAATTACCCAGGCCTGATATTCTGGTTCAGTCGGAAGAAATTGGTCGGGTCGTATTGCGTCTTGATGGCGGCGAGGCGTGCATAGTTTCCACCGTAAGCGTCCCGCACGCGCTCGTCACCCTCATCACCGAGATTGTTGGCATAGACACCGCCGGTAGAGAATGGCCTCACCGCATTCCACAGGTCGCGCGCCCAGCCTATATTCGCCTCGTCATCGGCGGGATCGTCCCAGATGGCGATCGGGAAGCAATCGACAGCCGCGTCGCGATTGGCGTAGGGCGAATCCGATGCCGGCACGCGGGCGATGGCTCCGCCGACCTGTTGGAAAACCAGCAGGCTGGAGCGATTGGGAGCCGCCGCGTAACGGTCGAGCAACGCGTCGATCGCACCGTCGCTGATCTCGCGCAGGAACTGCGCCTTCCAGTAATAGCGTCGTCCGCGCGGAAAGAGGCTATCGCCCGCCGATTGAATTTGGAGATAAGGAACGGCCTGAAGGCGGCTTTCGATGGGGGATCCGAATGTCATCAGCGGTGCGATGACAGGTTCGCCCGCTTCGGGTGACCCGACATAGCAGGCCGAGATGCTGAAGCCCCGGTCGCCCGTCGGCAACGTGACGAGCGCGGCGTCGACGCTCAACTCGTCCGGGGCTTCTCGGGAGAACCGATCGTAAAACCGCATGGCCTCGCGCGCATGATCGTAGGCGTGAAGCACCGAGCCCACGAGAAGAGCCGGGCCGAGCGGATGCAGCCGGTATTCGAACGCCGTCACTATGCCGAAATTGCCGCCGCCGCCGTGCAAGGCCCAGAACAGTTCGGGATGCTCGCCGGCGCTTGTCCGCAACAGCCGGCCGTCGGCGGTGACGATTTCAGCGGCGATCAGATTATCGCAGCTCAGGCCGTGCTTGCGTCCAAGCTTGCCGAAGCCGCCGCCGAGCGTGAGGCCGGCAATGCCGGTGTCGCTGTTGACGCCCATGGTCGTCGCAAGACCGTGGGCCAGTGTGGCGGCGTCGAATTCGCCGAGATTCAGGCCAGCCTCGGCCCTGGCGATGCGGCGCTCGGGATCGACGACGATCTTCTTCATGCGGGATAGATCGATCACCATGCCATAGTCGCAGACGGACAGACCGGCAACGTTATGGCCGCCGCTGCGAACGGCCACGAGACAGCCTTGTGACCTGGCATAGGCCACGGCAAGAACGACATCATCGGGATGGGCGCAAAAAACGATGACAGAGGGACGTCTGTCGATCGCCCCGTTCCAGACCCCACGCGCCTGGCCGTAAGTGGGGTCTGTCGGCAACACCAGTTCGCCGCGTAAGCCTTGCCGCAGTTGTTCGATCACCGTCTTCGAAAAATGGGATCGGCCCGACGGCACATCGGTCTGTCGTGAAATCTCCATCGTTATCGTCCTCGCTCCAACGGGACTACGGTCTCACGGGGACCAGCCTTCTGCAAAAGCGAAATTCTTAGCTGCTGGATGAGAGGAATTCATCTACGCTGAATGCATGAGAAACTGTCCGCCGCTCCGCGCTTTGCACGCCTTCGAGGCCGCAGCCCGGCACGGCAGCTTCAAGGCGGCAGCAGCGGAGCTCGGCGTGACACCGACGGCGATCAGCCATCAGGTCCGCTCGCTGGAAGAAATATGCGGTCGCAAGCTGTTCCAGCGCCGGCCGCGCCCGCTCGTGCTGACGAGTGCGGGAGCGCGACTGTTTCCTATCCTTCGCAACGGCTTTGATCTTCTCGCAGGCTCTCTTGCCGCAGTCGCCGAGCCGGATGTTCAATCGCCATTGCGGGTGACGAGCCCGAACGCTTTCGCAAGCCGATGGCTGGTGCCCCGGTTACCGAAATGGCGAGAGGCCAACCCGGCCGTGCCACTGGAGATCATCGGGACGGACGCGGTACTCGACCTTCGTGCCGGCGCCGCGGATGTTGCGATCCGCTACACGCGCCGCCCGCCTTTGGGCGTTGCCGCTCAGGAAGTGTGCCGCGATTCCTTCTTTCCCATTTGCAGTCCCCGATTGTTGGCGAGCGACGGACGGGCGATCGAGCGTGCCGCCGATCTCCTGCGGTATCCCCTGATCCACTTTGACTGGATGAATCGGGATCCGGACGCTCCCACCTGGCCCCGGTGGCTGGCGACGGCCCGTTCGATCGATCCGGACCTGGCGGACAAAGCCTGGGATTTGAGCTTCCGCGAGGAACTACACGCGATCGATGCGGTCGTCGCCGGGCAAGGCATTGCGATCTGCAGCGACGTTGTGGTCGGCCGTGAACTGGAGAACGGCTCGCTCGTCAAGGCGCATCCATTGTCCTTGCCGGGCTACAGCTTCTATGTCGTCTGGATGCATCACAGTCCGCGACCCACGATCATCGAGTCGTTCCTGGCATGGATGAGAACCGTTACATGAGTGCCAGCCTGTGAACGTTCCCCAAAACCGGAGCCACTTGTGGGCGACAGGCATTAGAAATGCCAGATGTCCCGCTGCCTCCATAGATCCATCGGCGCCCGCCAAAGCCTGTATCTGGCGGCCTGCTCGATCTGCTGGCCCACGTCAAGGTGGCCATAGCCGACAAAGAAGGCTTCGAGCCGTCGTCGGGCAAAGAGCTTCTTTCCCTTGGTGGTGTAGTTTCGGATCGGCAGCCGGTGCGGCGTTATCCTGCATCCATCCCTGGCCAACGCGACACCAATGCAGAATTGTTCCGGCGTATGCGCTCTTACGACACCGATCAGTTGCTCGATTGCATGATAGGCGTCGCTCAGTGCGGGAAGGGCGGCATTGTGGACACCCAGGACCCCGCTGCTCCACATCGGCTCGCTTCCGGTCAGTATCTTCTCGCCAAGCATCAAATGCCTGCCTTCGATGGCACGATAGGGCGCCTTTGGCCGACCCTCGCACCTGTTCATGACGGAATGTGAGGGGGAAATCTGGCCGAAACAGCCTGAAATGTCGCCAATCGGATACATGTCCGTGTCCATGAGGAACAGGCGCTCGCAGGACTCCAGCAGATCGATGATGCCGGCCGCCTTGATGCCGAAGCGGCATCGGCCGCCAAATGACATTTCGGCCATCCGGCTCGCCGTAAGCTCCATCGTCCCGATGGGATAGCCGTCGAAAATCTGCGGCCTGTCGGTGAGGACAGTGATCTTCGCGCCCGGGCAATAGTGCAGCAGCCTCAGCGCGCTGAAGAGCGCGCCGCGCGCGTATAGCTCGTCATCGCCGAACGCGATGTATCCGAAACTGTCGCTCATTTCCGGCCCCGGCAGCAGCGCCGCGCCCTGACCTTTGCTCGAATCGCCGGAGGAGTCCATAAGCTTCAGCTTATGCAGCCTCCCCAATCATCGAAGAGATGATTGCAACCCGCCGCCTCGGTTGTTGCGCATCCCCGGCATGTCAAAAATGTCGTCTTTCGCACGGAGGGCGCGGACCCGTTGGCGCCGGGATATCCTCGTTCGGATTGCGCTCTCTTGCGCCAACATTCTTGTTAGGTCGGATTGCGGGCGCGCCGGTAAACCGGCAAACCAATCCAATCGAAAATGATGCCAGCCCCAAGGAGCCCGCATGGCCGCGACCACCAGCAAGATCAGACGCGCCTTGATTACCGGCGCGGGAGCGGCTGACGGAATCGGCTTCGCCATTGCCCGTCACCTCGGCAAAGCCGGGCACGCCGTTTTCCTGACCGGGGCCAGTGCGCGTGTGATGGATCGCGCCGCGGAGCTTCGCGGCGAAGGCATCGATGCCACTGCCGCGGTTGCCGATCTCACCCTGGCTGCCGATGTCGCGCGGCTGCAGGTGGCCGCCGGCGCGGTCGATATCCTGGTCAACAATGCCGGCATGGGCTCGCTGGCATCGCCGTCGGCCGACAAGGCGTTTGTCTCGATGACCGAGGCCGACTGGGATCAAGGAATCGACGTCAGCCTGAAGACCGCGTTCCTCGTCACAAAGGCGTTTCTGCCGGCGATGGTCGAAGCGGGCTACGGACGCGTCGTCAATGTAGCGTCGGTCACCGGGCCGATCGTGTCTTTCGAAGGCACATCAGCCTATTCCGCCGCCAAGGCCGGCATGGTCGGCCTGACACGCGCACTGGCGCTGGAAATGGCAAAGGACGGCATAACCGTCAACGCGGTCGCGCCCGGCTGGATCGAAACCGGCGCGTCGAGCGCGATGGAGCTGGCAGCGGCCCTGCATACGCCGCCGGCGCGGGCCGGCCGGCCCGATGAAGTGGCCGCGGCGGTCGTGTTCCTGGCATCGGAGGGCGCCAGCTATGTCAACGGCGCCGTGCTGGTGGTTGACGGCGGCAACAGCCTTCAGGAACGCAAGGGCTGAAGGCGCGCCGTCCCAACCCGCTCAGGACGCCTTGGCGAGAAAACTCTGGTAATCGGACTTGGCCTGCAGCAGGCGCAACACGTTCTCGCGCGAGCCGCGCACATGGGCACGCGCCAGCATGCCGGCCCGGCCGGCGTCGCCGGCGCAGATGGCCTCGACGATCTCGGCATGCTCGTCGCGGGCGATCTTCCATTCGTCCAGCCACAACAGTTCGGTCCAGACATAGTGCTGGCACTTGTCGAGGATGCCGCAAAGCATGCCGTGCAGCATGGCGTTGCCGCTGATCTGCGCGATGACGCGGTGCAGATCGATGCCGACCTCCAGCTCCTGGAATTTTTCTTTTGTGGTACGATCGGGAATGGCGGCAAGCCGCTCGCATTCGGCCAGCATGGCACGCAGCCGCGCCTTGTCCTTCTCGGTCGCGGCGACGGCCGCGAGTTCCGTGGCATGGCCGTCGAGCAGTTCGCGGATGTCGAAGGCCTCGCGGAACATGTTGATGTCGAACTCGGTGACGGCATAGCCCTGGCGGGGCCGGCCGGTGACAAGCCCGTCGCGCTCCAGCCGGTTGAAGGCCTCGCGCACCGGCGTGCGGCTGACATTGAGCTTCGCCGCGATGTCGCTCTCGGTGACGCGGGCGCCAGGCGGAATCTGGCCGGTCACGATCATCGCCTTGAGCGAGGTGTAGACCGAGTCGCGCAGCGTGTTTTTCGTTTCCTTGGCCAAGATCCGCTTCCAGTCCTCCGGCACTCACGCCGGACATTGCCACGTTTGTAGTCGTTGTCGGTCCAATTTGCCACGCGGGTGGCTGCGTCTCTCACAGGCTTGTCCGGCTCGAATAGATCGCGCCAGCCGGTGTTGACAACACCGATCCCTCGGCTACATTCAAAATTGTATACAAAATCGCATGCTAAATCAAAAACAAATGGGAACACCGGTTGGAGCACCGAAATGAACAGGACCAGCAGCTTTAAAGCCTTTGCCATAGCCGGCCTCGCAGCCTCCGTGGCAGTGCCCGCCGTCGCGGCCGACACGATCACCGTCGCCTCATGGGGCGGCACCTATCAGGAGGCGCAGACAAAGGCGTTCTTCAAGCCGACCGCCGACGCGCTCGGCATCACCATCAAGGAAGACACCACCAACGGCCTTGACGACGTGCGACTGCAAGTAACCGGCAACGCGGTGAAGTGGGACATCACCGAACTCGGCGCCGACGAATGCGCGCGCGGCTCGAAGGAAGGGCTGTTCGAAAAGCTCGATTACGGCATTATCGACAAGAGCGGCATCAACCCGAAGCTCGTCCATGACGACTGGGTCGGCATCTCCTACACCTCCGTCGTGCTGATCTACCGGACCGACGTCTTCGGCGACAAAGGCCCGAAGACCTGGGCGGATTTCTGGAACGTGAAAAAATTTCCCGGGCGGCGCGCGCTGAGCAGCAGCCAGGCGACCGAGACGTTGAGCGTCGCCGCCCTCGCCTCCGGCCTGCCGATCGACAAGGTCTATCCCGTCGACATCGACGCCGCGCTGAAATCGGTCGACAAGATCCGCGGCCATGTCGACGCCTGGTGGACGTCGGGCGCGCAGGCCATGCAGCTGGTCAAGGACGGCGAAGTCGACATGGCGAGCATCTGGAACGGCCGCGCCGGCACCCTGAAGAAGGAAGGCGCGCCGGTCAGCTTCTCCTTCGACCAGGGGGTGCTGACCGCCGACTGCATGGTGATCCCGAAGGGCGCCAAGAACAAGGACGCGGCGATGAAGGCGCTGGCGATGTTCGTCAGCCCGCAATTGCAGGCCAATCTGCCGCTCTATGTCGACAACGGACCGGTGAACGAAAAGGCCTTCGAAACCGGCAAGATCCCGCCGGAGCGGATCAAGGACATCAACTCGTCGCCGGAGAACGTCAAGAAGCAGGTGCTGCAGGACGCCGAGTTCTGGCGCGACAATCTGGTCGAGGCGACCGAAAAGTTCAACAATCTGATCCAGCAATAGGCATTGACAAGGCAGGGCGGCACCAGCGTCGCCCTGCCTTCCGTCGCCTGAAAATTGCCGGCTAGGGAGAAAGTGATCTTGTCCATTGCGCTATCCGCGCTGCCGATCGGCTTGCGCGCGATCGAGAAACGATTTGGCTCCGTATCGGTCCTGCGCGACCTGAACCTCGATGTCGCGGCGGGCGAATTCCTGACGCTGCTTGGCCCTTCCGGATCCGGGAAGACGACGCTGCTGATGATCCTCGCCGGTTTCATCAGGGCCAATGCCGGTTCCATCAAGGTGGGCGACGACGAGATCATCACCACGCCGCCGCACAAGCGCAACATCGGCATGGTGTTCCAGAATTATGCGCTGTTCCCGCATATGAATGTCTTCCACAACATCGCCTTTCCGCTGAAGCAGCGTGGCGTGGCGACGGTCGAGACGGCGCAGCGTGTCGAAAAGGCGCTGGAGTTGGTGAAGCTGCAGGGCCTGGGCGAACGGCGGGTCGACCAGCTCTCCGGCGGCCAGCGCCAGCGCGTGGCGCTGGCGCGCGCCATCGTCTTCGAGCCGCGCATCGTGCTGATGGACGAACCGCTGTCGGCGCTCGACAAGGGCCTGCGCGAGCATATGCAGATCGAGCTGCGCGCCCTGCACCGGCGGCTTGGCATGACGACCGTCTATGTCACCCACGACCAGCGCGAAGCCATCACCATGTCGGACCGCATCGCTGTGATGAACGCCGGCCGCATCGAACAGCTCGACCGGCCCGAAACGCTCTATGCCGCGCCCAGGACGCAATTCGTAGCCGGCTTTATCGGCGAATCGAATTTCATTCCCGTCGAATGCCGCGACGGGGCGGTCTGGTACGAAGACAGACGGATCCACACAGCAATCCCGGCCCAGGCCTCGGGCCAGCACCTGATGGTGGTGCGGCCGGAAAAGCTGCGGCTGGTCACGAAAGCCGAGCCGTCGAACGGTATCAATCTGCTCGATGCCACGGTCAGCGACATCATCTATCAGGGCGATAGTTTCGTCTGCTACGCGATGCTGCGCGATGGCCGCCAGCTGACTTTGCGCGACTATTGCCGCAGCGACGTGCTGGCGAGGCTGCCGGCGCCCGGCCAGCCGATCCGCCTCGGCCTCGATGCGCAGGACACGATCCTGGTGGCGGCCGAAGAATGAGCGCGCAATCCGCCCTCATCGAGGGGACTGCCGGCGGCGTCGGCGGGGACCTGAACGCGCGGGCATTGCGCGCCGACGCGCGGCGCGAGTCGCTGCGGCTGCTGGCGCTGCTGTCGCCCAGTCTCTTCCTCGTCTGCGCCATCATCATCGTGCCGATCGGCTGGCTGTTCTGGCTGTCGCTGTTCGACGAGACCGGCGCCTTGAGCGCCGCCAATTATGCGCGCTTCTTCGAGCAGGCTTCGTACATCAAAACCTTTGCCACCACCTTCAAGGTCGCGTTCATCGTTACCGGGGCCTGCGTGCTGCTTGGCTATCCGCTGGCCTACATGCTGTCGCAACTGCCGCGCCGGGCGGCGTCGATCTGCCTGATCTTCGTCATCCTGCCGTTCTGGACATCGGTGCTGGTGCGCACCTATGCCTGGCTGGTGATCCTGCAGCGCAAGGGCCTGATCAACAGCTGGCTGATCGACCTCGGCGTCATCAGCCAGCCGCTGTCGCTCGCCAACAACCTGTCGGGCGTCGTCGTCGGCATGACGCACATCCTCTTGCCCTTCCTCGTCCTGCCGCTCTACGCCTCGATGAAGACCATCGACACCGACTGCCTGCGCGCCGGCATGAACCTCGGCGCCGGCCCCGTCGCGACCTTCCGGCAGATCTTCTTTCCGTTGTCGCTGCCCGGCCTCGCCTCCGGTGTGGTCATCGTCTTCGTGCTGTGTCTCGGCTTCTTCGTTACCCCGGCGCTGATGGGCGGCGGCAAGGTGGTCATGTGGGCGATGCGCATGGAACAGACCACCAGCCTCTATTCCAACTGGGGCGCGGGTGCCGCGCTCGGCGTGGTGCTGCTGGTCGTCACGCTGGCGCTGCTCGGCCTGTTCCAGTGGCTGCTCGGCGCGCGCGCCACCGGCGTGTGGAGTTCGCGATGAACGGGAGCCTGCCGATTTCGCACTGGCAACGCCTGTGGCTTTATGCGCTGGGCGGCCTTGTGCTTTTGTTCCTGATCGCGCCGTCGGTGATCATCGTCATCATGTCGTTCTCGGATTCGACGCTGCTGCAGTTTCCGCCGCAGCAATGGTCGCTGCGCTGGTACCAGACTTATTTCCAGTCACTGGAATGGCGCGACGCCACGATCGTCTCGGTGAAGGTGGCGCTCATCACCGTGCCGGTGGCGACGCCGCTCGGCACCGCTGCCGCCTATGCCATCAACCGGGGGACCCTGCGCTTCAACGGCACCATCAACGGCCTGCTCACGGCGTCGCTGATCATCCCGGTGATCCTGATCGGCATCGGTACCTTCTTCCTCTATGCCCGCATCGGGCTCAACAACACGCTGACCGGCCTGGTCATCGCGCACACGGTGCAAGCCTTGCCACTCGTGGTGCTGACCGTGCTGTCCGGACTGCGGTCCTACGACATGAACCAGGAGCGGGTGGCGCGCAGCCTGGGCGCCGGGCGCATCGCGGCGTTCTGGCAGGTGACCATGCCGCAGATCCGCTTCTCGATCGTCTCGGGCGCGCTGTTCGCCTTCATCACCTCCTTCGACGAGGTGGTGGTTTCGCTGTTCATTTCGGGCGGCGAGACGACGACGTTGACGCGCCGCATGTTCAATGCGCTGCGTGACCAGATCGACCCGACGATCGCCGCCATCTCCACCTGCCTGATCGTGCTGTCGGTCGTGCTTTTGGCAATCGCGCAGATCTTCGGCCGCCGTCCTTGATTTCATCGGACCAATTCGCTTCAAGTGACCAGGGGATACCCAGACAACAATGCGTGATTTCCAGTTTCCCGGCCGCTCGCCGGTTCGTGCCACCGAGGCCATGGCCGCCACCTCGCACCCGCTGGCGACGCTGGCTGCCATCGATATGCTGCGCGCCGGCGGCAACGCCATGGACGCGGCGGTCTGCGCGGCCGCCGTGCAAGGGGTGGTCGAGCCGCAATCGACCGGCATCGGCGGCGACTGTTTCGTGCTCTACTGTCCGGCTGGACAAGGCAATGTGCTGGCCTTCAACGGCTCCGGCCGCGCGCCGGCGGGCGCGACCGTCGATTGGTATCTGGAGAAGGGTTTCAGCGAGCTGCCGAAACAGGGGCCGCATGCGGTGACCGTGCCCGGTGCCATCGATGCCTGGTGCCGGCTGCTCGATGATCATGGCCGCAAGGGCATCGCCGAGGTGCTGGCGCCGGCCATCCACTATGCCGAGAACGGCTATGTCGTGCACGACCGCGTCGCCTTCGACTGGGCCGACCCGGAGACCGACCTGTCGGCCGACGAACATGCATCGCGCATTTTCCTGCCGGGCGGCAAGGCGCCGGAAGCCGGCGATGTCCATCGCCAGCCGGAACTCGCCGCCACCTTGCGGGTGATCGCCAAGCACGGCCGCGCCGGATTCTACGAGGGCGCCGTCGCCGACGACATGGTGCGCCGGCTCAATGAACTGGGCGGGCTTCATTCGCTCGAGGATTTCGCCGCGACCAAAGGCGACTATGTGGCGCCGGTCAGCACCGCCTATGGCGGCTATGACATCCACCAGATGCCACCGAACAACCAGGGGCTGACGGCGCTTTTGATGCTGAACGTGCTGTCAGGGTTCAAGCTCGGCGGGCTCGATCCCAATGGGGCCGAACGCCTGCATCTGGAGATCGAGGCCGGACGACTGGCCTACCGGGACCGCGACACCTTTCTCGGCGATCAGGACCATGTCCCGGTGCCGGTGAGAGAGCTTCTGTCCAGCGCCTATGCCGACCGGCTGCGCGCCGAGATCGACAGCGAGCGCGCCATGACGCATCTGCCGCGCGTCGACTTGCCGGGCAGCGACACGGTTTACATCTCGATCGTCGACCGCGACCGCAACGCGGTCTCCTTCATCAACTCGACCTATTACTCGTTCGGCAGCGGCGTCGTCGGCCCGAAGACCGGCATCGTGCTGCAAAACCGTGGCTCGAGCTTTCGCCTCGACCCCGCGCACCCGAACGCGATCGCGCCCGGCAAGCGGCCGATGCACACGATCATGCCCGGCATGGCGACCCGGAACGGCCGCGTGGTGATGCCGTTCGGCGTCATGGGTGGCGGCTACCAGCCGTTCGGGCATGTCCATCTTTTGACCAACATGATCGACTTCGGCATGGACCCGCAGCAGGCGGTGGATGCGCCACGGGTGTTCTACAATGACGGCGTTGTGGAGGCCGAGCGCAGCGTGCCCGCCGAGGCGGTTGCGGGCCTTCGCCGGCGCGGCCATGAGGTCACGGAGCCGCCCCACCCGCTCGGCGGAGGCCAGGTGGTGCTGATCGACTGGGAGAAGGGAACGCTGACCGGGGCGTCGGATCCACGCAAGGACGGGTTGGCGCTGGGTTATTGAGGGGATGAGCAAGGAGGTGGCAGTGCGGAAATTGCCAAGTGCTCAATTCAAGTTTGGCCTTCCTTTTCAGGCGCTGGTGCTGCCCCTCACCTGCCTGCCGGCATCCTCTCCCCGTATAGTGACGGGGAGAGGGGGCTCCGCTCCCTCAGCGCTTTCGCGGCAACGCTGGCAGTTGGCGAAGCCATCGGCGACTGCGTCTTTCTCCCCGTCATTATACGGGGAGAAATGCCCGGCAGGGCAATGAGGGGCGGCGCTAACCTCCGCTGAACTTTCACGAGCTTTGAAACATAGCCGGTGACCATGACCCAAACCCACACAGACCTCACCCACCGCCTCGTTGCCGGCACCGATGATGCGCCGGCCATCCTGGCGCCCGAGAGCGCAACGCTCACCCATGGCAAGCTGCGCGCGCTGATCGCGGCCACGGCCAGCCGGCTGCACGCGCTTGGCATCGGCCGGGGCGACCGGGTGGCGATCGTGCTGCCGAACGGGCCGGAGATGGCAACCGCCTTCGTCGCCGTGGCGGCCGCCGCCTCGACGGCGCCGCTCAATCCCGCCTATCGGGCGGACGAACTCGATTTCTACCTCACCGACATCGGCGCCAAGGCGATCCTTGTCGCGGAGACCGAGGCCGGCCCGGCCGTGGCGGTGGCCGAACGCCTCGGCATCGGCGTGCTGCGGCTTGTCGTGCCGCCGGACGCCCCTGCCGGCAGCTTCACCATCGAAGGCGCGTCGGTCGGCCCGCAGGCGGCGTCCGACATGGCTGGGGATGACGACGTCGCGCTTCTGCTGCACACGTCGGGCACGACCTCGCGGCCCAAGCTGGTGCCGCTCAGCCACGCCAACATCGCGGCGTCCGCCTCCCATATCGGCGCGACGCTCGGCCTGACGGCCAGTGACCGCTGCCTCAACATCATGCCGCTGTTCCATATCCATGGCCTGATCGCGGCGGTGCTGTCGTCGCTGGCCTCGGGCGGCAGCATCTACTGCACGCCGGGCTTCAACGCGTTGCGCTTCTTCCAGTGGCTGGGCGACGCCAAGCCGAGCTGGTACACGGCGGTGCCGACCATGCATCAGGCGATCCTGCCGCGCGCGGCCCGCAATGAAGAGGTGCTGGCGGCTGCGCGGCTGCGCTTCATCCGCTCGTCCTCGGCATCGCTGCCGGCGCAGGTGATGGCCGAACTGGAAAGGACCTTCGGCTGCCCGGTGATCGAATCCTACGGGATGACCGAGGCCGCGCACCAGATGGCTTCCAACCGGCTGCCGCCGGGCCTGCGCAAGCCGGGCAGTGTCGGCGCATCGGCCGGACCCGACGTGGCGGTGATGGCGCCGGACGGGCGGCTGCTCGAAGCCGGCGAGACCGGCGAGATCGTCATTCGCGGGCCCAATGTCACTGGCGGCTACGAGAAGAACCCGGATGCCAATGCGACGGCTTTCGCGCATGGCTGGTTCCACACCGGCGACCAGGGCGTGCTCGACGCGGACGGCTATCTCCGGGTCACCGGCCGGCTGAAGGAGATCATCAATCGCGGCGGCGAAAAGATCTCGCCGCTCGAGGTCGACGACGTGCTGATGGACCATCCGGCGGTGGCGCAAGTGGTCACCTTCGCCATGCCGCACGACAAGCTCGGCGAGGAGGTGGCGGCGGCAGTGGTGCTGCGCGAAGGCATGAGCGCCACTGAAAGCGATATCCGCAGCCATGCGGCGATGCGGCTCGCCGACTTCAAGGTGCCGCGCAAGGTGCTGATCCTGGACGAGATCCCCAAGGGCGCGACCGGCAAGCTACAGCGCATCGGCCTTGCCGCCAAACTCGGGCTTTGACGATGAAGATCACCATTTTCGGCGCCGGCGCGATCGGCGGCTATCTCGCCGCCAAACTGGCGATCGCCGGCCGCACCGATCTGTCGATCGTGGCGCGCGGCGCCCATCTCGAAGCGATCGAGGCAGACGGCCTGCGCCTGATTGAGGACGGAAAGGAGACGGTCGCGCGCGTCCGTGCCGCCGCCAAGGCCGGGGAGCTCGGCGTCCAGGACATCGTGGTGCTGGCGCTGAAGGCCCACTCGCTCACCCCGGCGCTGGACCAGATAGCGCCGCTGCTCGGTCCGGACACCGCGGTCGTCACCATGCAGAACGGCGTGCCGTGGTGGTACTTTCACAAGGTCGGCGGGCCGCTCGAAGGCACCAGGCTCAACGCAGTCGATCCGGGCGGCGCGATCTGGCAGCGGATCGGGCCTGAGCGCGTCATCGGCTCGGTGGTCTACCCCGCCGTCGAGGTCGATGCGCCCGGCCTCATCCGGCATGTCGAGGGCAAGCGCTTCTCGCTCGGCGAACCCTCCGGCGAGCGCAGCGAGCGGGTGACGGCATTGGCGCAGGAAATGGTCAAGGCCGGGCTGCAGGCGCCGGTGCGCGACGACATACGCTCGGAGATCTGGGTGAAGCTGTGGGGCAACCTCTCCTTCAACCCGATCTCGGCGTTGACCGGCAGCACGCTTGCCGCGATCGTCGCCGACGAAGGCACCCGCCAGCTTGCCCGCACCATGATGCTGGAAGCCCAGGCGATCGGGGAAAGCCTCGGCGTGCGCTTCGCCATAGACGTCGACCGCCGCATCAAGGGCGCCGGCGACGTCGGCGAGCACAAGACCTCGATGCTGCAGGACCTGGAACGCGGCCGGCCGATGGAGATCGACGCGCTGGTGGGAGCCGTGCAGGAGCTTGGGCGACTGACGGGCAAGCCGACGCCGGCCATCGATGGGGTGCTGGGGTTGGTGAAGAGGCTGGCGGTGGAGCGGGGGTGTTATGGGTGAGAGCAATTATTTAAGCCAGAAGCAACGGGCTGCACCGACAATGCGTTGCTAGTCCAAGAGACGAAAAAGGAACGCACGAATCGGCTTGAGCCAAGGGGATTCCGGCTTGCAGGCAGGGTATTTGTCTGACATAATTTCCTATTCTCCGAGTTTTGCACTCTGGCGATTGGGCGTGAGGATGGCTAAGGACTCTTCGAATGCCGCTTCTTCGGCAAATAAAGCGGACGCAAATCTGATAGGTAATCCAGCCGAAAACGGGCTGAATTTCATGGCGGCCCAGGTTCGCGAGAGCGGGGTCTCCGGCGAGGCTGTAGGTGTCGACAAGATACGTGATCTGCTGTTCGGCAACCAGATGCAGGACTATGACCGCCGCTTTTCCAAGCTTGAAGAACGGTTCTTGCAGCGCTTCAAGGATGTCGAATCCGAGGCCAAGCGCAATCTTGAGATGTACGAGTCAAATGCAAAGAAGCAGGTCGATTCACTTGCGGGGCAATTGCGCAACGAAAAAGACGCACGAGCCGATGCCGACAAGGAGATTGACCGGAATCTTCGCGAACAAAATCAGGCACTTGAAAAGCAGGTGCGCTCGTTGTCGGATCAATTGAGCGAGCTTGAGCGCGAAGTTTCGGATCGGATAAATCGAAGCGACCATTCGCTGCGTGAGGAAATCAAGCAGAAGAATGAAAGCGTTCAGATGCTGATGGAGAAATTCTTTTCCGATCTCAGCAACGTCAAGACCGACCGAAATCTTTTGGCTGGCCTGTTTATCGAGGTTGCGAAGTGTCTGAATCAGGATCCCATCGGCAGCAAGGGCAACTCGGAACGCAGCTGGAAAGTGAGTTGATCGGAACTTGAGGTCGACCGTCGACCCAATCAACCCTTCTGAAAGAGCCGCTGCGAACGATACCGAGATTGATCGCGAGGCTCTGGCTCGGCTTTTGGTCGAAATTGCCCGGAACGTTGATCCGGACCACGGTGCGCTTTTCGACGGAATTCCAACCGCCGATCATCGCATGGAAACGCTTCGCCAGCTGCTGGTCGGCCGCGAAATTTCGGAGCTTTCACGAGTTGCGCACCTGCTTGACGAACCTGAGCAGCTTGCGGCAGCAGTGGGGAGCGTTCTCCCCGATGCAGCCGCACGTGCGTCTCATGCGCAACTCGGCGAGGCATTTGTGCCGGTTGTCGAGAGGGCTGCGCAAAGGTCCATCCAGAAGAACCCGCGCACGCTGACGGATATACTGTACCCGGTGTTTCTGCCGGCTATTCGCAAGTCTATCGGTGAAAAGATCGACCAGACCTTTCAGTCGCTGAATGAATCTTTAAGACATATATTTACCTGGCATGGACTTAAGTGGAGATTTGAAGCTTGGAGAACGGGGGCAAGCTTCTCGGAAGTTGTTCTTAATCATTCTCTTGTCTATCGTGTTGAGCATGTCTTTCTCATCAACCGCAGTTCCGGGCTTTTGATTGCACATGTAACTGCGGAAAATGCGACGAGCGAAGATCCTCAGCTCATTTCTTCGATGCTCAGCGCAATTCAAGATTTTGTAAGGGACTCATTTAACGAGAAAGAACAGAGCGGCCTGGACACTATCCGTTTTGGGGAGCTTCGTCTCTGGTCGGAGGTTGGACCGTTTGCGACACTGGTTTCGGTGATCAGGGGCAATCCGCCGGAAGAACTACACGAAATAATTCGCGACGTATTGCTCCGCATCCATGATGAATACTCACAGGCTTTGGAGCAGTTCGACGGCGACAGTTCGCAACTGGCCAGCGTAGAGACGCAGTTGCAAACCTGTGTTGAACTGAAACACGAGGAATCAAATGAGGGATTTCCGTGGCTGGTGCTGGCCGCAGCCCTGCTGGTTTTGATTCCGACGGGCATTTGGTTCTTTCTTTCCTGGCAATCCGGGCAGCGCTGGCAGGCCTATTTATCGCGACTGGAGACCCAGCCTGGCATCATCGTTGCCGAACAAACGGTGCGCGATGGCCAATTCTATATTGCCGGCCTGAGAGACCCGCTTGCCGCCGATCCGCAGTCGCTGCTGTCGGGAACGCAGGTCGATCCCGCCCGCGTTCATGCGAACTGGCAATTCTATCAGAGCCTTGAACCGGAGTTCGTGTTGAAGCGGCTGACGGCGTCGCTGGCTCCGCCGGATTCGGTGCGACTTTCGGTCGTCAAGGATCGCATCGTTGCCGAGGGCGAGGCTAACGCCACGTGGATCAGCCGGGCGCAGGCTGCCGCCCAGCAGCTTTCTGCAGGCGGACCGGTATTCGATATCTCCAGGGTCCGTGATGTGAGCCCCGAAGCACGCGCGGCAGAGCACTGGCAGGCCTATGTGTCGCGACTGGGGACCCAGCCGGGCATCATCGTTGCCGAACAAAACATCCGCGATGGCCAATTCTATATTGCCGGCCTGAGAGACCCGCTTGCCGCCGACCCGCAGTCGCTATTGTCCGGAACGCAGGTCGATGCCGCCCGCGTTCATGCGAACTGGCAATTCTATCAGAGCCTTGAGCCGGAGTTCGTGTTGAAGCGGTTGACGGCATCGCTGGCTCCACCGGATTCGGTGCGACTTTCGGTCGTCAAGGATCGCATCGTTGCCGAGGGCGAGGCTGACGCCACGTGGATCAGCCGGGCGCAGGCCGCCGCCCAGCAGCTTTCTGCAGGCGGACCGGTATTCGATATCTCCAGGGTCCGTGATGTGAGCCCCGAAGCACGCGC